>JAXDGC010000394.1:0-8795 GCA_034665245.1 Solirubrobacteraceae bacterium | reverse complement strand
CCGTCAGCGGCCTGGAATGCGTTGCGTGGCGCCGTGAACGGAGCCCGATTGCCGCTCCGCCCCTGGATCTGGCCGAGCTGGTCGTAGACCGAGGCCTGCGGCCCCAGGATCCAGAACAACGGCTCGTAGATCGACAGGTCGATCACCTGGCCCTTCCCCTTGCCGCCGCCGTGGTCGCGCCAGTAGAGCGCCATCATCACCGCGAACGCGCCCGTGAGCGCGGCGACGCTGTCGCCGAGCGCGAATGGTGGCAGCGTCGGAGGGCCGTCTGGGTAGCCGTTGATGTGCGCGTAGCCCGAGATCGACTCCGCCAGCGTTCCGAAGCCAGGGCGGTCACGATAGGGGCCGGTCTGGCCGAAGCCCGTCATCCGGACGATGACGAGCCGGGGGTTGATCTCGTGCAGGACGTCCGGGCCGAGTCCCCATCGCTCCATCGTCCCGGGGCGGAAGTTCTCCACGAGCACGTCGTTGTCGGCGACGAGCCGCTTGACGATCTCGGCCCCGCGCGGGTCTGAGAGCTTCGCGGTCACGGAGCGCTTGTTGCGCCCGACGAGCGCCCACCAGAGTGAAACGCCGTCCTTGTTCCACCCCAGGGTGCGCAGGTTGTCGCCGCTGGGGTGCTCGACCTTCGTGACCTCGGCCCCGTGGTCGCCGAGCAGGGTGCAGATCACCGGGCCGGCGAACAGGCTCGCCGCATCGATGACCTTGATGCCCTCCAGGGTAAGCGGGGTTTCGCCGTTCGTGGTCATGGCGAACCCACGGCTTGCTGGTAGGCGGTGTGGCGTGCGAGCTTCTCCCGCGCGCGGTTGTAGATCGGGTAGTCCACGAAGCGGCCCTCGACACGGATCGAGGCGACCCCGCGCCGCTCGGCCTCCTCGAAGGCCTCGACCACAACGCGCATTCGCTCGACCTCCTCCTCGGCGAGCAGGCTGTACGTCCGCTGGATCCCCTCGACCTGCGGTGGGTACACAGCCACGCGGCCTTGGAACCCGAGCTGCCGCGAGCGCATCGTGTCGGCGACCAGACCGTCGTCGTTGAAGAGGTCGAGAAACGGCCCGTCGACCGGCTTGGCAAGCCCGGCCGCCCGCGTCGCGACGACGAGGCGCGAGCGCGCGTAGGCCAACTCGAGCGCGTCGGGCGTCAGGTCGACGCCGATGTCGACCGAGAAGTCGCCCAGCCCGAAGATCGCCGTCACCAGCCGCTCCGGCGCCGCCGCGAGGATCCGCTCGCATTCGACGAGACCGCGGGCGGTCTCGATGAGCACCAGCAGTCGGATCTCGCCGACGGGCAACCCCGCGTCGCGCTCGGCGTCGGCCAGCACGCGATCGGCCTCCGCCAGCGTCTCGAGGTCCTCGACCTTTGGGACCAGGATCGCGTCGAGCCTCGGCCGGACGACGCTGGTGATGTCGTCCACCATGCGACCGGTCTGGCGGCCGTTGACGCGCACGACGATGACGGTCCCCTGGTCGTAGTTCGGGAGCGCCTCCGCCGTGGTCGCGCGCGCTGCCGTCTTCTCCTCGTCGGCCACCGCGTCCTCGAGGTCGATCACGATGGCGTCGGCGCCGAAGCTGTCCACCTTGGCCAGCTTGTGGCGGTCGCTCCCCGGCACGAACAGCAGCGCACGCAGCAGTTGCGTGTCCCAGTCGATCACAGCCTCCCCCTCCTCGGGCGGTTCATATAATAAATATTATATGTAGAGCGGATGGCGGGTCAACTCGCCACTCCGACGAGCGCCGGCGGGCGCATGCGGTGCCAGTCCGTGGCGCCCTGGTAAGCGACGCCGGCACGCAGCAGCAGCCCTTCCTGCCACTGGTCCGCGCCGAGCTGGACGCCGACCGGCATCCCGTTGTCGGCGAGCCCGCAGGGCAGCGAGACCGCGGGCATGTGGGCGAGGCTCCACGGATACGTGAAGCGCGTCAGCTTCGCCGTCGTCGCGATCATCTCCGCGCCCTCGATCAGGGGCGCGGTCGCAACCGCCGTCGGCGTGAGCACCAGGTCGACCTTGTCGTGGAACAGGCGCCGCATCTCGCGCCGCCAGTCGTACATCCACTGGGCCATCTGCGCGAACTCCCAACCTGCGATCTCGTAGCCGAGCGCCAGCCGGCGGACGATGTCCTCGCCGAAGAGCTCGCGCTGGTTCTCGTAGCGCTCGCGGTGCAGCGCGAGCGCGTCCGCGCGGATCATCCGCGAGCAGATGTCGTTGGCCTCCGCCGAGGTCGGCACCGACGTCTCGAAGACCTCGGCTCCGAGGTCGGCGAACTTCGCCGCTGCGTCCCGGACGCACTTCTCAATGCCTGGCTCGAGCTCGTCGAAGAAGAACTCGGAGGGCACGCCGATACGCACGCCCTCGATGCCCGACTCGAGCTCCGCGATGGGGTCCGCGATCGGATGGTCGGCGGAGCGCGGATCGTCGATGTCGTAGCCGGCCATGACGGCGTACAAGTGGGCGACGTCGACCATCGAGCGCGCCATCGGCCCGACGGTGTCGAACGTCCAGCAGATCGGGAACGCGCCGCGGCTGCTGACGCTCCCGAACGTCGGACGCAGGGCACTGACGCCGTTGAGATGCGCCGGGATCCTGACCGAGCCGCCGGTGTCGGACCCGAAGGAGCCGATACAGAGGTCGGCGGCGAGCGCCGCGCCCGACCCGCCGCTCGAGCCGCCGGGGATCCGATTCACGTCCCAGGGGTTGCGGCAGGTCCCGTAGAACGGGTTGACGCAGGTCACCCCGAAGACGAACTCGTGCAGCATCGCCTTGCCGACGATCACCGCGCCCGCCTCGCGGATGCGGCGCACCGCCTCGGCGTCCTGCTCTGCCACGTTGCCCTCGAAGAACTTCGACGCCACCGTCGTCCGGACCCCGCCGACGTCGATGTTGTCCTTGATCGAGACGGGCATGCCCGCAAGCGGCAGGTTCTCACCCGCGGCGCGACGCTCGTCGACCCTGCGTGCGTCCTCGAGCGCCAGCTCGGGCGTCGTGGTGATGAAGGCGTTGATGACCGGCTGCAACTCCTCGATCCGTGCCAGGAAGGCCTCGGTCAGCTCGACCGCCGACAGCTCGGCGCGGCGGTCGGGATCGTCGATCGCCGTGCGCAGGTCATCCGATGTCATGAGACTCCTCCAGGAGTGTGTGTCGGGTTGGGTGCATGCTCAGCGGTCCATCAGTCGGGGATGGCCCGCATCGAAGAACGCCGTGTCGGCCGCGAAGAAGTCGGCGTAGTGCAGGAGCACGCCCTCGAACGGCTCGGGCGCGAGCGGCGACGCGACGGCGTGCGTGAGCACCAGGTGCACAACCGGCTCGGGCAGGCCGTGCTCGCGGCAGAGCATCGCGCCGAGCGTGGCGTGGCCGATCCGCCGGGCGGCCGCGGACTTGCGCCAGCCGCCGCCATCGAGCGGCTCGACCATGAGCGGCTTGTCGACGTCGTGCAGCATGCACGCGGTGCGCAGCAGGTCGCGGTCGACCGGCGGGTGGCCGCGCCGCTCGACGACCTCGGCGAGCGCCTCGGCGGCCGCGGCGACGACGCGGATGTGCCCGACCAGCGGCTCCCCCGGTGCCGCGATCGAGAACGGCACCTCGAGCAGCCGCGGGCCGAGCCCCGACTGCTCCCAGACCGTCGTCCACGTTGCCACCGCGCCGTCGCGCAGGCCGGCGTCCTCGATGTCCGCGATCTCCGGCAACACGGCGAAAATGTCCGGGTCAGCCACCCGGCACCTCCATCGATGCCAGCGGCAGGTGTTGCTGGGCCCCGTAGCAGTCACTCGAGCCGTGGGCGTGGGTCGGATGGCGCCTGAGCAGGGTGAGCTTGATGCCCAGCGCTTGGTCCACGTAGTACGGCCCGCTCACGGCGCTCTCCGGCAGCCCGTAGCGCTCCGCGATCCGCGCCGCCGCGAGGACGCGGGAGTGCTTGACGCGCTCGTAGTCCTCGAGTCGCTCGAAGAACACGTCAAGCGTGATCAGGAACGGCGAGGCGTTCTTGGAACGGATCACCCGCGCCAGGTCGTCGAGAGTCGTCACGTCAGCTCACGAGGGAAGGTCTCGACGCGCGCCGGGAACGGCGCGACTGGATCGTCGACTGGCAGGGCGTGCCAGATGCTGTACGCGTAGGACGGGCCGACTTCGACCTCGACCGGCGAGAAGGGAACCGCGATGTTGCCCGCCGTGGTCTTGCGGCCGGGGTAGCCGACGTGCATCAGCGCCGAGCGCGCGACCGAGCAGACGGCGTTCGCCAGCGCCTGGTCCGCCGCCATCGCGTCGATCAGGACGCCGACCTCGCCGGGGGGCGCCGAGCGCGCGTCCGCATCGTGGCGCAGGGCGTCGCGGCCGTAGACGCGGAACTCCAGCTGCCAGGATCCCACGCGCTCGGGCCCGTAGGCACGCGCCACCTGCTCGCGTGTGTGCGCCAGCAGCTCGTCGAGCGCCGCGATGAAGCGCGGCTCGTAGGACGCGCCCATGCAGATGGTCCGGTAACCCTGGAGCTTTGCCCCCTCGAGCTTGAGCGTGTAGGGAGCCGGATGCCACGCCGCGCCGCGCACGCGCACCGTGCGGTCGTCGACCGCCTCGTAGGTGGCCTGCGAGACGTCGAGCACTCCGGACGGGACCCGCTCCTCGAACGGATTGGACCGCTCGTAGAACGACATGCCGGCGACCGACAGCGGCGTGCACGCTCGCTGCGGGTTGGTCGGGAACACCGTGTAGCTCGACTCGGTCAGGATCCCGAACAGCCCGTCGGCCCCGCTGCCCGGCACGGCCGCGAGCGCGCCGTCGTGCATGACCGTCGCGAAGTGCATCGACAGCGCGGTCGGGAAGCCGCGCATGAGCGGCACCGCCACGAACAGCCCGACGTCAAGCGAACGGCCGGTGACGACCCCGTCCACGTCCCCGCGCGCGAGCGCCGCCATGATCGGCTCGGGTCCCATCTGGGCGACGATCCGCGTGGCACTGCTGACCGTCTCTTCGTCGAGCTCTTCCGGGAGGTCCGGGGAGTCGACGATCCGACGGGCGCGCGCTCCCGCCCGCAGCCTGCCGATCACCCACTCGGGCTCGACCTCTCCGTGGATCACCGCCAGCTTGAGCGCGACGTCCTGCTCGCGCGCGATCGCGTCGATGCCGGCGAGCTCGCGCTCGAGCGCCGCGCGGGTCCCGGAGCCACCGGTCGAGACGATGAACGGCACCCGTGCACGCCGAGCAGCGAGGATCACGGCCTCCAGGTTGCTTCTGACCTCGAGTGCCTGCATGTAGGAGACGTCCGCGCCCAGGTAGTAGGCGCCCGGGTCGGTCGAGGTCCCCTGGGCCACGATCACGTCGGGCTTCAACGCAAGCGCCGCGTCCAGCGAGTCGGTGTCCACCCCGTGCCCGAGATGGGGGGTCGCGCAGTACACCCGCAGCTCGCGCCGCTCAGACACCGGCGCCCACCCCCTCGCCGGCTCCGTTCACCCGCGCCGGCAGCTCGAGGCGGTGCTCGCGACCGAGCCGCTCGAGTGCGTCGACCCCGGACGGGTCGAGCGCGACCCCGGCCCGGTTGGCTTCGACCTCGCTGCGCGCCTCGAGCTCGCCCGGCAGCAGCACCTCGGCCACGCCGGGTGCCGACGGAGTCGCCTTGATCGCGTCCGCGAGCCTACCCATGCGCACGACGTACTCGTCGCGGCCGACGAACGCTTCCGGATCGACCACGAGGTAGGCGTTGCCGACGGCACTGTTGGGAATCTCGCCCGTCACGGTCGAACGCCGGCCTGTCATGCCCGTGTTGACGAGCTCGGGCGAGAGCGAGGCTCCCGACAACACACCGGCGAGGAGCTCGACGCCGAGCGCGAGGCCGTAGCCCTTGTAGCCCCCGAACGGGAGCAGCGCGCCCGCCAGTGCCTCGGTGGGGTCGGTCGTCGCGCTGCCGTCCGGCGCGAGCGCCCAGTCCTGCGGGATCGCGACGCCGGCCATCTCGGCCAGCTTGATCCGGCCGCGCGACACGGCCGTCTGCGCCATGTCGAGCACGAACGGCGGGCGCCCAGCGGGCATCGGAGCGGCGATCGAGAACGGGTTGTTGCCGAGACGAGGCCCTGCCCCGCCGCTCGGTGCCATCACCGCCGGGGTGTTGGTCGCCGCCACCGCGACCATCCCCGCGTTCGCCGCGCGGCGCGCGTAGTACGCCGCCGCCCCGAAGTGGTTGGCGTCGCGCACGGTGACGAGCGCCACGCCATGTCGCCCGGCGCGCAGGATGGCCTGGTCGACGGCGTACGTCCCGAGCACGGCGCCGAAGCCGCGGCGGCCGTCGATCATGCCGACCGCGCCATCCTCAGGACTGATCCGCGGGATGACGCCGAGGACCACCTCGCCCGAGCGCATCAGGTTGCAGTAGGAGGGCAGGCGCACGAGGCCGTGCGTGTGCACCCCCCGACGGTCGGCGTCGATCAGGGAGTCCGTCACGACGGCCGCCTCGGCGGCTGGCGCACCGAGGCGTGACAGGACCGCTTCGGAGAACCGGCGCAGGTCCGGCTCGGCGAAGCGCAGCATGACCGTGCTCATCCGCCGGCCTCCCCCCGCAAGGCCAGCCACGCCGCGCGCGGGGGGCTGAACGCCTCGATCAGCACGCACCCCTCCGCCCCCGCGACGGCGGCGTGCGGGACGTCGGCGGGCAACCGGTAGGTCGCGCCCGCGCCGACTTCGCGCGCGCCGTCCGGCAGCTCGAGCCGCAGCGAGCCCTCGAGCACCGTGCCGATCTGCTCCTCGGGATGGCTGTGGTGCGGCACCGCGGCCCGCGGCGCGAGCGTGATGTGGGCCAGCAGCACCCGCTCGAGCGTCTCGAACCGGAGCGTGACCCCCGGCAGCATCTCGATCGCCTGCGCGGCCGCCCAGTCACTCACCTGCGGAGCGCTCATGCGACGACCGGGCGCGGCCGCGCCGCCAGCTCTTGGATGACGCACTCGGTGAACTCGCGGCTCGTCAGAGCCCGCTCCCCCCGCTGCGCGATGTCGGCCGTACGGGCGCCGCCGGCGACGGCGGCCAGGAGCGCTCCCTCGACGGCCGCGGCGGCGGCATGCTCGCCGAGACCGATCGCCAGCAGCCCGACGAGCGCGAGCATCATGCCGACCGGATTGGCGCTGCCCCGGCCGGCGATGTCGGGCGCGCTCCCGTGGATGGGCTCGAACAGCCCGGTCCGGCCGCCTACGCTGGCCGAGGGCACCATCGCGCTCGAGCCGACCACGCCGGCGAGCGTGTCACTGAGGATGTCTCCGAAGAGGTTCTCCGTCACGACGACGTCGAAGGAGGCCGGGTCGGCAACCATCCGCGCCGCGGCGGCGTCGACCAGCAGGTGCTCGACCTCGACGTCGCCATGCTCGGCCGCGACCTCGGTGGCGACCTCCCGCCACAGGCGCCCGGTGTACATCACGTTCGCCTTGTCGACGGAGCACACCCGGCCGTCGCGGGTGGTGGCGATCTGGCACGCCACCTCGACGACGCGGCGGATCTCCTGCTCGTCGTAGCGGCACGTGTCGACGGCCACCCGACGACCCTCGGTGCGCTCGAGGCCGCGCGGCTCGCCGTAGAAGATGCCGCCCGCGACCTCCCTTACGACGATCATGTCCACGCGCGAGGCCAGCTCCGGCCGCAGGGCGCTGACGTGCTCGAGGCCCGGCAGGCAGCGCCCGCGGCGCAGGTCGACGAACGCGCCCAGCGCGACGCGCAGCCGGAGGATCGCCTCCTCGGGGCGCGGCTCGCCCAGCGGTGGCGGATGCGCGAGGCCCACGGCGCCGAGCAGGACCGCATCGGCGCCCAGCGCCGCCTCGAGCACGTGGGTGGGCAGCGGGTCCCCGTACGCCTCGATCGCCACGGCGCCGGCCGGGAGGAGCTCCGTCTCGATCTCGAAGCCGCCGTCGCGAGCGGCCGCCTCGAGGACGAGCAGCCCCGCCTCCGTGATCTCCGGTCCGATACCGTCGCCGGGAAGCACGACGATCTGGTAGCGGCCGCTCATGCGATCCCCCGGTCCGCGAGCCCCTCGGCTACCGCCGCGCGCAACATCGTCCCTACCAGGAGCATCCGCGGGATCGCCTCGAGGAAGCGGCCGAGGGCAGCACGCGTGTCCTCATCCTCGACCCGCGGCACGGCGAGCGCGAGTCCCGGGACGGCCACCCTGGCCGCCGCGACGAGTCCGTGCGCGCGCCGCTCAAAGTCAGCGGATGTCAACGGACGGCGCAAGACCGTCCACGCCAGCGCGAGCAGCGCCGCCGGCTGGGTGAGATGGCGGAACAGGCTCGGGATCAACACAGGCCGCGACCGGCCGGTGACCGCGGCGCTCATCTCCTCCATCAGCAGTCGCGGCGCGGGGGCCAGCTGCTCCGGCGCGACCATGGCGGGAAGCGCGCCTGCGGGCTCGCCGGCGGGCGCGGCCGGCTGGGCCAGGGGCCGCGAGGCGGGGCCCTCCACCCCGTGCAGGAGCGCCACGACGGCGATCAGGTTCGTCGCGTTCCCCCGCTGATACGCGTCGAACGTCGCCTGGGCGGCGGCCAGCGTCGCCGCATCGACCCCTGCCGCTGCCAGCGAAGCGGCCGGGATGGCCTCCACGCCGGGAGCCGTCGCCAATGCGGCGATCCCGTCGGCGATCCGCCGCGTGCCGGGCTCGCGCAACGCCGGGGCGAGCTGCTCCCAGACGCCCTCCAGACGCCCCGGCACCGTGGCGAGGTGGCGGTAGACCAGGTTCACGACGGGCAGCCCGATGGTCGACCGGATCTCCCCGTATGCCGCCGCCACGCTCCCCCGCGCCTCGCCCTCCGCGACTTCGGCCAGGTACGCGGTCACTCGCGTG
>JAXDGC010000393.1:0-2909 GCA_034665245.1 Solirubrobacteraceae bacterium | reverse complement strand
TGCTGTCGTTCAAGAGCGGCCGCCTGCCGATCCTCGTCGCCACCGACGTCGCCGCCCGCGGCCTCGACATCGCCTCGGTCACCCACATCGTCAACTTCGACGTGCCGACCTCGCCCGACGTCTACGTGCACCGCATCGGGCGCACCGGCCGCGTCGGGCGCTCGGGGCGGGCGATCATGTTCGTCGAGCCGCGCCAGCGGCGCGAGCTCGAGGCGATCGAGAAGAACGCGAACACGACGATCGCGCCGTGGTCCGAGGGCGCGAAGGTCGATCCCGCGCCGGTCGAGGAGCCCGCGCGCGCCCGCCGGCACCGCAAGCCGCACGATGACGTGGTCACCGCGCCGAACGGCGGCGGCGCCTACACGAAGCTGATCGCCTCGGGCGGCCGCGCCGCCGGGCTCGCCGAGGCCGACATCATCCATGCGGTCGCCGCCGGGGCAGGCCTCGACGGCGAGGCGATCCGCAATGTCCGCATGCTCGAGCGCTTCGCGCTGCTCGAGGTGCCCGCCGGTGACGCCGAGCGCGTCGCGGGGGCCGTCGACGGCACCGACGTGCGCGGCCACACCATGAGACTCGAAACCGCGAGGAGCTAGTCCGATGTCCCAGATGACCATGACCACCAACAAGGGCCCGATCGTCTTCGAGATGTTCGAGGACGACGCCCCCAAGACCGTCGAGAACTTCAAGAAGCTCGCCGCCGACGGCTTCTACGACGGCCTCTCCTTCCACCGCGTGATCAAGGACTTCATGATCCAGGGCGGCTGTCCTCAGGGCACCGGCACCGGCGGGCCCGGCTACCAGTTCGAGGACGAGTTCAACGACCACAAGGTCGTCCGCGGCGCGCTCGCGATGGCCAACTCCGGCCCGAACACCAACGGCTCGCAGTTCTTCATCGTCACCATCGACGCCGCGCCCTGGCTCGACGGCAAGCACACGTTCATCGGCGAGGTGACGTCCGGCATGGACGTCGTCGACGCGCTCGAGGGCCTGGAGACGGACGCGCGCGACCGGCCGCGCGAGGAAGCCAAGATCGAGAAGCTCGAGACCACCTAGGGAGGGGACTGAACGATGGCGACCGTCGAGCAGCAGCAGAGCACCGGCACCCCGGTGGAGAACCCCGCCACGGGCGAGGTCATCGGCAACGTCCAGTCGGTCACGCCGGAGGAGCTGCGGTCGATGGCCGAGCGCGGCCGTGCGGCGCAACCGGCCTGGGAGGCGCTCGGGTTCGACGGGCGCGCGCGGATCCTGCGCCGCGCCCAGAAGTGGACGGTCGACAACGCGGAGCGGATCGCCAAGACGATCGTCGCCGAGTCGGGCAAGGCCTACGAGGACGCGCTGCTCGCCGAGGTCAACTACGCCGCCAACGCGTTCGGCTTCTGGGCCAAGCACGCCCCGGACTACCTGGGTGACGAGCGCGTGCGCTCCGCCAACCCGTTCGTCCTCGGCCGCAAGCTGATCGTGCGCTACCGCCCGCTCGGGCTCGTCGGCGTGATCGGGCCGTGGAACTACCCGCTGACGAACTCCTTCGGCGACTGCATCCCCGCGATGGCGGCCGGCAACGCGGTGATCCTCAAGCCCGCCGAGGTGACCCCGATGACCTCGCTGCTGATGGCCGAGTGCATGAAGGAGTGCGGCCTCCCCGAGGGGATCTACCAGGTCGCTCCCGGCAGCGGCTCCAAGCTCGGCCCCGAGCTCGTCGACCTCGCCGACATGATCATGTTCACGGGCTCGACGGAGACCGGCAAGAAGATCATGGAGCGCGCTTCGCACACGCTCACCCCGGTCTCGCTCGAGCTCGGCGGCAAGGACCCGATGATCGTGCTCGCCGACGCCGACGTCGAGCGCGCCGCCAACGCCGCCGCGTACTACTCGATGCAGAACGGTGGCCAGACCTGCATCTCGATCGAGCGCGTCTACGTCGAGGCGCCGATCTACGACGACTTCGTCGCCAGGGTGTCCCAGAAGGTCGGCGCGCTGCGCCAGGGCGTGCCCGCCGGACCCGGCAGCGTGGACGTCGGCGCCGTCACGAGCCCGCCGCAGATCGAGACGATCGCCCGCCACGTCGACGACGCGCGCAAGGCCGGCGCCCGCGTGCTGGTCGGCGGCCACTCGCCCGAGGGCAAGGGCCACTTCTACGAGCCGACCGTGCTCGTCGACGTCGACCACACGATGAGCGCGATGATGGAGGAGACCTTCGGCCCGACGCTGCCGATCATGAAGGTCGCCGACGCCGACGAGGCCGTCCGCCTCGCCAACGACTCGCCCTTCGGCCTCGCGGCCTCCGTGTGGTCCAAGGACGCCGCCCGCGGCGAGGAGATCGCCCGCCGCGTCGAGGCGGGCGCCGTCTGCGTCAACGACGCGCAGCTCAACTACTTCGCGCTCGAGCTGCCGATGGGCGGCTGGAAGACGTCGGGCATGGGCCAGCGCCACGGCGCGCAGGGCATCCGCAAGTACGCGCGCCAGCAGTCGCTGCTGATCACGCGGCTCGCGCCCAAGAAGGACATCCACATGTTCCCGTACAAGGCGCGCACCACCAACCTGCTCGCGAAGGGCCTCAAGCTCCTGTACGGCCGCGGCAAGCGCGACTAGTTCGGAGGTCGGGTGCTCGCGGTCGCGCTCGGCCTGGGATCCTCGCTGTGCTGGGGGCTCGCCGACTTCTTCGGCGGCCTCCAGAGCCGCAAGCGCGCGATGCTGGCGGTGCTGCTGGTCTCGCAGGGCGTCGCGCTGCTGATCCTGCTGCCGTTCGCGCTCGCGCTCGCCGACAAGACCCCCTCCGCCGCCGCGGTCGGCTGGGCGGCGCTCGGGGGCTCGGCCGGGGTGGTGGCGCAGGGCGCCTTCTACCGCGGGCTCGCGATCGGCACGATGAGCGTGGTGGCGCCGATCTCGGCCACCGGCGCGGCGGTGCCGGT
>JAXDGC010000392.1:0-5104 GCA_034665245.1 Solirubrobacteraceae bacterium | reverse complement strand
GCCCGCCGCGGCTCGCGCTGGGAGCGCTCGCTGCGCGTCCTGAGCAACGCGAAGGAGATGGGCGGCGACGAGGTCACCACGAAGTCAGGCCTGATGGTCGGCCTGGGCGAGACGCACGACGAGATGGTCGAGGCGTTCGGCGCGCTGCGCGAGCACGGCGTGCAGGTGCTCACGGTCGGCCAGTACCTGCGGCCGACCGAGCGCCATCTGCCGGTGGTGCGCTTCTGGCACCCCGACGAGTTCAAGGCGCTCGAGGACGCGGCCTACGCGCTCGGCTTCGACCACATCGCCGCCGGGCCGCTCGTGCGCTCGAGCTACCACGCCGACGAGCACGTGCCGCAGGCCCAGCCGGGCCGCGGACCCCTGGCCGCCGCGGGCTAGCCCGCCCCGCGTGTTCCCGATCAAGGACAACATCCCGACCCTCCGCTTCCCGGTGGTCACCGTGACGCTGATCGCCCTCAATGTGATCGCGTACTTCTTCTGGCAGAAGGGCGGGCTGTCGTTCGGGGATCCGAGCAGCCCGCACTACGTCTGCAACGTCGCCAACTACGCCCAGATCCCCTACGAGGTCACGCACCCGGGCGAGCAGGTGGCGGCCCAGGGCTGTCCCCGGCCGACGGCACCGACGTGGCTGACGGTCTTCACGTCGATGTTCATGCACGGCGGCCTGCTCCACCTCGGCGGCAACATGCTCTTCCTGTGGATCTTCGGCAACAACGTCGAGGACTCCATGGGGCCCGTGAAGTTCACCCTCTTCTACGTCCTGGGCGGGCTTGCGGCGACCGCCGGGCAGGTGCTGGTCGGGCCGAACTCGATGGTGCCGAACATCGGCGCCTCCGGGGCGATCGCCGCCGTCCTCGGCGGCTACATCCTGCTGTTCCCCCGCGCTCGCGTCGTGACGATCATCTTCATCGTGTTCTTCTTCACCATCCTCGAGCTGCCGGCCATGCTGATCCTCGGGTTCTGGTTCATCGAGCAGGCGCTGTTCGGCTACTTCGACCTCTCGAGCGGCGGTGGCCAGGGGGGTGGCGTCGCCTACTTCGCCCACATCGGCGGCTTCGTGTTCGGGCTGATCGCGATCAAGCTGTTCGCGGACGAGCGCAAGCGGCGGCGGCAGGAGGAGGCCGCCCTGCTCCGCTAGGGATGCGCACGCTCGTCGTGGGCGCCGCCCTGGCGTTCACCGCCCTGCTGGCCTTCCTGACGCTGTTCGTGATCTTCAAGTCGGGTCCCGACGTGCTCTCGGTCCTGTCGCTGCTGGTCGTGGCGATCTTCTTCTTCGGCATCTTCGGGGCGCTCGGGAGCGGGCCCCGCAAGCCCTGAGGAGCCGATGCCCTACCACGTCTTCCAGGGAGGCCGGAAGCGCAGGCGGCGGCGCTGGCCGAACCTGCTCGCGATCCTCGCCCTGCTCGGCGCCGGAGCGGGCGCCGCGCTGATCCTCGTCTCCCGGGACGAGCGGCCCGCGCCACGGACGGCTGCGCCGACGCCCGCGAACGGCCTCGTCAACGGGGCGCCGGCCCCGCTGGCCGGCGGGGGCACCGCGCCCTCGCCGCTGTCGGTCCGCCTCGACGAGCCGGGCGATGTCGTGCGCGTGGGCTTCAAGCACCCGCCGCGCTCCGGGCTGCTGTTCGACCTCGACACGGGCCGCGTGCTGTGGCGGCGCGACCCCACGCGCGTGCTGCCGATCGCCTCGCTGACGAAGATGATGACCGCGGTGCTGGTGGCCCGGCGCGTGCCGCCGGGCTCGAAGGTGCGCATCACCAAGGAGGCGCTCGCCTACAAGGGCTCGGGCGTCGGGCTGTTCCGGCGCGGCCGCCGCGTCGGTGTCGAGACCATGCTCAACGGCCTACTGCTGCCGTCGGGCAACGACGCCGCGATCGCGCTCGCGCAGAAGGTCAGCGGGACGGTGCCGCGCTTCGTCGCGCTGATGAACGGGGAGGCGCGCGCGATGGGCCTGACCTGCACGCACTTCTCCCACCCCGACGGGTTCGTCGACCGCGCGAACCACTCGTGCACGGCGGACCTCGCCGCGCTCGCGCGCGCCGTCCTGCGCGAGCCGCGGCTCGCGCGCATCGTGCGCCGCCGCCAGGCGGTGCTGCCGTTCCCGATCAAGGGCGGCCGGATCTACCTCTACAACCACAACCCGCTGCTGCGGCAGGGCTACCGCGGGGTCACCGGGATCAAGACGGGCTACACGGTGGCGGCGGGGCGCTGCCTGGTGGCGAGCGTCCGCCGCGGGCCGGTGCGCCTCGGCGTCGTGCTGCTGCATTCACCCGACCCCGCGGGCCAGGCGCGCAAGCTGCTGGACCGCGGTTTCAGGCTCGCGCGGTAATTCAGGGTATGCAGTAGCGGTGGCGAGCCCACCCCTCAGCCCGGCGGTGTACCGACGGCGGCGCGTAGTGGCCGTGCTCCTCGGCATCGCCGTGATCGGCCTCGTCGTGCTGCTCCTGCGCGGCGGCGGCGGCAGCGACCGCCCCGCGAAAGCCACGCCCCGGGCTGCCGCGGCGACTCCTGCCCCGCTCCAACTGCCGGGCGGCGGGCGCCGCCTGCTCCCCGACCGCCGGATCGTCGCGTTCTACGGCGCGCCACAGGCCGCGGAGCTCGGCGAGCTCGGCATCGGCACGCCGGCGAGCGCCGCGCGGCGGCTCCGGCGCCAGGCACGGCCCTACCAGCGCAAGACCCGGCCGGTGCTCCCGGCGATGGAGCTCCTCGCGGTGGTCGCGGCGGCGCACCCGGGCGAGGGCGGCCGCTACAACACGCGCCAGGAGCCGAGGGTGATCAACCGCTACCTGCGCGCCGCGCGGCGGGCCAAGGCGCTGCTGATCCTCGACATCCAGCCGGGCCGGTCGGACTTCTTCACCGAGACCGTTCGGCTCCGCAAATGGCTCAGGGAGCCGGACGTCAGCCTCGCGCTCGACCCGGAGTGGCGGATGGGACCAGGCCAGATCCCGGGCCAGGTGATCGGCTCCGTCGAGGCGCGCGAGGTCAACGCGACCTCGGCCTGGCTCGCACAGCTCGTCAAGAAGCGCAATCTGCCCGAGAAGCTGTTCCTGATCCACCAGTTCACGAACGACATGGTCGACGACACCCAGCTCCGGGAGCGGCCCGGGCTCTCGATGGTGCTGAACGCCGACGGCTTCGGCGGTCAGGCGATCAAGAAGGCGAAGTACCACGCGTTCACGCGCTCGCCGCGCCCGTTCTTCCACGAGGGCTTCAAGCTCTTCTACCGCGAGGACACCGACCTGATGACGCCGCGCCAGGTGCTGCGTTTGCGGCCGCCGCCCGACGTCGTGATCTACGAGTGACGCTTCGCCTGCCAGACCCGTGCCTGGTCGTGCTCGTCGGCGCGACCGGGGCGGGCAAGTCGGCGTGGGCGGGCGCCTGGTTCCACGCCGATCAGGTCGTGTCCTCGGATCGCCTGCGGGCCGTCGTCGGCGCGGGTGAGCGCGACCAGCGCGCGAGCCGGGACGCGTTCGAGGTGCTCGACCTGATCGTCGCGAAGCGCCTGCGCCGGGGACTCACCACGGTCGTCGACTCGACCGGGCTCGAGCCCAAGCGGCGCGCCGCCTGGCGGTCGCTGGCGGAGCGCGAGGGGGTGCCGGCCTACGCGATCGTGTTCGACACGCCCGAGAAGGTCGTGCGCGAGCGCAACCGCGCCCGCGGGACGCCGGTCCCCGCCAAGGTCGTCGCTGCCCAGCTGCGCGAGGCCGCCGCCGCCTCCGAGCAAGTCGCGGGCGAGGGGTTCGCCAATGTCTTCGGCCCGGGACCCGTCGCGCTCGTGCCACCCGCGTTCCTGAGCGCCCCGGAGGCAGCCGCGCGGCAGGAGGAGGACCCGCTGCCCCTCGAGTTCGGCCTCCAGCTCTCGCGCTTCGACTGGGACGGGCACCCGGCGGGCACGGCGCGGACGCTCGCCGGCGTCGCACGGGCAGCCGAGGACGCGGGCTTCACGAGCCTGTGGCTGATGGATCACTTCCTCCAGATCCCGCAGGTCGGGCGGGAGTGGGAGGACATGCTCGAGAGCTACACGACGCTCGGCTACCTCGCGGGCGTGACGGAGCGGATCCGGCTCGGCACGCTCGTGACCGGCATCGCCTATCGCAACCTCGCGCATCTCGCCAAGGTCGTGGCGACGCTCGACGTCGTCTCCGGCGGTCGCGCGCTGTGCGGGCTGGGGGCCGGGTGGTTCGAGCGCGAGCACCGGCTCTACGGCTGGCCGTTCCCGCCGCTTGCCGAGCGCTACGCGCTGCTCGAGGACGCGCTCGAGCTGCTGCCGCTGATGTGGGGTCCGGGATCGCCGCGCTTCGAGGGCCGCACGACGGGCGTGGCCGAGGCGACCTGCTACCCGCGACCGCTGCAGGAGCGCATCCCGATCCTCGTCGGCGGCTCGGGCGAGCGGCGGACGCTGCGCCTGGTGGCGCGCCACGCCGACGCGTGCAACCTGTTCGGCGACGCGGCGGTCGTCCGCCACAAGCTCGACGTCCTCCGGTCGCACTGCGAGGCCGAGGGGCGCGATCCGGCTTCGATCACGGTCACCCACCTTGCGCCGGCGCGGGTCGTGGCCGCGGGCGAGCCGCGGGAGGGGCAGGGGGCGGCGAGCGTCGACGAGCACGTCGGCCGCTACCGGGAGCTTGCCGAGGCCGGCGTGCAGACGGCGATCGTCGGGCTCTCGGACGCCCACGGGCCCGAGTCCGTGACCCGGTTCGCCGGCGTCATCGCGGCGTTCCGGTGATGGCGAGGCTGTACCGTCCTCCGTCTGAACACTCGCGTTCGCACGACCGGAGGCACCCTTGGACCTGAATGACACGCCCGAGCTGGCCGAGTACCGCACGAAGATCCGCGGCTGGCTCGACGAGCACAAGGCGGAGGCGCCGAAGCCCCGGGCGGAGGACTCGGGCCTCGACGAGCACGAGCACGTCGCCGCCCGGCGCGAGTGGCAGCGCAAGCTCGCCGAGGGCGGCCTCGCCGCCGTCGTCTGGCCCGCGGAGTACGGGGGCCAGGGCCTCGGCCCGCTCAACCAGGTCGTCGTCAACCAGGAGATCGGGCGCGCGGGCGTGCCCGGCATCTTCGACGTCATCGGCGTCGGCATGCTCGGCCCGACGCTGATCGC
>JAXDGC010000391.1:0-2535 GCA_034665245.1 Solirubrobacteraceae bacterium | reverse complement strand
CGGCGCTCGCGGAAGATCGTCACGTCGGCGTGGCGGAAGCCGTAGATCGACTGGAACTCGTCGCCGACCGCGAACAGGTTGTCGCGCTCGAGCGCCTCGAGCACGTCGAGCTGGAGCCGGTTCGTGTCCTGGAACTCGTCGACCATGATCAGCGCGAAGCGCTCCGACCAGCGCTGCCGGTCCACGGGGTCGGCCGCGAGCAGGTCGCGCACGCCGAGCTCGAGGTCCTCGAAGTCGAGCCCCGCGCGCTGCGCCTTGGCCTCGGCGTAGCGCTCGCCGAAGCGCCCGAGCAGCACGGCGATCTCCTCGAGCGCGGCGCGCGCGTGGTGGTCGGCGCAGCTCTGGCGGTAGGCGGTGAAGGCGGCGCGGTAGGCCTCGCTCGGCTCCTCCCCCAGCGCCTTCGCGCCCTTCTTGAGCTCGGCCGCGATGAGCGCGGTCGGCGCCGGCACGTCGCCCTCCGTCAGCACGCGCTCGCACACGTCGAGCGCCGCGATGCCCTCCTCGATCCGGCGCCCGCTGCCGGCGGTCGCCAGGTGCCTCGCCGCGGCGGCGCGGGCGGCCGACAGCGCCGCGGCGTCGGGCGGCGGTCCGGGCGGCGGCACGCGCAGGACCGGCCGCGTCTCGCCGCGCGAGCGCAACGTGGCGTGGGCACGCAGGACGATCTCCCGCAGCCCCGCGCCATATGCCGCGGCGACGTCGATCGCCGGCGCTCCGCGTGCGCGCGCCCACTCCTCGAACGCGCGCTCGTAGGCCTCCCCCGCGAGCCGCTCGGCCGCCGGCTCGTCGAGCACGTCGAAGCGCGGGTCCAGGCCCGCCGCGAGGGGCCGGGCGCGCAGGATGCGAGCGCAGAAGCCGTGGATGGTGCCGATCCAGCCGGCGTCGACGGCGCGCGCCGACTCCTCCTCGCCGAGCGAGATGAAGCGCCGGCGGATGCGGTCGCGAAGCTCGCCGGCCGCCTTCTCCGTGAACGTCAGGGCGAGGATCGAGCCGACCGCGACGCCGTCGTGCAACACCGCCTCGACACAGCGCTCGGCCATCACCGCGGTCTTGCCGGAGCCCGCGTTGGCCGCGAGCAGCGCCGACCCCGCACGGTCGTCGATCGCCGCCCGCTGCTGCGGCGTGAACGCGATGCTCATCCGCCGGCCCGGCAGATCGTCGGATAGGCACAACCGTTCGGCGCGCAGCGCTCGGCACACGGCGCGATGCGCCCGGCGCGCAGGGACTCGGCGGTCGTGAGCGCGCGGTCGCGGATCTCGCCCAGCGCGGCCTCGAGCCCGGCCTCGTCGACGACGTCGTTGCTCACGTAGCGGCCCGCGACGTCGTCGCGCACGAGCCCGCGGGGGCGCGAATCGCGGCTCCAGAGCGGCTGGTAGAGCCCACCGACGGGCTGCAGGCCCAGCAGCTCGCGCGCGGCGAGCATGTAGAGCGCGACCTGCAGCGCGCCGCCCTCGGCCCAGCCCGCACCCTTCGGCGCGCTCGCGCCCTTGTAGTCGCGCACGATCGCTCTGCCTCGGCCAGAGGCCTCGTCACCGGCTTCGCCTCGGCCGCCGACGTCCACTCGGTCGACCCGCCCCGTCACCTCGAGCTCGCCGGGCGCCAGCACGAGCGGACCGTGCTCGTCGCCCTCGCGCCCGAAGCGCCACTCGAGCCACTCCGGCTCGAGCCCCGCGCCGTGCTCGGCCTCGTGGCGCAGGTAGCGGCGCAGGTCGGCCTCGAGCGTCCGCCGCGCCGCCTGACCGCGGGCGCCCGCCAGCTCGCGCGCGGCCGAGCCCAGCGCCGCCTCGAGCGCCTCTAGCGCCGCCGGCAGCGTGGCGGGGGTCAGCCGAGCAGAGCCCGTGCTCGCCTTGAGGCCCCGCAGCGTCGCCTCGAGCACCGCGTGGGCGCGCGAGCCGCGCTTCATCGGCTCGGGGTCGGGCGTCACGCGCCGCGGCGACAGCAGCCCCTCGACGAGCCAGCGCACCCCGCAGGCGGCGAACGTCTCGAGCTGGCGCGCGCCCTCGGTGCGGCGGGCGGCGAGCTGCTCCAGGACGGGCGCGCTCACCGGCGCGGCCAGCGGCGGCGGGTCGGGCTCCGAGCGCGCGGCGGCCTGGGCGCGACGCAGCTCGCGCGGCGTCGGCGCCTCGCGCGGCGACCACGTCACCTCGGCCAGCAGCCGGCGCCCGCGCTCCGCCCACAGCTGCTCGGTGAACAGCGTCCGCACGTCATCGAGGAACGGCGAGGCGACCAGCGGCTCGCCCTCCTCGTCGGAGGAGCGCCAGGACAGGAAGAGCACCTCCTGCGGGCGCGAGACGCACGCGTAGAACAGCGAGCGCTCGCGGTCGAGCACGTCCTCGTGCAGCGGCAGCCGCAGGCCGGCCGCCGCGGCGAGCCCGCGCCGCGCATCGTCGTCGAGGAACGGCTCGGGCACCGGTCGCCGCGGGAACTCGGCGTCCTGCAGCCCGCACAAGAAGACGGCGCGGAAGCGCCGGGCGCGGATCTCGAGCGGGTCGGCGAGCAGCACCCCCTCGGTCGCGTCGCCCTGGCGCACCTCGACCG
>JAXDGC010000390.1:0-6554 GCA_034665245.1 Solirubrobacteraceae bacterium | reverse complement strand
TGCGCGGAGTGTTGCCGCTCGTGACGCAGTGCGCCGCCGTGAGGAACTGCCGCGTCCCGACGAGCGTCCCGCCGCACGCCGCGAAGCTGCTCGGGCCCACCTGAATCTGGAGGAATCCCTGCGCCGGGTACTCGCCGGGGGAGGCCGGGCCGCCGTTGACGATCCGCGGCGCAGGCTTGACCGGCGGCGCGTGACGTCTCACGAACGACGCGGACGCGGCGGCCGGCAGCGCCACGCAGATGAGGGCCGCGAGCAGGAGCAGACGGCGGACCGAGCGGTTGGGCATGTGCCGTCTCTATCCGGTTGCGGCCACCCGCGTCAAGGCGGCGAGCTGGATTCGAGGACAGGTTCGGATATCGCTGGGCCGGGCCCGAGGCCAACAGGCTCGTCGACGGCTTCTTCCACCTCACGACTTGGATGGTGGTCGCGGTCGGGTCCTCCTGACGGAGGAGGTAGGGTCACTTCAACCAGGCAATGAGGCATCACAGGTGGCCGAGCAAGGCGTCACACGGTCGTTTGCCGTGGCGCGCCGGGCGGCGCCTCGCGATCGTCGGGATCCTCGTCGGCCTGAGCGCGCCCTCGCCGGCACACGCCCACATCCGCTCGGGCATCATCGCGACGGACTATCGGGCCACCGTCACTCCGCTGGGGGCGCCTTTGCGCACGGCGGTCGCCGTGCGGATCTACGAGACTGATCGTGCCGTCCGCCTAGCCGTCGCGCCCGGCCACACCGTGACGGTCCTGGCCCGCTCCGGCGAGCCGTTGCTGCGGATCGACTCGGACGGCCTGGCTCTCAACAAGGCATCGCGGGCCGCCGTTGAGGCAGGCCTGCTGCCTGCGGCGGGCGCCGCACCAGGCGCCGGGCCTGCCTGGCACAGGCGGTCGCGCGACCGGTCAGTCGTGTGGCACGACGCCCGCTTGCGCGGGCTACCCGACACGGTCGACTACGCCCGATGGGCGGTGCCGGTCATCCTCGACGGTGCACACCTTCAGCTTGAAGGAGACATCCGGCGGGTGCGGTCTCCCTCAGCGTGGTGGTGGCTGGGGTTCGCTGCATCATTCGGCGCCCTGATCGCGCTCGCCCTACTCCTCCGCCACCCGACGGCCCTGCGCACCGCCCAGACCTTCGGCATGCTCGCCGCTGCCGCAACGATCGCGGTCACTGTGACCTTCGCACTCGCCTCCAGCGCGTCCGGGGGCAGCCGCTTTGTGGCGTTCGACCTGCTGGTGTTCGCGGGGGTGGGAATCGCGGCTGGGCGCCGCCCTGAGGCGGGGCGACGCGTCGCGGCCGCCGGCGGCCTCGGCCTCCTGGCCATCTCCGTAGGCCTGCTGAGGATTCCGGCGCTGATCCACGGCGTCGTTCTGTCGCCGTTGCCCGCGACCGCCACACGCGTGCTGGTCGTCCTCGCCCTGTGCGCAGGGGCGGGCGCGATCGCCGCTGCGGCAGCAGCCTCCTCCGGTGTCACAGGCCTCTCATGACACGATTTCGAGCGTCTGGCGTCACTGTGCGGTGGCGGAGAGGAGCCAGAGGCCGAGGCTGGTGAAGGCCACCATGACGGCGAGCATCCAATACTGCGAGCGATTGGCTTCTTTGGGGTCGTCGTAGATGGCGAGCGCGCGGTCGTGGGCGAGGGTGAGGCCGGCGACATGGCCGACGACGAGAGCGCCGCATTGGACGTACCAGATGCCGGTCGCACCGATCCAGGTGTAGTTGATCGCCGCCGAGGCGGTGCCGAACTCGTCGGCTCCGGTGCCGAGCGGGTCGGAGACCAGATAGGCCATGGCCTGGCCCTGGTAGGCGAGCAGCGAGAAGTAGTGCGCGACGACGTAGGCGAGAGCGATCGGCACGAGGGTGTGTGCGAACCGCCTGGCGAGCTCGCCGGTTGGCAACCGCCGGTTGACGTCGTGCATTCCCGCGGCACCGAGCCGGTAGAGCAGGCTGACCAACAGGACCATCATGATCAGCCCGACGGTTCCGGCCGCCTCCAGCGCGTGCTCGGCGTTGAAGCCGAGGTTCCCGAAGAAGGTCTGCAGCCGGTCCGCCATTGAGGTCCACAGGCTGCCCTGGGAGAAGCCGTCGAAGCTGGTCGTTCCGATCATCGTGCACAGCAGGGCAACGGTGCCCGGGACCGCGGACAGCCGCGGCGCGCCGCCGAGCGGCGGGCGTGTGAACAGCGCCCGGTCGCGCCAGCGCAGGGGAGCGATGCGGGCGAACATGCCGAAGTAGACGCTGAACGCGTCGCCCCGCTTGGACCAGGTGTCTGCGCCGTAGAGGCTCATCCCCACGAGCTGGACCGCCGTGTAGACAAGCGCCATCACGGCGAGCTGGGATGGGTCGTCCTTGTTGGCGTAGGTCAGCTCGACCCAGGCGAACGCCAGCACGCCGATGACGGCCGGCCAGCGACCGAGACGCTCCGGATAGGGCAAGGGCTCCGGAACGGTGTCGCTGACGCGCCGCGTGAGCCAGCCGGCGGCCTTGCCGAGCGCAAGCCAGGGGTTGACGGCGCGGAAGACGTCGCCGAAGACCGCGCTGACGAACGGCACCCCTACCCAGAAGACCACGTAGACCACGGTCGGGACGACGTTCCCGGTCGAGTTCTGCTGGCCCGCGAACCCGGCATAGATGACGAAGCCGAACCCGGCGATGCCCGCCGCGCCGGCGAGCCCCTCGAGCCATCGGGGCAGGAGGAGCCGCCGTCGCTCCTCGACGCGCTGGAGGCGTGGCGTCGACCAGAGCGCGGCGAGCCCGACGAACGAGGCGACCAGCACGAGGCTGGCCGCCCATGCGAACAGCCACCGCGGGATCGGCAGGTCCTGCTTGCCGACCAGCCCGTGGGCGAGGGCGCTCTCGGGCGCCGCGGCAGCGGACAGCAACCCGGCCAGCGCCAGGCCGCCCGCCACCCGCAGCCGCGTCATGGCTCGACGGTCACGTTGGCGAGCGTCTGCTTGTGCTGCTCGAGCTCGACGATGAACTTCCCGTCGATCTTCGCCGGGAACTTGAAGTGCACCGAACCGCCCTTGGCGACGTCCTTGTGGACGTCGTAGCCGTGGAAATGCACTTCGTCGGCGGTGTCGCTCTCGACCGTCAGGTCGACGGTGCCGCCCTTCTTGAACGTGACGTCCTTGACGCCGCCAACGGGCTTGGCGTCCTTCACGACGACGGTCGCGGGACCGGAGCTCTTCGTGGTCGAGGAGCCGCCGGTCCCGATCACGATCGCTGCGACGACGACGATGACCAGGGCGACGCCGAGCAGCGCCAGACGACTGTTGCGAGTCATGGGAAACCCTTCTCTGGATGTCGGGCGGGATACGAGCGCGAACGCCGGCCGCGCGAAAGCGGCAGGTGCGCTAGACGGCGCTGCGGGACAGCGTCACCAGAGGCGGGGGGCGCTTGGCCATCCCCGAGGCGACCAGCCGGCCGCCGCGCTGCATCACACGCGCGTAACTCCGCGGGCATCCGACCCGCAGCACCTTCCGCCGCGGCCGCGCCCGGGCGCCGCCTGCCAGCTCGACGAGCTGCTTCTCGCCGACATAGCGACCGAGCAGCAGGGGAAGCGCCAAGACCAGGGCAGGTGCCAGGTACAGCAGCCCGGACTCGCTGCCGGTCGACGCCTCGGCAACCATCCACGCCGCCACAACCAGGGCGAACGTCCAGAGGACCAGGCGATCACGCCGCGGCACCATCGCACTCAAGTATGCCCACCCCGTTCCGGCCGAGGCGTCGGCTCAGAAGGCGTTCCCGAAACCTCGCCGCCGGTCACGGAACGTTCGCAGCGCCTGCAGGGTGACGGCGTCGACGCGTGGACAGGTGAGCAGGCTGAGGTAGGCGGTCGCGGCGACCGGAGCGGTCATGCCGGTCTGATTCCGGAATCCGACGACCCCGTGAGGGTCTTCCCTGACGAGCTCGTCGAGCGCTCGGACCTCGGGCTCGGGCAGCCCGGGCCGGTATTGGATCAGCACTCGACCGTGCAGGAGGGAGTGGATGGCCGCGTGGATCGACGGCGTGCGTCGGCCGATGTGCGAGCCGTCTGTGGCGATGGCCTGCTCCACGCGGGCGCCGGTCACGGGCGGATTGGTGACCATGCCCTTCTCGTGCTCCCGCAGGCGGCAGCCTGATTTCCGCGCCACGTCTCCCAGCGTGTTCGCGGGTCGAGCCGCCCGGGCGTGGTCCCGAGACAGCGCGAGGCCGACGGGGCCGGCCGCGAGCAGCAACGTGAGCACCGCCACTGCCGGGACCGGGACCCGGTCCCAGGCTCGTGTCGCACGCTCCCTTCGTCTCGGCCGATGCACCATGGCGTAGCCATCGACTGGTCGCTGCGGCTACATGAGCTCAGTGTGCGTGCACGTGCTCGCCGGCCGGGATGCTGCCAGGCGGCCCCCGCGAGCGCGAGGTTCCAGACGATCTCGTACAGAAAGGTCGGGGGAAGGTGGTGACGTTCGCATTGACAGAGGCCGTAGACGTGGAGCTCGACCGGACCGATGTGGATCCCGTTCGTCCCCGGATTCGGGATCGCGGCGAGGACCCGACGCGGCCTACGCCGGGCCTCCCGGCGCGCAGGAGGCCGGTTGGCCCCGGCGAACCCAGAGCGGTGGACGCCCGAACGCCGGATCGCCCTGACGTGCTCGAACCCGACGAGTGGAACGAGGAGCGCGACCGCAGAGCCCGCGCACGCGCTGAACGCCGCGAGCACCGCGGCGAGCCCCGAGCTCGCCCGGGCGGTGCGCTCCTGGGCACGAGGTGGGGGCGCGCGCTCGCCGGCGCCGTGGCCGTGCTCGCCGCGGCGACGGCGCTCGGCCTGGTCTTGATGTGGCCGGGCGACATCCGGCCGACGGCGCAGGGCGAGGCGCTGGGCGGTCCTACGGTGGCGGCCACGACGACCCGCGCGCGGGAGGTGCCCTGCGGCGGCCCGGTGGCGCAGCGCTGTCGCCGCATCGACGTGCGCATCGGACAGGGACGCGACCGGGGACGCACGGTCCCGATCACGCTCGGGCCGGTCGACGTCGTCTCGAAGCTCGATGCCGGCACCAAGGTCAGGGTGTCGCGGGTGCAGGCCCCACCGGGCGCGACGTCCGCCGAGGCCTACGCGCTGGTGGGCGTCGACCGGCGCGGCACGCTGCTCTGGCTCCTGGTCGCCTTCGCCGCTCTGGTGGTGGTGCTGACGCGCTGGCGCGGGCTGCTCGCACTGTGCGGCTTCGGATTGAGCCTGCTGCTGGTGACGCAGTTCATCGTGCCGGGGATCCTGGCCGGCTCACCGGCCGTGCTCATCTCGCTGGTCGGGTCGCTCGCCGTGATGTTCGTGACCGTCGTGTTGACCTACGGCGTCTCGGCGCAGAGCCTGGCCGCGTCGCTGGGGATCGCGCTCAGCCTGGGGTTCGCGGCCGTCGCCGGCACGCTGGCCGTCGATTCCGCGGCGCTCGACGGGCGCTCGGGGGAGCTCTCGACCGTGCTCTCGCAGACCAACAGCGCGATCTCGTTGCAGGGCATCGTGCTGGCCGGACTCGTGATCGGCGCGCTCGGGGTGCTCGCGGACATGGGCGTCACGCAAGCCTCGGCGGTGATGGCGCTGCGGCGCGCGAACCCGAGGCTTTCGGTCCTCGGGCTCTACCGCGGGGCCTTCACGGTCGGCCGCGACCACCTCGTCGCGACAACCCACACGCTCGTGCTCGCCTACGTCGGCGCGACGCTCCCGTTGCTGCTCGTCCTGCGCACGACCGGGGTCGCCCTGCCCGACGCGCTCAACACCCAGGACATCGCCGAGCCCGTGATCGCGACGCTCGTCGGCTCGATGGCCCTGCTCGTCTCCGTTCCGCTCACCACCGCGCTCGCCGCGGCGCTCGTCCACCGTGTGCCGGCCGCAGCCCTGCCGGTCACCGGCGCCTCGCATCATCACTGACAGCTCTCAGTTCGCCACGGGCGACCAGTCCGGGGCGCTGTCCCACGGCGGCGCGCGGGTGAGCGTCCGGCGAGTAGGAGGCCGACAGCACGAGCGCGCCGGACTCGAAGTGCGTCAACTGTGCGGCTCGATCAGCTCGGCGAAGGCGGCCTCATCGGCGTCCCGAAGCGCCTCCGTCGTGCCGGGGACCTTCGCCGGCATGGTGTTTGAAATCTGACGTCACCGCCAAGATCACCGCGTCGAGGCGCGGGTTATTGTGGCCGCAATCGTGCGGCGGATCCCGCCGCATCGCTCGAGGGGGAGGTCCCTCTGCCGCAACGTTGACGTCGCGACCTGCGCGGTCGTGGCTCGCCGCAGTCTGCCTGGCCGTGGGTCTGCTCGCGCCATCCGGCGCGTCCGCGGAACCGTCGTCGAGGGCGTGCAACGCCCGCGCGACCGACACCCCGAAGAAGCTGCTGCCCTGCATACGAACCGACGATCTCTGGAACCACATGAAGGCGTTCCAGGCGATCGCCGACGCGAACCCGGGACTGGACGGCCATCCGTCGCGCAACTCCGGCGAGCCCGGCTACTGGGAGTCGGCCCAGTACGTCAAGCGGAAGATGAAGGCCGCTGGATACGACGTCAAGCTCCAGCCCTACACGTTCACCTACACCTCCT
>JAXDGC010000389.1:0-5276 GCA_034665245.1 Solirubrobacteraceae bacterium | reverse complement strand
GTGGCGCTGACCACGGACTGCTTCTACACGCTCGACCCCGGCACGGGCCGCCACGGCGCGCCGCGGGTCCCGCTGTACGGCTTCAACCTCGACACCGAGCAGGCGCGCGCCTCGATCCGCAAGCTCGCGGCGCTCGAGCCGTCGGTCGCGTGGCCCGGCCACGCGGACCCCGTGACCGGCGACGTCCGCGCCCAGCTCGAGCGGGCGGCATCGGAGACCTAGTGGGTCGGCGCAGCCGCCGCCGCGGCGCGGAGCAGCTCGCGGCCCCCGAGAGCCCGTACGAGGACGCCGAGGGCAACGTGCTGGTGCTGCGCGGCGCGATGACGCCGGCGACGCGGGCGGAGTACGCGAAGGTGCGCGGCGGCGGCCTCAACCAGGAGGACGCCTGGCAGCGCTCGGTCGAGTTCCTGTTCGAGCGCCTCGCCGTGCGCTGGGAGATCGCGGGCGCGGACCCGATCGAGCGCCAGCGCGACCTGCTCGCGCGCTACCGCTTCGCCGGCGGCGACGAGCGGGCGTGGATCCGCGAGGTCCTGCGCATGCACCTCGCCGCGCACTTCCCGGACGTCGAGGCTCCTTGATCCCCGACCCGCAGCGCTTCGCGGCGCTGCTGTGCGGCTACTGCCTCGAGGTGCAGCCCGGTCAGCAGGTGCTCGTACGCTCGACGACGCTCGCCGCGCCGCTGCTGCTCGCGCTCCAGCGCGAGATCCTCGAGCGCGAGGCGTGGCCCGCGCTGCGCACGTCGCTGCCGGGCCAGACCGAGGGCTACTGGGCGTCGGCGCGCGACGTCCACCTCGACTCGCTCTCCCCCGGCGAGCGGGCGGAGACGGAGGCCGCCGACTGCCTGCTGACGATCCAGGCGCCGGAGAACACGAGCGAGCTGGCGGCGGTCGACCCGGCGCGGTTGGCGCGCGCGGCGCGCTCGCGTGCGCCCGTGCGCGAGCTCGCGATGCAGCGCCGCTGGTGCGGGACCCTGTGGCCGACGCCCGCGGGAGCGCAGCAGGCCGGCATGTCGACCGCCGAGTTCGCGGAGCTGGTCGAGCGCGCGCTGTTCCTCGACCGCGACGACCCCGTGGCGGCCTGGGGGGCACTGCGCGCGCAGCAGGCGCGGCTCATCGACCGCCTCGCCGGCGCGAGCGAGCTGCGCATCGAGGCCGAGGGCACCGACCTGCGGCTGGGCGTCGCCGGCCGCACGTGGGTCAACTCCGACGGCCGCCGCAACATGCCCTCCGGCGAGGTCTTCACCGGCCCGATCGAGGATTCCGCCGAGGGCCGTATCCGCTTCACGATCCCGTCCAGCCCGCGCGGCGTCGCCGTCGAGGGCATCGAGCTCGAGTTCCGCGAGGGGCAGGTCGTGAGCGCGCGCGCCGACCGCGGCGAGGCCTACCTGCGGGAGACGCTCGCCACCGACCCCGGCGCGTCGCGGCTCGGCGAGATCGGCATCGGCACGAACGGCGGGATCGACCGGCCGGTCGGAGCGATCCTGTTCGACGAGAAGATCGGCGGCACCGTGCACCTCGCGGTCGGGCGCTCCTATCCCGAGACGGGCGGGACGAACGAGTCGGCCGTCCACTGGGACATGATCTGCGACCTGCGCGACGGCGGCCGCCTGAGCGCGGACGGCCACCCGGTGGTCGAGTACGGCGCCACCGTGGACGAATAGCGGGGAGCCAGGGCGCCGGACCTGGAGTACGCTCGCGCTCGACATGGATGTCAAGCTGCGCCTTCTTGCGGCAGCGCTGGTCGCGCTGACCGCTCATACGTCGCCTGCCGGGGCGGCACCGGGGGACCTCGACTCCTCGTTCTCGAACGACGGCCGCGTCTCGACATTGACGAGCCCGGACACGTTCGTGCCCCGCGCCGTCGCCGTGCAGCCGGACGGGCGGATCGTCGTCGCGGGCTACTCGTGCGACACGGGCACGTGTGGGCCGACCGGCGACTCCTCGTTCCGGCTCGTGCGCTACACGGCCGACGGCGGGCTCGACACCGACTTCGGGGCCGGCGGCATGGTCACGACCGGGATCGGGGCCGGGCGCTCGCAGGCCTTCGACGTGCTCGTGCGCCCGGACGGCCGGATCGTCGCCGGCGGGGTGGCGAGCGTGAACGCCGCGGACCCCGGCTCGTTCGCGCTGGCGGGCTACCGGCCCGACGGCCGCGTCGACACCAACTTCGGCCCCGGCGGCAGCGGCCACGTGGTGATGCCCGTGGGCGACGGCTTCGACGCCGTCTCCGACCTCGTGGCGGGCCGGGGCGGGCGCGTGATCGCGGTCGGGCAGGCCGAGGTCCTCGGGCACGACCGCGTCGCGCTCGCCCGCTTCGATCAACGCGGCGCACCCGACTCCAAGTTCGACGGCAACGGCTCGCTGACCGTGCCGTCCGGCGCGCAGTACGCGTATGCCGCGGGCGGCACGCTGCTGCCCGACGGCCGCGTCGTCGCCGTCGGCGCGTCGGGCCGCTCCTCGGCCGTCCAGGACCTCCGCCTCAGCGGCGTGGCGATCGACGCCGACGGCGGCGCGGGCCCGCCCTGGCTGCGCCCGGTCGGCGCGTCGTACTCATTCGCCAACGCCGCCGTCGCCCTGCCCGACGGGCGCGTCCTCTCGGCCGGCGTGGCGACCGACCGCAGCCGCTTCCCGGGCATGGCGCTGACCCGGACGAGCCCGGAGGGAGCGCCGGATCCGTCCTTCAGCGGCGACGGCGCCGCGCTCGTCCGCGTCCGCGACAGCTCGGTCGCCGCCGACGTCGTCCTCGAGCCGGGTGGCCGCGCAGTGGCGGCCGGCGACTCGAGCTCCGGCGCGGACCACAGCTTCATGCTCGCGCGCCTGGACGGCGCGGGCGGGCTCGATCGCAGCTTCGGCTTCGGCGGCGTCGTGCTCACCGGCTTCCCCGGTGCCACCGTGGCGCGCGCGACCGCGCTTGCGCTGCAGGCCGACGGCAAGCTCGTCGCCGCCGGGATCGCGTGCGTGGCGGGCAGCGGAGCGCAATGCGGCGGCGGGACGGCACGGCTCGCGCTCGCCCGCTATCAGGGCGGCGACGCCGCGGCGCCGGGACCGTCCGGCCCGGGGGCCGGCACGCCGCCGGCCGGCGGCGCCCCGCGGCGCGCGCCGTTCGTGTCGCTGCCCGGGCGAGTGCGCGCCCGCCACGGCCGCGTGAAGATCCGCGTCCGCTGCCGGCAGGCGAAACGCTGCCGCGGCAGGCTCAGCCTGCGCCGGCTGCGCACAGGGCGCCGGTCGCTGCTGCTCGGCGCGCGCACCGTCTCGGTGGCCGGGCACCACGCCCGCACGTTCAAGGTCAAGCTACGGCGCAAGCGGTTGGGGACGCACCGCAGGCTGCGGGTGCGGATCGAGTTCGCCGGCCGCGACGCGACGGGCGCGAAGCGGCGGGTGACGCGGCGCGCCACGCTCCGCCGCGGCTGAGCGACTCCTCCGCACGTCGCGCGTGATAGATACCCCGGGGCCGTGACCCTCCGTCTGCTCTCCGGTTGCCTGCTGCTCGGGCTGCTCCTGGTCTGCGCCCCCGGGTCGGCCGCGGCCGCGTCATGGACCTGCGGGGCGAGCGGCGTGAGCGCCGCGATCGGGCCCGCGCCGCCGATCGAGCCGATCACCGCCAACCGCGGCGCCTCTGAGTGCAGCACCCAGTCCGCGGGCGGCGAGCTGTCCGGACTGCCGCTGGGCGCCACGGGCAGCCTGCTGTTCGCGCGCACGCGCGCCGACGGCGACGCGAGCCGCCCCGCGGCCCAGCGCGTCAGCGCCGAGTCGGGCATCGCCGACCTGCACATCCCGCTCCTGCCCGGCCTGCCGGGGCTGCCGCTGCCGACCCCGCCGGTCATCGACGTCCCCGGCTTCGGCTCGATCGACCTCGGTCCCGCGGTGCGCGCGGTCGCCGCGCCACAGGGCGATCTGCTCCGCCTCCGCGCCCTCACGGCGCGCGCCACCGGGCAGTGCCTGAGCGGCCGGCCGGCGCTCACCGGCAGCTCGACGGTCGCGAGGCTGACCGTCCTCGGCGTCAACCTCGCGACGGATCGCGCGGTCTCGCGCACGATCACGATCGACTCGCGCTCGATCGACCCCTCGACGCTCGACCCGACGTCGCTCGCGCCGCCCGGCGTCGACCTCGCCGCGTTCAAGGCCGCCATCCAACCCGTGCTCGACGCCCTGCCGGACATCCAGATCCCGGAGGCGCTCGCCAGCGTGCGCGTCACCCCGGCGGAGCAGGTGCGCCGCGGCGACACGCTGACCGAGCGCGCTCTGGCGGTCCGCGTGTCGATCGGCGGCCAGAGCGTGCTCGACGTCGCCGGCGGTGAGGCGAGCGTCGGCGGCACCGGCATCGACTGCGGCAGCGCCGTGGCCGTGCAGGCGCTGCGCTGCACCACGCGCCGCCTCGTGCTGATCGACGTCGTCCGCCGCGGCCACCGCGTCCGGCTGTTCGGCGCCGCCGACCGCGCCCTCGCCGGCCGCCGCGTCTCGATCGTCTACACCGACACCAACCGTCGTGTCGCCCGCCCGCGCGTCGGCCGGGACGGCCTCTTCCGCGCGACCGCGCCGCTCCCGCCGCTCGCGGTGCGCCACACGAACCGCGCGCGCTACCAGGCGCGCCTGGCCGGCGAGCGCTCCCTGCGGCTCAAGCTGCAGCGGCGCCTGCACATCACCTCCACGAAGCCGCACGGCCGCGCCGTGGTGCTCGCCGGGCGGATCTCGAGCCCACTGGCCAGCCCGATCCAGCGCGTGGTCGTCACGCGCCGCGTCTCGTGCGGCCGCGTCGAGGTCGTCAAGCGCTTCAAGCCGCGGCGCGACGGCAGCTTCCGGGTCAAGCTGCAGGGCGCCAAGCAGCGCCAGGTCGCCACGTTCCGCTTCCGCACGAAGGTGCGCTTCCGGGTCGGAAACCCGCGCCTGTTCCGCACCTTCACCCTGCCGCAGTACGTGGACATAGGCTGACCGGAACATGCGCCGGACCAAGATCGTCGCAACCATCGGCCCGGCCTCCCGTGATCCGGAGGTGCTGGTGCGGATGGTCGAGGCCGGCATGGACGTCGCGCGGCTGAACTTCTCGCACGGCACCGCCGAGGAGCACGCCGAGGTCATCGGGCGCGTCCGCGACGCGGCGGGGCGCGCCGGGCGCCAGGTCGCGGTGATGCAGGACCTGCCGGGGCCCAAGCTGCGGATCGGGAAGCTGCGCGACGACGTCGTCGAGCTCGGGCCGGGCGATGCGCTGACGTTCGTCTGCGGGGGCGGCGCCGACGGGGGTGACGGCGACAGCCACCGCATGTTCATCTCGTGGGACGG
>JAXDGC010000388.1:0-6999 GCA_034665245.1 Solirubrobacteraceae bacterium | reverse complement strand
CACACCCATGCCGAGGTGCTGCTCGAGGCCCACAAGCTGAGGGTGGAACGCGGCGACTACAACATCGCCCAGGTTCACCTCGCCGACGCCATCGAGGCGCTCACGACGCGATCGCGCGCGTCGCTGTCGGACGACCGCTCGCCCAAGAACCCATACCGCTAGCCGGAGGACCACATGGCCGCCAACACGCTGAACATCCTGACCCCGAGCGTGAACAACCTGACCGCTCGCATCTTCGTCCGGGCCGCCGGGCTCGACTTCGAGGAGGTCGACGTGTGGGGCAAGACGGGCGAGCCGGAGTTCCTCGCCAAGGACCCCGCGCACCTGACGCCGCTGCTCGAGGAGGAGGGCCTCCCCCGCGGCTCGCTGTGGGAGAGCTGCGCGATCATGGCCTACCTCTGCAACAAGCACGGCCTGGACCAGTTCTACCCGACGGATCCGGGCGAGCGGGCGATGATCGACAGCGCGAACTTCTACCTGATCGGCACGTTCTATCCGCTCGTCGCGCGCGCCACCTACCCGACGCTCGGCTTCCCGCAGTACCCGGGCGAGGCCGCCACGTCCGGCGCCGACGACGACGTCAAGGCGCAGGCGCAGAAGGACGCCGAGGCCGCACTGGCCGAGCCGCTCGACGCGTACCGCGCGTTCTTCCTCGACGGCAAGACGTTCATCGGCGGCGACTCGCCCTCGATCGCCGACATCCGCCTCGCCGCGACGCTCGAGTTCCTCAAGTCGATCGACTACGACTTCCCGGAGTGGGCGACCGAGTTCATGAGCGCGGTCGAGTCGGCCCTCGGCGAGGCCTACTCGGAGCCGGCGGGCGACGTGCGCGGGTTCGTCGCGTCGGTGAAGTCGCCGAGCTAGGCGCTCGCGGCGAGCGAGGGCTCCGCCAGGCGGGCGAAGTCCTCGCGCAGCCGGGCGAGCGTGGCGTGGAGTGAGCGCAGCTCCTCCTCGCTCCAGCCCTCCAGCACGCCGGTGTAGGCGCCCGCCATCCGCGCCAGGGTGTCGGCCAGCACCGCCCGGCCGGACTCGGTCGCCTCGAGCCGCCGCGCCCGGCCGTCGGCCGGGTCGGTCGCCCGCGTGACCCAGCCCGACGCCTCGAGCACGCCGACCTGGCGGCTGGCGACGGAGAGGTCGATCCGCAGCGCGTCGGCGATGTCGCTGACCCGGTTGGCCTCCCCGCGGCCGATCAGACCGAGCGCCTGCAGGCACGCCGGCGGGTGCTCGGGCACCGCGCGGCGCTGCAGCTCGCGGTTGACCCGGCCGAGGGCGTAGATCTCGCGGACGAGCTCCTCGATAGAATGCATGTCACAAGCAACTATATCGGGAAGCCAGGATGACCTCACGAAGGATCGGCGTCCACGCCGAGCACAAGAACTACAAGTGGTGGGCCCTGTCCTGCACGAGCCTCGGCATGCTGATGGCGACCATCAACTCGGGCACGCTGATCATCGCCCTCCCGGATCTCGAGCGCTCGCTCCACACCGGGATCCTCGCGCTCGTGTGGGTGATCCTCGCCTACATGATCGCCTCGACCGTGCTCGTCCTGACGGCCGGGCGCCTGTCCGACCTGTTCGGGCGCAAGCGCGCCTACGTCGGCGGGTTCCTGATCTTCGGCCTCGCCTCGCTCGGCGCCGGCTTCGCGGGCGGCGGCACCGAGCTGCTGCTGTGGCGGATCCTCCAGGGCGTCGGCGGCGCGTTCCTGTTCGCCAACGCCGCGGCGCTCGTGACCGACGCGTTCCCGCGCGAGCAGCTCGGGCTGGCCATGGGGACCAACACGATGGTGGCCGCCGTCGGCCTCGTCCTCGGGCCGGTGCTCGGCGGCGCGCTGGTGTCGATCTCCTGGCAGTGGGTGTTCTGGTTCAACGTGCCGCTCGCCCTCGCCGGCGCATTCTGGGGCGCGACCGTCCTCAACGAGCTCGCCAAGCCGGACTCGAACCGCGGCCTCGACCTGCTCGGCACCCTCACGTTCGTCGCGGGTCTCACCGGCCTCGTGCTCGGCGTCTCGCGCGGCGGGATCAACGGCTGGAACGACCCCGTGGTGATCGTCGGCCTGATCGCCGGCGCGATCCTGCTGCCGCTGTTCGTCGAGATCGAGCGCCGCGGCCGCGCGCCGATGCTCGACCTCGAGATCTTCCGCAGTCGCCTGTTCGCCGCCGCCAGCGCCGCGGCGTTCATCAACGGCCTCTCGCGCTTCGCGCTGCTGTTCGTGTTCGTCTTCTACTTCCAGGGCGCCCAGGGCGACGACCCCATCACCGCGGGCATCAAGCTCGCCCCGATGGCGCTCGGCATGCTCGTCGCCTCCCCCCTCGCCGGCGCCTGGGCCGATCGCTACGGCTCGCGCACGCTGTCGGCGCTCGGGATGCTGGTCAGCGCCGCGGCGCTGGGCGCCATGACCACGCTCGAGGTCCACACGCCCTACTGGCAGAGCACGCTCTGGCTCGCCCTCGTGGGCATCGGCTCCGGCATGTTCAACTCGCCCAACACGGCGGCGATGATGGGGGCCGTGCCCGCCTACCGGCGCGGCATCGCCGCCGGCGCGCGCATGATGCTGCAGAACACGGGGGCCGTCATCTCGATCGCCTTCGTGATGGCGATCATCACCGCCGCCGTGCCTAAGGACCTGCTGCTCGCGATCTTCTCGGGCGTGACGACCGGGCTCTCCGACGCCCGCCTGGAGCCGTTCATCGCAAACATGCACACCGCGCTGTGGGTGCTCGCGGCGACGTCCCTCGCCGGGGCGGTCGTATCGCTGCTGCGACCGGCCTCGCAGCGCGCCGCGGCGGAGGCCGTCGCCGTGTGACGGCGGTCAGTCCCGGAAGGTGATCAGCTGGTCAAGGCTCGTGAGGTCGAAGATGCGCTGGACGGGCGCGGGCGCCTTGACGACCACGAGCCGGAAGTCGTCGCGAGCCGCGCGGGCGTTCTCCTCGAGCAGGATCGAGATGCCGCTCGACGCGAAGAAGGAGCACTCCGAGAGGTCGACGACGAGCTCCTCGTAGCCGGGCGCGAGGCCGTCGATCGCAGCCTGCAGGTCAGGCGAGGTGGCGACGTCGAGCTCGCCCTTGACGGCGACGATCGCGACCGGCCCGCGGCGCTCGGCCACGATCGCGAACTCGGGCGCCTCGAACGTATCGGTCATGGCGCGCCCACCCGGGCCGCGACGATACAGAGATCGTCGCCCAGCGAGTCGCCGGCGTGCGCCTGCAGGTCGGCCCGCAGCCGCGCCAGGAGCGCGTGCGGGGACGAGCCCGCCAGCTCCCGCAGCGTGTCGGCGAGCCGGTGCTCGCCGAACAGCTCGCGGCGCGGGCGGTGCGCCTCGGTGACGCCGTCGGTGAACAGCAGCAGCCCGGCGCCGGGGTCGAGCGCCTCCCGGCCGGCGTCGCAGCTGAGCGACGCCGTGACGCCCAGCGGCGGCGACGGCCGGCGGCCGTTGAGCATCTCCCCGGTATCGAGCCGCAGCGGCGGCGGGTGTCCGGCCGACGCCCACACGAGCCGGCCCTCGCGCGGGTGCAGCACGGCGGCGACGGCGGTCACGAAGATCGACGAGATGCCGGTGCGCTCGACCAGCACCTGATTGCAGAGCTCGAGCAGCTGACACGGCTCGTCGACGAAGCCCGCGAACGTGGCGAGCGAGGTGCGGACGAAGGTCGCCCGCCGCGCCGCCTCGACGCCCTTCCCGGAGACGTCGCCGACGGCGAGGATCGTCGAGTCCTCGTCGGGCCCGGGGGCGACGAGGTAGAAGTCGCCGGCGACGCCGTCGGCCGCGGGCGTGAAGGCACACTCGATCTCGACGCCCGGGCGCTCCGGCACCTCGGCCGGCGCCAGGACGTCGCGCATCGCGTGCAGGTCGCGCATCTCGCCGTCGCGCTCGAGCGCCTCGCCGAGCAGCTGCGCGATGCGGCCGTCGCGCAGCTCCACGCGCGCGGTCAGCTCGGCGACCTCGCGCCTCAGGTCAACGATCTTCTGTCGGTCCTGCTCGCTCACCCGCGGCGGGTCTTACCCCTAGATCGGGTGGTGCCGAACCCCCTCTTGGACGTCATGCTCCTCACAGATCCGCGTCGGGCTCGACCACGACCTCGAGCACGAGCGGCTCGCCGCGGCCGGCGAGGCTCGGGAGCGCGGCGTCGAGCGCGCGCAGCAGGCCGGCGTGGTCGTCGACGCGCTCGGCCTGGCAGCCGAGCGAGCGCGCGAGGCCCGTGACGTCGACGGCCTCGAAGGCCGGCCACGGCGGCACGCCGCCGGCCGCCTCCGCGAGCCGGTCCATGATCGCGTAGCGGCCGTTGGCGAGGATCACGAACAGCACGCCGGCGCCGTAGTGCGCGGCGCTCCACAGCGCCTGGATCGTGTAAAGCGCCGAGCCGTCGCCGACCACCGCGACGACCGGGCGGTCCGGGCGCGCCATCCGCAGCCCGGTCGCGGCGGGGAGCGCGAACCCGAGGCCCCCCATCGCGGCGCTGAGGAAGCCGAGGCTCGCGCGGGCCGGCACCCGTGCGTGCAGCTCCGGACGGCTCGAAGGCGTCTCCTCGATCACGATCGCGTCGGCGGGCAGCCGCTCCGCGAGCGCCGCGAGCACGTGCCCGGCGCGCAGCGGGCCGCCCGCCCGGGGCGGCTCGGGGCGCCACGGCGCCGGCGCGGGTCGCGGCTCGCGGGCCGGGACCTGCTCAGCGAGCAGCTCGCACGCGCGCGCCACCGGCCCGACGAGCGCGACCTCGACCGGGCTGCGGTGCGCCTCGGCAGGGTCATCGGTCAGGATCGCCAGCCGAGTGCCGTCCTCGACCAGCGGGCCCGCCTCGTAGGCATACTGCCGGAACGCGGGCGCGCCGACGGCGAGCACGAAGTCGTGCTCGGCGAGCGTCGCGCGCAGCCGCGAGCGCGCCGCCGGCAGGTGGCCCGCGAACTGCGGGTGGTCCTGCGGGAAGCCCGCGCGCGCTCCGAACGGCTCCTGCCAGACCGGGCACGCCAGCCGCTCGGCGAGCGCGACCAGCGCCTGCCAGGCGCGCGCGTCGTCGGCGCCCGCCCCGACCACGAGCGCGGGCGCCCGTGCCTCGCCGAGCAGGCCGGCGAGCTCCGCGATCGCCTCCGTGCCGAGCTCGGCCGCGCGATGCACGCGCGCGGGCGTGAGCGGCGCGGCGCGCGCCTCGGCCGGCGCGGCCCAGTCGTCCATCGGCACGATCACGAGCGCCGGTCCGCGCGCGGCGGAGGCCTCGTGCCACGCGCGGTCGAGCGCCGTCGGCACGTCCTGGGCGCGCGGCGGCTCGTGGACCCACACCGGGTAGTCGCCGGCGAGCCCTCCGAGCCGGCCGGTCAGGAACGGCTCGGCGGCGAGGTGGCGGCGGTCCTGCTGCCCGACGAGCACGACGAGCGGCGCGCGGTTTACCCGTGCTGTGGCCAGCGCGCCGACGGCGTTGCCGAGGCCGGCCGTCGTGTGGATGTTCACGAACGCGGGCTCGTCGCGGCCGATCGCCCACCCCGTCGCGAGGCCGACCACCGACGCCTCGTGGAGCGCGAGCACGAACCGCAGGTCGTCGGGCAGGTCGACGAGGAAGGCGATCTCGGTCGAGCCGGGGTTCGCGAAGATCGTGGTCATCCCCCGCCCGCGCATCACCTCGAACGCCGCCTCGCGCACGGTCTGCGGCTGGCGCTCCCCCGTCACGAGCCGCATCGTAATCGCTTTACAATTGCGCCCGGGTCGCGCAGCGTAGGCTCGCCGGGCATGCGCCACGACGAGCCCGGTCGCGACGCCGCGGCGCTGTCGGCCGGGTCATCGATCTGCGCTCATGACCGCAGCGCCTGCGCCGTGCCGGCGACGTCGTAGAGGCCGCTGACGGAGCTCACCGGGCGGCCGTTGGCGGCCACCGCGGCCATGACCGACTTGCTGCCGACGCGGGCGTCGCCGCCCGGGCCGCCGTCGCCGCCGGTGGTGAGGACCCAGCGGATCGCGCCGGACTGCACGCGGTCGGCCAGCCAGCTCGCGGTGACCTGGCTCTCGCGGCCCGAGAAGCCGCCGATCGCGACGACGTCGGCGCCGGAGTTGATGATCGAGGTCGCCGCGCCGCCGTTCTGGCTCGAGACCGCGAGCGTGCCGCCGCCGTGCTGCTTGATGTAGGCGAGCGCGGCGGTGATCGCCTGGCTGTCGCGGCCGCCGAGCCCGCCGCCGCCCGGACCGCCGCGGACCGAGCCGCCGGCCGGGGGCGCCCCGGGCGCGGGCGGACGGCCGAGGCCTGGCCGCCGGCCGCCCCCGCCCCGGCCCGCGAAGCCGCCGGGGCCGCCGAAGCCGCCCGCGGACACGGAGCTCGGCCCGCCGGCCGGGAACGTCCCGTTGGTGGCGTGCCCGAGCGTCTCGCCCGCCCACGCCGCGGGCGCGATGAGCAGCACGGCGAGCCCGACCGCGAGGCTGGTCTTGAGGTGGCGCCCGCCGAGCAGCGCGAGCGCGCCGATCGCGAGCACTCCGGCGGTGACGAGCAGGGGCGGCAGCCAGGTCAGCTGACCCGGGTTGTTGTGGAGCACGACCAGCGTCGTCGCGATGCCGCCGGCGATCGCGAGCGGCGCGAGGATGCGAGAGGACCATCCGCCCTTGAGCATCTGCCCGGCGCCGGCGCCCACCAGCGCCGCCGCGAAGGGCGCGAGCTGCGACACGTAGTAGGGATGGAAGATGCCGGAGGCCGCGCTGAAGGCCACTGCGCAGGTCAAGGCCGCGCCGCCGATGGCGATCAGCCAGCCCGTGCGCGGATCCGCGCGCCGCAGCCGGCTAGCGATCGCGATGCCGATCCCGGCGACGAGCGCGAAGCCGAGCAGCCAGCCCGCCTGCCCGCCGAGCGAGGAGTCGAGCAGCCGCAGCACGCTCGGAGGGCCGCCGAACGGGCCGCCGCCGCCTGCCCCGCCGCCGCCGCCGAACGCCTGCGGGCCGCCGGCCTGACCGCTGAGGCGGCCGAGGCCGTTGTAGCCGAAGATCAGCGACCAGATCGAGTTGTCGCTCGTGCCCGAGACCCACGGCCGGTC
>JAXDGC010000387.1:0-4770 GCA_034665245.1 Solirubrobacteraceae bacterium | reverse complement strand
CAGCGCGTCGTGCATCGGCCAGAACGCCCCCTGCGCCGCCGCCGCCTCGGCCGCCGCGGCCGCCGCGCGGGCGCGCGGGTGGCTCGACCGCACGGGGAAGTGGCGAAACGCCACGCGCAGCGGCAGGCCGCGCAGGCTCTCCTCGAGCGCCGCGCAGAACGGGCACTCGAAGTCCGCGTACACGACGACGAGCCGCGCCCCCTCCGGGCCGCGGACGTGATCGCCGGGGCCCACGGGCGGGAGCGGTGCCGAGCCGAGCGCGCTCAGACCGCGGCCGCCTCGAGCGCGTCGAAGATCAGGTTGGCGCCCGGCAGCTCGGCGGGCGTCGCCGCCTCGTAGCTCCACTCCACGACCGCATCGGGGCCGATCAGCACGAGCGCGCGCTGCGGAAAGCCGCCGGGGTGCAGCACGCCGAACGCGCGGCTGGCGGCGCCCTTGGGCTCGAAGTCCGACAGCTGCGCGATCTCGACGCCCAGCTGCTGGCGGAACGCCTCCTGGGAGAACACGGCGTCGCACGAGACGCCGTAGACCGTCACGCCGTGGGCGGCGAAGTCACGGAGCAGCTCGTTGTAGATGCTCAGCTGCTCGGTGCAGACCGAGGAGAAGGCGAACGGATAGAAGACGAGCAGGGTTCGCTTGCCCTCGAGGTCGGCGCGCGTGAACGGGTCGTCCTCGTGGCGATCGAGCGAGAACGCGGGGGCGGGCTGTCCGGCCGCGACGACGGCCATCGGGACCGCTAGCGGCGCAGGCCGAGCTCGCGGATCAGCGAGCGGTAGCGCTCGAGATCCTTCTTCTGGAGGTAGTTCAGGAACCTCCGGCGCCGGCCGACCAGCATGAGCAGGCCGCGGCGCGAATGATGGTCGTGCTTGTGGGTGCGAAGGTGCTCGGTCAGATCGTTGATGCGGCGCGTCAGCAGGGCGATCTGGACCTCGGTGGCGCCGGTGTCCTGCGCGTCCTTGCCGAAGCGCTCGACGACCTCGAGCTTGTCTTCTTGCGTCAGGGTCATGTACGGCGGGGCAGGCTAGCAGAGAGGTTGTCGGCCCCCCGGACGGCGTTGCGACCCGAGTTCTTGGCGGCGTAGAGCGCGATGTCGGCCCGTTTGACGAGCGCGTCGGCGTCCTCTTCGCCGTCCCAGGCCGCCCATCCGATGCTGACGGTGACGGCGAGCTCGAGGTCGTCCATCCGCGTCCGCACCGCCTCGACGCTCGCGCGCAGGCTCTCGGCCACGATCCCGACGGCGCTCGGGGCGGCGTCGGGCAGCAGCGCCAGGAACTCCTCGCCGCCGAGCCGCCCGAGCTCGTCCTCGGCCCGCAGCCGGTCACGCAGCGCCATCGTGGTCGCCACGAGCGCGGCATCGCCGGCGTCATGGCCGTAGGCGTCGTTGATGAGCTTGAAGTGGTCGATGTCGATCATCGCCACCGACAGCGGGCGCCCGTGGCGGCGCGCGCCGCTGATCAGGCCGGCGAGGCGGGTGAGGACGTAGCGGCGGTTGAAGAGCCCGGTCAGGGGGTCCTCGTGGAGCATCGTCTCGAGCCGGCGGCTCTGGCCGACCAGCTCCTCCTGAAGCGTCTTGGTGCGGGCCGCGGCGCGCACGCGCGCGACCAGCTCGGCCGGGATGACCGGCTCGATCAGGAGGTCGAGGGCGCCGCGGCGCAGGCTGTCCTCGGCGTCCGCGACCGGCAGCTCGTCGCCGGCGATCACCACGACCGCGGTGGTGTAGGCGTCCGGGTCGGACTTGAGCTCGTCGAGCAGCGAGCGGCCGTTGACCCGCGCGAAGGAGTGCTCGATCAGCGCCACCGCCGGCGCGCCGACGCGGCACGCGGAAAGCGCCTCCTCCGCGCTCGAGGCCTCCGCGACCTCGTAGCCGGAGTGCTCGAGCGGAAGGCGGAGCTCACGCCGTGCGCTCGGGTCTGAATGCGCGACAACGATCTGCAAGATCCCTCAGTGATACCCCACAATCCGTGCCGCGAAGGCCCGGGGAGACGAATGTACGGTCGGCGAGCTGACCGGCTCAGGCCGCGATCGCCCGCGCGTCCTCGACGTCGCGGTGCATCTGCTCCACGAGCCCGTCAACCGTGTCGAAGCGCCGCTCGCCGCGCAGCCGCGCCAGGAAGGCGATCCGCAGCTCGCGGTCGTAGAGGTCGCCGTTGAAGTCGAGCAGGAACGCCTCGACGAGCACGCCGCGGCCTGTCACGAAGGTCGGACGCACCCCGACGTTGGTCGCGGCCGGCCACCAGCGCCACTCGCCGCCGTCCTCGAACGCGGCGCGGCAGGCGTAGACGCCGTTGCCGGGATAGACGAGCGCGTTGTCCGGGACGAGGTTGGCGGTCGGGTAGCCGAGCTCGCGCCCGCGCTCGTCGCCGTGGACCACCGTGCCGCGCAGCTGGAACGGCGAGCCGAGGAAGCGGTTGGCCTGCTCGAGGTTGCCGGCCATCACAAGCCCGCGGACGTGGGTCGAGGAGACGATCTCGCCGTCGAGCTCGACGAGCGGGACGACGCGCGCCTCGAAGGCGTCCTGGCTGCGCAGCAGGTCGGCGTCGCCCTTGGCCTTGTGACCGAAGCGGAAGTTCTCGCCGACCGAGACGCGCTCGGCCTGGAGCTGCTCGACGAGCACTGTGTCGATGAACTCCTGCGGCCCCTGCGCCGCGAACGAGCGGTCGAACGGGATCACGACGAGCTCGCGCACGCCCAGGCCGGCGATCAGGTCCGCCTTGATGTCGAGCGAGGTCAGCAGCTTTGGCGCCGCGTCGGGCGCAACGACGACGCGCGGGTGCGGCTCGAACGTCAGGACCGTGTCGGCGCCGGCGATCACCTCCCGGTGGCCGAGGTGCACGCCGTCGAACTCGCCGACCGCGACGTGGCGCGGGCGCGGTTCGGCGTCGGGGAGCCAGGTGACCTTCATGAGATGGTTGATTCCGCGGCCGCCGTGCCCGGATGTGCGTGGCCCGTGGATGCTGGGCGGTGCACGTCGGAGGGGGATAGTGGCAGCGCCACAGACCCCTTTCGGCGGGTGCCGCCCAGCGCCGCGGGACGCGTGCAGACGGGTGCGGGGGTCGTGGGATCAACCATCTAGGGTCGGAACCCTACGACGGGCTTGAGCAGCCCGTCCGTTCGCGGCTCGGCGAGCGCGATCAGGCCGTCCTCGTCGAGCAGTCGCACGATGCCGTCTCCCTCGCCGGGCACGGCCACGCCGTGCGAGGCGTGGCGGGCCTCCTCCCCCGCGAGCGTCACCGCGGGCAGGAAGTCGAGCGCGTCCACCAGCGGGACGATCCGCTCCGGGTCGGCGGCCGCGACGTCGAAGCCGCCGATCGCCGTGCGCCGCAGCTCGAGGCAGTAGGCGTCGCCGAGGTCGGCGATCAGCGAGCGCACGTAGGTGCCCGAGCCGCACTCGATGACGAACGTCGCGCGGTCCTCCTCGCGGCCCGTGAGCTCGAAGCGCGTGACCTCGACCTCGCGCTCGGCCAGCTCGACCGTCTCGCCCGCTCGCGCCAGGGCGTAGGCGCGCCGGCCGCCGACCTTGACCGCGGAGTAGGCCGGCGGGCGCTGGCGGATGCGGCCCGTCGGCAGCGCGAACGGCTCGGCGGGCGCCCGCCCCGGCGCGAGCTCGCCGTCGCGGTCGCCGGTGGTCGAGGTCCATCCGAGACGGGCGGTGGTCTCGTAGCGCTTCGGCAGCGCCATCAGGAAGCGCTGAACGCGCGTCGCCCGACCGACCAGCACGAGCAGCAGCCCGGTCGCGAAGGGGTCGAGCGTGCCCGCGTGGCCGACCTTGACCCCGCGGCCGAGCCGCCGCCGCACGCTCGCGACGACGTCGTGGGACGTGATCCCCGCCGGCTTGTCGAAGAGGATGACCCCGTCGCTTGTCAGGACAGCTGCTCGGCGAGGCCGGCGCGCAGGAACTCGACGAGCTGCGGGAACTCCATCGACGTCGAGAAGCCGGCCGCGCGGCGGTGGCCGCCGCCGCCCTGAGCGCGCGCGATCGCCGAGACGTCGATGCGGTCGTCGGTCGCGCGCAGCGAGACCTTGCGCCGCTGCGGCTCGGACGGGTCACCGTTGAGCAGGTCGCGCACGAGCCCGGCCATGGCGGTGCCCTGCAGCGCGCGCAGGTGGTCCACGACGCCCTCGGAGAAGCTCTCGTCGGCCCCGGTGGCGGCGTAGTCCTCGCGCGTGAGGTGCGTGACGGTCAGCAGGCCGTCGTCGAACCGCTCGACGTGGGACAGTCCGCGCGCGAGCAGCTCGAGCTTGCCCTGCGGCACGCCCTCGAACAGGCGGCGGTAGATCGCGTGGACGTCGACCCCGGCCTCGATCAGGTCGGCGGCCATCTCGTGGGCGCGCGGGCCGGTGTTCTCGTACATGAACTTGCCCGTGTCGGTGACGACGCCGACGTAGAGCGCCTCGGCGATCGCGTGCGTCGGGCGCACCCCGAGGCTCTCCATCAGGTCCCAGATGACCTCGGCGGTGCACGACGCCTCGGGCACGACGTGGTTGACGGTGCCGAATTGCGTGTTGTCGTGGTGGTGGTCGATGTTGAGGATGTGCGCGCCGTCGCGCTTGAGCAGATCGGCCGGGTTGCGGTCGATGTTGCCGCAGTCCAGGAACACGATCGTGCGCTCCTCGAGGTCCCCGGGCGGCTCAGTGACGAGGTGCTCGACCTGGAGGAAGGCGTACTCGTAGGGCAGCGGGAACTCGTCCGCGGCCATGTAGGCGACGGAGTCCTTGCCGAGCGCGGTGAGCACGAGCTGCATGCCCGCGAGCGAGCCGAGGGCGTCGCCG
>JAXDGC010000386.1:0-6477 GCA_034665245.1 Solirubrobacteraceae bacterium | reverse complement strand
GTGACGCCCTCGCCGAGCACGGACATGCCCTCGACGTGCGTGTTGTCGCCGATCCGTACGCCGCCGCCGACGATGCAGCCGCTCAACGAGCAGTTCTCGCCGATCTCGGCGCCCCGCAGCACGACGGCCCGCTCGATCGTCGTGTTCGCCCCGACCATCACGCCCGCCTCGAGCACGACGCGGCCGCCGACGCGGGCGCCGTCGCCGATCACGCAACCGCTTTCCACGAGCGCGGAGGGGATGATGCGGCCGCGGTTGTCGACGCTCTTCTCGACCACGAGGTAGGCGCCGCCGGTGCGCTCGCTGAACGCGGTGCCGACGGTGCCCTCGAGGATGTCGAAGGTCGCCTCGAGGTAGCGCTCGGGCGTCCCGATGTCGAGCCAGTAGTTCTCCGACACGCAGCCGTAGAGGCCGCGGCCGACGAGCTGCGGGAAGACGTCGCGCTCGATCGAGGCGGGCTGCTCGGGCTCGAGCATGTCCAGGATCTCGCGCTCGAGCACGTAGGCGCCCGCCGAGATGTTGCGCGTGTCGATCTGGTCCGGCGCCGGCTTCTCGACGAACTCCGTCACGAGGCCGTTCTCGTCCGTGCGCACGAGACCGTAGTTCGAGGGGTCGTCGACCGGGGTCAGGGCCAGCGTCGCCTTGGCTCCGGTGCGCTCGTGGTGGGCCAGCTGGGCGGTCAGGTCGATGTCGGTGAGGACGTCGCCGTTGAGCATGAAGAAGCGGCCGTCGAGCAGCGACTCGGCGTACTTGAGCGCCCCGCCCGTGCCGAGCGGCGTGGGCTCCTCGACGTAGCGCAGGGACACGCCGAAGGCCGAGCCGTCGCCGAGCACGTTGCGCACCCCGGCGGCCATGTGCCCGCAGGAGATCACGATGTCCTCGACGCCGTGCACCCGCAGCCAGTCGAGCATGAAGGCGATGAACGGCCGGTCCACGAGCGGGACCACCGGCTTGGGCACCGTCGAGGTCAGCGGCCGCAGCCGGGTGCCCTCGCCGCCCGCGAGGATCAGCGCCTGCATCAGATCGCCGCCTCGGCCGCGCGCCGGCGCTCGCCCACGCTCGGGCGGCCCACGCCCTCGTAGACCAGCCCCGCGGTCGTCGCGGCATCCGGGTCGAGGAAGTTGCGGCCGTCGATCAGCAGCGTGCCGCGCATGCTCTCGGCCACCGCGCCGAGGTCGAGCTCGCGGAACTCGGGCCATTCCGTCACGAGCACGACCGCGTCGGCGCCCTCGACCGCGGCCTCCGCGGAGGAGACGAAGTCGACGCCCTGCAGGAGCTTGCGCGCCTCCTCCTCGGCCACCGGATCGTAGGCGCGCACTCTCGCGCCGGCGGCCTGCAGTCGCGCGGAGAGCACGAGCGAGGACGCCTCGCGCATGTCGTCCGTGTTGGGCTTGAAGGCGAGCCCGAGCAGGGCGACCTCCTTGCCCACGAGCGACCCGAGGTGCTTCTGGAGCTTGCTCATCACGCGCCGCTTCTGCAGCTCGTTGACCTCGATGACGGCGTTGAGCAGCTGGAAGTGGTAGCCGGTGTTGCCCGCGAGCTGCTTGAGCGCGGAGACGTCTTTGGGGAAGCACTGGTGGATGGTGAGACCGCCGGAGGTGACCACCGTGTGGCTCCCGGGCACCTCGAGCGAGTAGACCGCGCCCGAGTGGCGCTCGCGGGCCGCGCCGGTCACCCGCACCCATGCCACCCCGCCGAAGCGGCGGTGGCCCGTCGGCGCGATCCGCTTCGCCTGGCGGCCGAGCGCAGCGAGCACGCCGGGGCGGTCGCGCTCGGGCACGAGGAACATCGCGCGCTCGATCTGATCCGCGCCGCTGACGTGCAGCCAGTGCGTCTCCTTCGTCGACTTGGCGGTCATGCCGCGCCGCCACGACGCCACGAGCCCTACGTCGCCGAGCAGCCGCGCGACGCCGTCGGCGAGCTCGTCGCTGATCGTGCCCCACTCGAGGATCACGCTCGGGCCGCCGTTGACAAGCGACCACGAGCCGTCGCCCTCCCAGAGGCCGGAGAGGAGCGCCCGCTTGCGCTCCAGCGTCTGCTCCCAGGCAAGGTCGGGGATGCGCTGCTCGTAGGAGTTGCGGCCGAGGCCGAGCAGCTGCCGCCACCACGCGGCGACGATCCGCGAGGAGAGTTCCACCCGCTTGGCGGTAGAGGTCCGATGAACGCGGACCTCGACGCCGTGGCGGAGCCAGTACGCCGCGACTTCGTCGACGAGATGGTCCTCACGCTCGGGATGGAAGCTCCAAGCGATGCGTTCGCGATCGCCGTCCCGGGAGATGCACCCCTCCGCGAGGTAGAGCCCCACCACACGCCAGAAGCCCTCGTCCAGGCTCAGGGTCAGCGGTGTGAACGCGCCGTTGCCGACGGTCCCGACGGTCGCGTGCGCGAAGCTCATCTCCGCGGTGCAGGCCTCCGCGAGCCGGAGCGTGCCCGAGCGGCGCACGTCCCCGAGGCGGGCCACGGGGCCTCGTGGGTGCTCGGCAACGGCGGCGTGGGTCAAGGCCTCGATCTCGACACGGGGCGGCCGGACGAGCACTCGCTCGAGCGGAACGAGCTCGTCATCGAGCACGCCGCCGATATGTGCCACCCCCGGTGCGAAGCCGGGCGGGCCGCCGAGGGCGAGCGGGAGCCAGTCGCCGTCGTCGAGGTCGCGCGCGGGCTTCAGGGTCAGGATCTCCTCGTCCTCGCCGGTGCCGACGACGAACGGGTGATCGGCGGTGACCCGCACCCGGCGCCCGAGCTTCGTGGTGACCTGGACAACGTCGCCGTCGTAGGGGCGACGGGTGAGCACGGAAACGGGCATGAACTCAGGCTCGGCCTCGCCCGGGACCCAGCTGAGGACCTCCGTCTCAGCCGGTGCGACCGCCTCGTCGGCGCCACCGCCCGCCAGCTCCCAGAGCTGGTCGAAGCGCAGCAGCCGCGCGCTGCCGTCGACACGCGCGAGTACCGTCTCGGCACCGTCGAAGCACGAGCCGCCGTAGCCGATGCCGGCCTGCAGGAACTTCGGCCCGATGCGGTCGTCGAGGCCCATGCCGCGGGCCACCTCGACCACGTCGGCGCCCGTCTCCTCGCAGACGTTGGCGATCTCGTTGATGAAGGAGATCTTGGTGGCGAGGAAGGCGTTGGAGGCGAGCTTGACCATCTCCGCGCTCTTGATGTCCGTGCGCACGACCGGCGCGGCGAGCGGTGAGTAGAGCTCCGCGACCGCCTCGCCGGCCCAGTCGCCGTCGTCGCCGATCACGACGCGGTCGGGATGGAGGAAGTCCTTGACGGCCGAGCCCTCCTTGAGGAACTCGGGGCAGGAGACGTAGCGGAAGCCCTCCTTGCCCTGCTCGCGGAACGCCCGCTTGATGTGGTCGCCGGTGCCGCAGGGCACGGTCGACTTCATCACCAGCGCATGGCGGTCGGAGGGCGGCATCGACGCGACCACGGCGTGGACCGCGGAGAGGTCCGCGTCGCCGGAGTAGGTCGGCGGCGTGCCGACGGCCACGAACAGCAGCCGCGCGTGCTCGAGCGCGTCCGAGAGGTCGGTGGAGAAGTGCAGGCGGCCGCGGTGGCGCTCGACGAGCTCGGTGAGGCCCGGCTCCCAGATCGGGACGCGGCCCGCTTTCAGGCCCTCGATCTTGGCTTCGTCGATGTCGATGCAGTACACGTCCGAGCCGAGCTCGGCGAAGCCGGCCGCGGTGACGAGGCCGACGTAACCCGTGCCGATCACGCCGATCGGCTCCCTCTCGTGCGTGCCCATGGAGCCGTTCACCCTAGCGTCCACGCGCCCGCCCTACTTTTGGCCAAGGCGGCGCAGGGAGGCGGCGATCGCGATCATCTGGGGCGTGCTGACGGACTGCGTGAGGGTGTTCGAGACCCAGTAGACCGCGCGCTTCGTGCGCCACGCGACGAGCCGCAGCCGGCGACCATCGTAGTGCAGCTCCAGCCGGCGGCCGTTGACCTTGCGCACCTCGGAGGGGTCGTCGAGGATCGGCGGTGCGAGCCAGGTCGTGCCCTGGATCCCGTAGTACTCGCCGATGACGCCCTTGGAGACGACGAGCCGGTAGGAGCGGTGCAGCTTGCCCCGCTCGTCGCGGATGGCGTAGATCCGCGGCTCGGTGCCCGCGTAGTGCGAGCCCTTGGTGCGGAGCGTCGGGAAGTAGAACGGGAAGTGCGCGCGCCGGGAACCGACGATCGCCTGGTCCTCTCCCTCGCGCCGGGCGACCTCGAGCCCCGGCACCGAGGCGGAGCGGTTGCGGCTCTTGCGGCTGCGGGCGGACGCGCGATCGGCCTTCGTAGCCTGCGACGTCTGGCGCGGCTTCGTCGACGCCTTCGCGTTGAGGAACTCGTTCGCGGTCTGGTCGAGCTTGCTCTGCGAGGCGGTCAGGTAGACCGGGTCGGGGGTGAGGTTGATGCGGAAGCGGACCTCACGCACCGGCTTGCGGCCGGTGAAGAGGACGAGCTTGAGCAGGGAGAAGACGTCCTTCGTGTGGCGCAGGCCCTTGTCCGTGTCGGTGTAGCGGGCGAAGATCGTCGCGAGCTGGCGGCGGCGGCGGTAGTCGAGCAGCTTGCGGGCGCCGGCGGCGTTGCGCAGCTGGCGCAGGAAGTCCTGCTGGCGCGCGGCGCGCACGAGGTCGTTGTCGCCGTGGCGGTAGCGAACGTAGTCGAGCGCGTCCTTGCCCTTGAGCTTCTGGTAGCCCGGGTTGACGTCGATCGTCGCGAAGTTCTCGCCGCCCGTGTTGTCGTTGAAGTAGTCGCGGTCGATGTCGACGTAGACGCCGCCGATGTAGTTGACGACCTTGCGGAAGCCGCCGAAGTCGACGTTGACGATGTGGTTGATCTTGAACGGCTTGCCGGGCTTCTGGAACAGCCGCTTGACGGTCTTCACGGTCAGGCGCGGGCCGCCCAGCTCATATGCGGCGTTGATGCGGTCCTTGCCGTAGCCGGGGATGTCGACCTTGAGATCGCGCGGGACCGACATCACCGCGGTCGCCTGCTTGTCGGGGTCGAGCCGGACGAGGAGGATCGTGTCCGAGCGCGGCTTGATCCCGAGCTTCTTGTCGCCGAAGCGCTGGTCGGAGCCGAGGATCATGAGCGTCTGCGCCTCGCCGGCCTGCGCGCGGTCGATCTCGGGGATGTTGATCGGCGCGCGGCCCTCCTTCGTGATCGTGGTGAGGATCGTATTGGCCTGCAGGAAGCCGGCCGCCGACACGGAGCCGGCGGCGAGCAGGACGACCAGCAGACCGCACAGGAACCCGCGCTTGAGCAGGCCGAAGCCGACCTTGGGCGGCGGCTCCTGGCTCACGACAGCCCGCCCTCCACGGCGCGCAGGGTGGTGTCATCCGGGCGCTCGAGGCCGGCCGGCAGGTGGCGGATGAAGTCGCCCAGCGCCTGGCGGTAGCGCGACAGCGAGCTCACCGAGACCCATTCGTCGGGCCCGTGGTGGCCGGCGCCGTCGGGCCCGAACTCGACGGCCGGCACCCCGGCCTCGAGGAACGAGCCGGCGTCCGAGGCGCCGTCGCGGCCGACGCTCAGCGACTCGCCGCTCGTGAGGCGCGCGGCGACGTCGCAGAGCGCCATGACGTAGGGATTCGAGCGCGAGACGTACGCGGGCTTGCGGATGAACATGCGCGGGATGTCGATGTCCGGGATCCCGCGGATCTGCTCGAGGATCTCACCGGGGTCCTGGTTGGGGAGATAGCGGATGTCGACGACCATGGTGCACTCGTCCGGGACCTTGTTGAGCGCGTCTCCGCCCTGGATGCGCCCGAGGTTGATCGACGGGCGGTCGAACAGCTCGGATGACTCGCGCGAGAACGGCAAGGTCTCGATTCGGCGGAAGACGTCGATCGCCTTCAGCACCGCGTTGTCGCCGAGCCATGGCGTCGAGCCGTGCGCGGCGCGGCCGCTGACCACGACGCGGCAGGCGAGGACGCCCTTGGCCTGGATGCCCACGTGCAGCCCCGTCGGCTCGCCGGTGATGGCGAAGTCGCCGACGAAGCCGTCGCGCACCATCTGGTCGGTCGAGCGCGTGTCGATGTCCTCGGACTCCTCGTCCGGGGCGCACAGGAAGCGCACGCGCATCCGCGACTCGGCGGCGACGTCGTGCAGCGAGCACATCATCGCCGCGAGCGCGCCCTTCATGTCGTAGGAGCCGCGGCCGATCAGGCGGTCGCCCTCGACGCGGGGGCGGAACTGCTCGGCGCGGCCCGGGACGACGTCGAGGTGGCCGTGCAGGACGATGGCCGGCGCGTCAGGCGGGCCGATCGCCGCGGTGAGCACGGGGAGGCCGTTGAAGTCGATCTCCTCGGCGTCGATCTCCCGCGCCTCGAGCCACCCCTTGACGAAGCCCGCGGCGGCGCGCAGTCCGTCGATGTCCGAGGTGTCGTAGGTGATCAGGCGCTCGGCGAGGGCGCGTTCGTCCACCCGCCCCAGGGTACCGAGGCGGGTGGATCCAAGCGCGCGGCGGCGGCGGGCTAGACCGAGCGGAGC
>JAXDGC010000385.1:0-7334 GCA_034665245.1 Solirubrobacteraceae bacterium | reverse complement strand
GCGGGGATGGTCGCCGCGCTGGCCGGCGTGATCCTCGCCTCGCGCGAGAGCGAGCCCGCCGAGGACCTCGGTGCCGACCGCCGCCAGGCCGGGCGCGCGGCCGTCGGCCTCGCGCTGGTGGCGGCGGTGGGCTTCGGGACGTTCTTCGTCGGCGTCGACCGCGCCTCGGCCACCGCCGAGGTGCCGTGGGTGATCGTCATCTCGCGCTCGTGCTCGCTGGTGCTCGTGCTGATCGCCGCGCTCGTCGCACGCCCGCAGCTGCCGCGCGACCCCGTCAGCTTCGGCGCGCTCGCCATGGTCGGCGTGCTCGACCTCGGGGCCAACGGGTTGTTCGCGATCGCCACCACCAAGGGGCTGCTGTCGGTGGTCGCCGTGCTCGGCTCGCTCTACCCGGCGGTCACCGTCGTGCTCGCGCGCGTCGTCCTCGCCGAGCGCGTGAGCCGCCTGCAGGAGGTCGGCGTGGGGCTGACGCTGGCCGGGGTGGTCGCGATCAGCGCAGGCTGACGCCGAGGTGCTGCTCGAGCTCGGCGAGCGTCGTCTCGGCGTCGCGGTGCAGCACGGTCGCCATGCCGATCTCGCGCGCCGGCTTGAGGTTGCCGGCGAGGTCGTCGACGAACACGCAGCGCGCTGGCTCGCGCCCGAGCCGCTCGGCGGCGAGCGTGTAGATCTCCGGCGCCGGCTTGCGGATCCCGATCTCGCCCGAGATCACGAGCGCGTCGAAGAGCTCGGCGAAGCGCGTGCGGTCATAGCCCGCTTCGCCCCACGAGTTCGACACCAGCCCGGTGCGGATCCCCGCGCGGCGGGCGGCCGCCACGCCGTCGAACATCCGCTCGTCGGGGCGCATGCCCGCGAACAGGCGGCTGATCAGGCCCTCGGCGGGCTCGACGCCGAGCACGGCGGCGAAGGCCGGCTCGAACTCCGCCTCGCTCACCTTCCCGGTCTCGAGGTCGCCGAGCAGGTTGCGTGCCTCGGGATCCTGCATGAAGCGGTCGCGCACCGTGTCGGGCGGCAGCCCCTCTTCGCGGCAGAAGTCCGCGAACGAGTCGAACACGTTCGACGTCAGGACGCCGCCGAAGTCGACCAGCAGCCCGTCGCGCGCCACGCTCACCCGCCCCGCGCGATGCTCCAGGCGCGCTCGGCGACCTCGGGCACGCCCGTCTCGAGCAGATCGAACCACGGGTCGTCCGTCGTGCCCGCGAGGCGCCGCTGGTAGGAGCCCTCGAGGAAGACGGCGGACTTCCACAGGGCGAGCGTCATGTACCAGCGCACGTCGGACATCGAGCGCCCGGAGCCGGCCTCGTAGCGCGCGATCAGCTCCTCCCGGGTGGCGAAGCCGGGCAGGCGCGTGAGGCCGCCGAGCGAGGAGATCGCGTTGTCGGGGTCGCCGGGCTGGGCCCACGTGGCGACGAGGTAGCCGACGTCGGCGAGCGGGTCGCCGATCGTGGCCAGCTCCCAGTCGAAGATCGCGTTCAGGCGCGCCGGCGTCTCGGGGGCGAACATGACGTTGCCGAGCCGGTAGTCGCCGTGGACGATCGTGGCGGGGCCCGACTCCGGCTTGTGCTCGGAGAGCCAGGTGGTCAGGTCGTCGAGCACCGGCAGCTCGCGTGTCTTGTTGTGCTCCCAGAGGCCACCGAAGCGGCGCAGCTGGCGGTCGAGGTAGCCCGTCGGCTTGCCGAAGCCCTCGAGGCCGCAGGCCTGCCAGTCGACGGCGTGGATCTCGACCAGCGCGTCCACGAGCTCCTCGCCGAGGTGCCGCCGCTCCTCCTCGGAGTCCAGCCGGGGCGGCAGCTCGCGCGCGATCACGTCGCCCTCGACGCGCTCCATGACGTAGAACGGCGCGCCGATCACCGCCTCGTCGTCGCAGCTGAACCGCACGCGAGGCGTGCGCACCTCCGCGTCCTGGAGCGCGACGAGCAGCCGCGCCTCGCGCAGGACGTCGTGGGCGGAGGGCGGCAGCGGCGGGCGCGGGGGGCGGCGCAGCACGAGCTCGGCGTCCCCGCGGCGCACCAGGTAGGTCACGTTCGAGTGGCCCTCGCCCACGGGCTCGGCCTCGATCGGGCCGCTGCCCAGGTCGTGCGCGTCGAGGCGGGCCTCGAGCGGCCGCCGGACGAGCAGCGGCGGGCGATCGAGGGCGGCGGCCTCCTCCGGGGTGTCGACGATCGCGGTCATCCGGGCGCCAAGTATGCCGTCGGGCGAAACCTGGGACGCCCCGGCGGGTTCTGGGTAGGCGAAGACACGCTCGGCCGGCCGTTCCCCCTTCATCGGGCCGGTGCCTCCCATGTCCAGACTCCCGCTCGTCATCCTTCTCGTGCTGCTCGCCGCCTTCCCGGCCGCGGCGGCCGCGTCGAGCACGCAGACGATGACCTTCGAGGCCCCGGGCGAGCTGCTCGACGCCTCCACGCAGGTCCGCACGCTGCAGGAGATCCACGACTTCGGGGTCGACCGCGTGCGGGTGCTGGTCTACTGGGAGTCCTACGCGCCCGCCGCGAGGTCGAAGAAGCGCCCGGCCTTCGACGCGACGAACCCGGACGCCTACCCGGCGGGCACGTGGTCGCGCCTCGACGGCCTGTTCGACGCGGCGCGGGCGCGCGGGATCACGGTCCAGCTCACGCTCACCGGGCCGGTGCCGAAGTGGGCCACGAAGACCAAGCGCGACAACGTGACGAGCCCGAACCCGAAGGAGTTCCAGGCGTTCGCCACCGCCGTCGGCCGCCGCTACGGCGACCGGGTCGACGTGTGGTCGATCTGGAACGAGCCGAACCACCCGGCGTTCCTGCGCCCGCAGTTCGTGAACAAGCACGCGAAGTCGCCGCGCATCTACCGCAACCTCTTCCTCGCGGGCCAGCGCGGGCTGCGCGCGTCGGGCAACGGCGCCGACACGCTGCTGTTCGGCGAGACCGCGCCGCGCGGGACCCCGCGCGTCGTCGCCCCGCTCGCGTTCCTGCGCGGCGCGCTGTGCCTCGACAGCAACTACCACCGCCGCGGCCACTGCGCCCGCGTCGCCGCGGGCGGCTACGCCCATCACGCCTACACGACGCGCGTCGGGCCGCGCTTCCGCCCGCCCGACCACGACGACGTCACGATCGGCGTTCTGTCCCGGCTGACGAATGCGCTCGACCGCGCCGGCCGAGCGGGCGCGATCCCCCGCGGGCTCGGCGTCTACCTGACCGAGTTCGGCATCCAGAGCACCCCCGACCCGTTCGTCGGCGTGACGCTGGCGCGCCAGGCCGAGTACCTCGGGATCGCGGAGCACATGGCCTACGTCAATCCGCGCGTGAAGTCCTTCTCGCAGTACCTGCTCAAGGACGACAAGCCGCGCAAGGGCAAGCGCGTCGAGCGCTACAGCGGCTTCGAATCCGGCCTGCGTCGCTCCAACGGACGCGCCAAGCCCGCGTACGACGCCTTCCGCCTGCCGCTCGCGATCGAGGCCTACGGGCGCTCGGACGTCCTGTGGGGCCGCGTGCGCCCGCTGCCGTCCCGGACGCAGGTGACGATCCTCGTCTCCCCTCGCAAGGGCCGCAGCTTCCGCCCGCTGCGCACGCTCACGACCAACCACCGCGGTGTCTTCGGGCTGCGCGCGAAGCACCACAAGAACCAGCGCTACCGCGTGCGCTGGACCGCGCCCGGCGGCAAGGTCTGGCTCGGGCCACCGATCCGCGCGACGTAGTCCACCGAACCGTTCGCGCCCGGGGTGCGTAGGGCGGGTCGTGCGCCGCGCGATCCCGTTCGCGATCCTCGCCGGCTGCCTCGGCGTCGGGGTGCTGCCCGCGCTCGCCGCCGACACGACGGTGGGCGCAGGCGCGAGCAGCTGGGACCCGGACCGCTTCGCGGTCAAGCCCGGCGAGCAGGTGACGTGGAGGAACACCTCCGGTGTCATCCACAACCTCACCGTCGACGGCACCCACGTGCAGGACGACGGCTCCGCGTGGACCTACGGCCCGCAGGCCTATCCCGCGCGCGCGACGTCATACGAGTACCACTGCACCCTCCATCCCGGCATGAGCGGCCGCTTCTACGTGAACGAGAGCGGCACGGTGCCGGCGCCCACGACGACGCCCAACCCCTCACCCGACCCGAGCCCGACGCCGGCGGCGTATCCGACGCCGACGCCGACGCGGGCCGGAGGCGGCGGATCTGGTGGCACGACGCCTCCCGCGGGCACTGGCGGCCCCGCCGCGAATCGCGTCAGCGCGTTCCGCGCGAGCCCCACCAAGCGGCGCTTCTGCACCCGCCGCAGCGCGACCTGCCCGCGGCCTGGCGTCTTCCTCCGCCTCACGCTCGGCGCGTCCGCGCCGGTGCGGGTACGAGGGACGCTGCGCCGCGGCGCGAAGCGGGTGCGCGCCGTGTCCCTGCGCGTGCGGCCCGGGAGCCGGCGCGTGCGCCTGCCGGGCCCGCGACTGAAGCCCGGCCGCTACGTGCTGACGCTGCGCGCCGGCGACATCACGCGGCGCCTGCGCTTCGCCGTGCGCGCCCCGTGACCGGCAGCCGGCCACGTTCACAATTGGCCGGGCGGTTACGCTCCGCGCCATGGCGCAGCAGCTCTGGCTCCTCCGGCACGGCGAAGCCGTGCCGCACGAATCCAAGCCGGACGCCGAGCGCGAGCTGACCGCCCGCGGCGAGCTCCAGTCCGTCGCGGCGGGCGCGGGGCTGGCGCGGCTCGGCGTGGAATTCGCGGCCGCCTACACGAGCCCGCTGGTCCGGGCCGCCGATACAGCGCGGCTCGCCTGCGAGGCGCTCAACGTCGACCCGGAGGAGGAGTCGCTGCTCGCCAACGGCTTCGATCGCGAGGATGCGCTCGAGCTGCTCGGCCGCCACGACGCGGACGCGCGCGTGCTCGTCGTCGGCCACGAGCCCTCCTTCTCGCAGGTCGTCTACGACCTCACGGGCGGGCGCGTCGACTTCAAGAAGGGCGCGGTCGTCGCCGTCCGCGTCGAGAGCGGCGGCGGCACGCTGATCGTGATGCTGCGCCCGCGCGAGCTCGAGGCGCTCGCGGTCACTGACTGAGCGACGCGCTCGTGACGGCGAGCGCGACGGCGGCGCGCGACTCCAGCGAGTCGGCGACGATGTACTCCTCCGGGTTGTGGGCGGCGCCGCCGCGCGGCCCGAGCCCGTCGACCGTGAGCGGGATCGAGGCGGCGAAGTGGCTGGCGTCGCTCGCGCCGCCGCGCGGCATCCCGATCACCGGCCGGCCGAGCGCGGCGCTCGCGCGCTCCAGCAGGGACGCGGTCGCCTCCGTCGAGTCCATCCCGGGCCACAGCCGCACCATCCCGGGGTGCAGCGTCGCGCCGCCGACCTCGGCGGGGATCGCGTCGACGACGCGCTGGAACGCGTCGGAGGAGTCGGCGCGCATGTCGCTGACGAGCTCGCCCTCGCCGGGCACGACGTTGAAGGCGTCGCCCGAGTGCAGCACGGTCGGGACGGCCGTCAGGCGGTCCGCCCCGCTCGGGTCGTGGCAGCCCGCGACCGCCTGCGCGGCCGCGGCGAGCGCGAGCAGCGCGTTGCGCCCGCGGTCGGGGGCGGAGCCCGAGTGCGACGCGCGTCCTTCCGCGCGCACGCTGAGCGTCCCGGCCGCCTTGCGGCGGACGACCACGCCCTCGTCGCCCTCGGGGGTGCGGGCGCCGCCCTCGAAGCAGAGGCAGGCGTCAAAGCCGCTGAAGCGCTCGACGTGGCCGAACGGCGCCGTCCGCCACTCCTCGTCGCAGACGAGCAGCAGCGCGACCTCGGCGAAGTCCTCGGAGCGCGAGGCCAGCGCGCGCATCACGCCGAGCGAGAGCACGACGCCGCCCTTCATGTCGACGGCGCCCGAGCCGACCAGCTTGTCGCCGTCGCGCTCGAGCGGGCGGTGGGCGGCATGCGCGACGACGGTGTCGAGGTGGCCGAGCAGCAGGATCCGGCGCGACCCCGCGCCCGGGATCCGCGCGACCATGTCGAGGGCGTGGTCGGGCGAGGAGCAGGGCACGCGCTCGAACGTGGCGCCGTCCGGCAGCAGCGCGGCGCAGACCGCGGCGCACTCGTCCGCGCCCCGCTCGTCGCCCGAGGGCGACGAGACCCCGACGAGCGCTTCGAGCTCCCGCTCGGCGCGCCTCCCGATCTGATGCGAGCACCGCGCGACCCAATCGTCCATGGCCGCCACGGTACCCGGCTACCGTCTATGGGCGATGCCCGAGCTGCCCGAGATGGAGATCGTCGCCCGCCGTCTCGGCGAGGCGCTGACCGGGGAGACGATCGAGTCGGCCGTCGCGCCCGGCATCAACGCGCTCAAGACCTTCGACCCGCCGCTGAGCACGCTCGACGGCGCGGCGATCGAGGGCGTGCGCCGGCGGGGCAAGCTGCTGATGCTCGACGCCGGCGGGCTGACGTTGCTCATGCACCTCATGAGCGCCGGCCGCCTGCAGCTGTTCACGAAGCACGCGACGCTGCGCGACCGCACCGCGCGCGTGGGCCTGCGGCTGTCGGAGGGCCGCGAGCTGCGGCTGCGCGAGTTCGGGACGAAGCAGCGCGCGTGGGTGAAGCTGCTCACGCCGGAGGCGCTCGCGGCCGAGGAGTCGCTGAGCCACCTCGGCCCCGAGGCGTGGCCCGACCCGCCGGACCTGGCCGAGCGGCTGCGCGCCCCCCGGCCCCTGCACTCGCTCCTGCGCGACCAGACCGTGGTGACCGGGATCGGGCGCACGTGGGTCGACGAGATCCTGCACGCCGCGATGCTCTCGCCGTTCAAGCGCGGCGACGACCTCTCCGACGACGAGGCCGAGCGCCTGCGCGAGGCGATGGTCTCCGAGCTCGGCCGCGTCCTCGACGTCTATGAGGAGCAGGTGGCGATGCCGCTGCCCGAGAAGTTCCCGAAGCCCACCCGTGTCCATAGCCACCAGGGCGAGCCCTGCCCACGCTGCGAAGGCGTGCTTGAGGCCGTCTTCTACGAGGATTACGTCATGACCTACTGCCCGCACTGCCAGACGGAGGGCCGCGTCCTGAAGGACCGCCGGCTCTCGAGGCTGCTCAAGTGATCGCCGAGGGCGAGCGCGCTCCCGACTTCACCCTGCCCGACCAGGACGGGGAGCCGGTCACCCTGTCGGACCTCGCCGGCCGCCCTGTCGTTCTCTACTTCTATCCGCGGGCAGATACCCCGGGGTGCACGACCCAGGCCTGCGGCGTGCGCGACCACCTGCCCGTTTACGAGGAGACCGGCGCCGTCGTCCTCGGCGTCTCGCCGGACCCGGTGAAGGCGGTCAAGAAGTTCCACGACAAGCAGGGGCTGAACTTCACGCTGCTCGCCGACGCCGACCACGCCGTGTGCGACCTCTACGGCGTGTGGGGCGAGAAGTCGATGTACGGCAAGA
>JAXDGC010000384.1:0-3774 GCA_034665245.1 Solirubrobacteraceae bacterium | reverse complement strand
GACGACCCGACCTGCGAGCTCCAGCGCACGGAGTACGTGCGCGTCGGCACCCAGCACGCGCTGCTGCGCCGGATCGTGCACGCCGCGGACATCGACACCGTCGTCGACTCGCGCCTGATCGTCGACTCGACGACCGCCTCCGCGCGCACGGCGCACGAGGCAAACGTGATCGGCACGATGAACATCCTCGCCGCCTGCTCGGGCCCGGACTCGCCCGTGCGCAAGTTCGTCTTCAAGTCCTCGGCGCACTACTACGGCTGCGAGCAGGACGACCCCGCGTTCTTCACCGAGCGCATGCAGCGCCCGCACGCGCCGCAGACGCGCATCGAGCGCGACATCGTGGAGGCCGAGAGGTCGGTGCTCTCCTTCGCCGAGCGCAACCCCGACGTCACCGTGACCACGCTGCGCTTCGTCAACGGCCTCGGCCCCGACCTGCGCACGGGCCACACCGCGCTGCTCTCGCTGCCGGTCGTCCCGAGCATCCTCGGCTTCGACCCGCGCTGCCAGTTCATCCACGAGGACGACATCGTCGGCGTGCTCGAGCACGCCGTGCGCGAGGAGCTGCCCGGGATCTACAACGCCGCCGGCGACGGCGTGCTCGTCCTGTCGGAGATCGCCAGCCTCCTCGGCAAGCCGCCGGCGCCGCTGCTGCCGCCGTGGGGGACGGGCCTCGCGGCCGCCGCGCTCAAGCGGCTCGGCCTCGACCTCCCGCCCGAGATGCTCAACCAGCTGCGCTTCGGCCGGGCGCTCGACAACCGCAAGCTCAAGGCGGCAGGAGCGCCGCTGCGCCACACCACGCGCGAGACCGTGCAGGCGTTCGCCGAGCATCTGCGGATCGCCGCGATCAAGAGCGGAGAGGCCGAGCCGTACCGCTACGAGCGGGAAGTGGAGGAGTTCCTGCGCTACAGCCCGAGCGTGCGGCGGGCGGTCGAGCAGGCCTCGGAGTCCTCTGGCCGACCGGCAGCGAAATTGCAGGACTAGCAGCGGGTATACCTCCCGTCCTACCATCCTCTTGCACTTGCGCTCTCGATCCTTCTTCATCGTCGCGGCGGTACTCGTCCTGCTGCTCGTCGCGGCGGGCGGCGTGTACGCCTACGACTCCGGCCGCAAGGACCAGATCGCCAAGGGCATCAAGGTCGGCGGGGTGGACGTCGGCGGCCTCAAGGCCACGGCCGCGCAGCATCGCCTGCGCGCCGCGGTGCTCGAGAAGCTCAACCGCCCGGTGGTCGCGAGCTACCACGGCACGCGCTTCACGCTGACGCCGAAGCAGGCACGCGTGGGCGTCGACATCGACGGCTCGGTCGCCCAGGCCCTGCACCGCTCGCGCTCGGGCAACATCTTCGCGCGCACTTCGCGGAACCTGCGTGGCACGAGCCTGAACGAGGACCTCAACCTCGACATCTCCTACAACCGCGCCGCGATCCGCAAGCTGGTCAAGCGCATCAGCGCCCGCATCGACAAGCCCGCCCGCGACGCGTCGGTCAACCTCGAGCAGGGCGACGTGAACCCGAGGCCCTCGGCCGACGGCCTCGCGGTAAGGGCCGCGAGCCTGCGCTCACAGCTGCGGCGCTCGCTGCTCTCGACCGAGGGCGCGCGCCGGGTGCGCGTGCGCACGAAGGTCGTCAAGCCCGCGGTCACGACTGACGAGCTGGCCAAGAAGTATCCGGCCGTCGTGATCGTCAACCGCGGCGCCTTCAAGCTCACGCTCTACAAGAACCTCAAGCCCGCCAAGACCTACGGGATCGCGGTCGGCCAGGTCGGCCTCGAGACGCCCGCGGGGCTCTACCACGTGCAGAACAAGGCGGTCAACCCGGCCTGGACGATGCCCAACTCGGCCTGGGTGGCGCCCGGCGACCGCGGCAAGGTGATCCCCGGCGGCTCGCCCGAGAACCCGCTCAAGGCGCGCTGGCTCGGGATCTTCGCCGGCGCCGGCATCCACGGCACCGACAACGTGGGCTCGATCGGCACCGCCGCCTCCCACGGCTGCATCCGCATGCGGATCCCCGACGTGGTGGAGCTCTACCCGCAGGTGCCGGTCAACGCGCCGGTGTACATCGCGTAACGCCGGCACGAATCTCCTCGACCGGCACCTCCTCCCACCCGCTCTCCAGCAGGGAGGCGTGATGGCTGGAATGGCGAATGCACAGGGCACCGATGTACACGTGTCGCACCTGCTTTCGCATGACGGCGTACCACAGCGTGGTCGCGTCGCGCGTGCCCTGGATCGGAAACCACGGCTTGGGGGGCTTCTGGCCCTCCGGGATCACGCCGCTCTCGTCGAGCTGGCGCAGGGTGGCGACCTGACCCGTGTCGGTGTCGATGAAGAACGAGGCCACGGCGCCCCAGGCTAGCGACGCCTGGCGGGCCGCCATGCGCGCCTTCGACCGCGAGCTCCAGCGCCGCGGCGCCGCCGAGCGGACACGCCGCGCCTACGGCGTCGACCTCGGGCAGCTCGCCCTCTGGAGCAGCGCCAATGCGATCGAGCCGCGCGGGGTCGACTACCCGGTGCTCCGCCGCTACGCCGCCGAGCTCGCGGGCGGCGGCGCCGGACCGCGATCGGTCGCCCGCAAGCTTGCGGCGATCCGGTCGTTCTTCAGGACCATGGTGGAGCTCAGCGAGCTGACGTCCAACCCGGCCGAGCTGCTGCCGGCCCCGTGGCGCCACCGGCGGGTGCCGGGCACGTTCGAGGTCGAGGAGGTGGCGGCGCTGCTGAACCGCATCCCGGCGACGACGCCGCTCGAGCTGCGCGACGGCGCGATGTTCGAGCTCGCCTACGCCTGCGGGCTGCGGGCGGAGGAGCTCGTGAAGCTCGACCTTGAGTCGATCGAGCTCGATGCCGATCAGGTCCGTGTGGAGGGCAGGGGGGGCAAGACGCGCTACGTGCTCGCCGGCGAGCCGGTGATGCGCTCCGTCACGCGCTACCTCGAGCGCGGCCGGCCGGGGCTGGCGGGCGCCGACGCCGACGCCGAGCCGGCGCTGCTGCTCTCGAAGTCCGGGCGCCGCCTCTCGACCTCCGACGTCCGCCGCCGCCTGCGGGTGTGGGCGCGGCACGCCGACGGAGGCACCAATCTGCCGGCGATCCGGGAGCTCCTCGGCCAGGCGTCCATATCCACGACCCCGGACTACACTCGGGTAGAGTCATCGCGCCTACGGGCCGCGTACGCCAGAAGCCATCCGCGAGCCTAGGTATCGGGAGGACGAGCTGGAAACCAACGTTAAGGCGATTGAGCTGCGTGACCTGTGGCGCCGGTACAAGGCGTCCGGATCGGACCGTGCACGAGAGCAGCTCGTCGTCGCCTACTCCCCGCTCGTGAAGTATGTGGCCGGCCGGATGTCCTCGGGCCTGCCTGCGCACGTGGAGGAAGCCGACCTCATCTCCTATGGGCTGATCGGGCTGATCAACGCGATCGAGCGCTTCGATCCCGAGCGCGAGATCAAGTTCGAGACGTACGCGATCACGCGCATCAAGGGCGCGATCATCGACGAGCTGCGCGCCCTGGACTGGGTGCCGCGCTCGGTCCGCGCCCGCGCCCGCGAGATCGAGCGCGTCCACGGCCGCCTGGAGCACCGCCTGCACCGCACGCCCTCAGACGAGGAGATGGCCAAGGAGCTGGGCATCACGATCGAGGAGTTCCAGGAGAGCCTGATGAAGATCTCCAACTCCACCGTCGTCGCGCTCGACGAGCTGTGGGCGGTCTCGGACTCCTCCGGCGACTCCGTCTCGCTGCTCGACACGCTGCACGACCCGGACGCGCCCGATCCGCAGGAGCTGCT
>JAXDGC010000383.1:0-4405 GCA_034665245.1 Solirubrobacteraceae bacterium | reverse complement strand
CGGCCAGCTTGACGAAGTCGGGGTTGGTGAAGTCGGTGCCGAAGTGGCGGCCGAACTTCTTGTCCTGCTTCCAGACGATCGAGCCGAACTGCGAGTTCTCCCAGATCACGTTGACGATCGGGGTCTTGAGCCGCACCGCGGTCTCGAGCTCCTGGCAGTTCATGAGGAATCCGCCGTCGCCGTTGACCGTGACCACCTTGCGGTCGGGGTGGACGAGCTTGGCGGCGATCGCGGTCGGCAGCGCGATCCCCATGCCGGCGAGGCCGTTGGCGATCAGGACGGTGTTGGGCTCGTGCGCCGGGAACATCCGAGCGATCCACAACTTGTGCAGGCCGACGTCGGAGATCAGCATGTCCTCGCGGCCGAGCGCCTGGCGGATCTCCCACAGCGCGCGCGGCGGCTGCATCGGGAACGCGTCGTCGTCCTTGGCGGACTCGAAGCGGCCGAGGATGATGTCGTTGAGCCGCGAGTCGCCGGCGTCGTGGGGCGCCTCGCGGAGCTCCTCGGCCAGGCGCGTGAGGATGTGGTAGAGGTCGCCGATCAGGTCGCACTCGGTCATGAAGTGCTCGTCGACCTCGACGGAGTCCGTGTCGATGCAGACGATCTTCTTGTCCTTCTTGGGGTTCCAGTTGCTCGGGGAGTGCTCGACGAGGTCGTAGCCGACCGTGATCACGACGTCGGCGTCCTCGAAGCCCGCGAGCGCGTAGTCGCGCGACTGCAGCCCGACCGTGCCGAGCCAGCGCGGGTCCTCGTAGTCGAGCAGGCCCTTGCCCATGAACGTCTCGGCGACGCCGATCCCGGTGGCGCGCGCGAACTCGCGCAGCGCCGCCGCCGCGCCGACGCGCGCGACGCCGTTGCCGGCCAGCACGACGGGGTTGATCGCGGAGCGGATCACCGCCACCGCCTTGAGCAGCTCCTGCGCCGAGGGCTCGGGGCTGCGGATGTTCGTGCGCGCGGGCAGCGGCACGTCGTCGACGGTCGCCGCCATCACGTCCTCGGGCAGCTCGATGTGGGTCGGGCCGGGCTTCTGGGCTTGGGCCACCTTGAACGCCTTGCGCACCACCTCGGGGATGATGTGGGGGGCGTTCACGCGCGCGTTCCACTTCGTCACCGGCTTCATAAGCGAGACGATGTCGATGTACTGGTGTGACTCCTTGTGCATGCGCTCGAGGTCGCCCTGGCCGGTCAGCGCGACGAGCGGCGAGCGGTCCAGGAAGGCATCCGCGATGCCGGTTACGAGGTTGGTCGCCCCGGGCCCGAGCGTGCCGAGGCAGACGCCGGCGCGCTGGGTCAGGCGCCCGTACATGTCCGCCATGTAGGCGCCGCCCTGCTCATGGCGGACGGGAATGAAGTCGACAGAGGAGTTGGCGAGCGATTCGTTGAGGTCCAAGGTCTCCTCGCCCGGGATCCCGAACACGTACTCGACGCCCTCCACCTCCAGACACTCGACGAACAGGTCTGACGCCTTGCGCTCCATTGCCCGAAACTTCTCCCCTCCGGTCGTGTCGGGCTAACGTAGCCGTACATCACGTTCTCATGCGCTCTCGGACCCTCCTCCTCACCCTCCTCGCCGTCTGCCTGCTCCCGCTCGGGAGCGCGCACGCCGCATCGTCGAAGTTCACGATCCGCGGCGCGGGCTTCGGGCACGGGGTCGGCATGAGCCAATACGGCGCGTACGGGTTCGCCCAGAACGGGTCGGGCTATCGCGACATCCTCGCCCACTACTACACGGACACGGCGATCGGGAACCTCGACCCGAACCAGCGCGTGCGTGTGCTGCTGCAGTCCACGGGCACCGCCTCCTTCACCGGTGCGACGCGCGCCGGCCGCCGCCGGCTGGCAGCCCGCAAGACCTACTACGTGCGCCGCCGCGGCGCGCGCGTCCAGCTGCTCTCGCCGAAGCGCAGGTCGCTCGGCACCTATGCGGCGCCGCTCCACGTCACGGGTCGCGGCGGCGCGCTGATCCTGCGCGGCCGCGCGGCCAACGGCCGCACCTCGGGCGCCTACCGCGGGGCGATCGACTTCAGCCCCGGCGTCTTCTCGGGCGTCGACGCCGTCAACTCGCTGCCGCTCGACAGCTACGTGCAGGGCGTCGTGCCCGACGAGTCGCCGCCGTCGTGGCCGCTCGAGGCGCTCAAGGCCCAGGCCGTCGCGGCCCGCACCTACGCCGTCGCGACGATGAAGCCCGCCGCGACGTTCGACCTCTACCCCGACACGCGCTCCCAGGTCTACGGCGGCGTGGCGGCCGAGGTGGCCTCGACCAACCAGGCCGTCGCCGCGACCCGCGGCGAGGTCGTCACCTACAACGGCCAGCCGGTCGTGACCTACTTCTTCTCGACCTCGGGCGGGCGCACCGAGGACGTCGAGAACACGCCGCTCGGCAACGAGCCGCGGCCGTGGCTGAAGTCGGTCGACGATCCCTACGACGACACCTCCCCGCGTCACCGCTGGGGCCCGATCCGGATGAGCCTCAAGCAGGCCGGTCGCAGGCTCGGCTCCTACGTCAAGGGCTCCTTCCGCGGCATCCAGGTCGTGCGCCGCGGCCGCTCGCCGCGGATCGTCGAGGCCGACGTCATCGGCACGCGCGGAAGCACCCGCGTGACCGGCGGCCAGCTGCGCGCGCGCTTCGGCCTGTTCGACACATGGGCGTTCTTCACCTCGATCACCACGGGCGACGCCCCGCCGCCCGAGCCGACGCCCGCGGACCCGGGTGCGCCGACGGGCGGCGCGGAGCCGTTCGGGTCGGCCTCGCTGCTGGGCGGCGGCCACTCCGCGGGCGCCGTCGCCGGGCGCGTGCTGCCCGTGCTGCCCGGGGCGCGCGTGACGCTGCAGCGCCGCGACAACGGACGCTGGCTGACGGTCGGCTCGACCCGGTTGCGCCGTGGCGGGCGCTACTCGGCGGCCGTCGCGAGCGCCGGCGTGTACCGCGTGCGCTACCACGACGAGACCGGCCCCGCCGTCCGCGTCCGCTGAGCCGCGTCCGCGCCGTCATCTTCGACTGCGACGGGGTGCTGGTCGACTCCGAGCCGATCTCCAACCGCGTGCTGGCCGGGCTGCTGACCGAGATCGGGCTGCCGATGACCCCGGAGGAGTCGGTCGAGGCGTTCATGGGCCGCTCCTGGAAGCACGTCGAGGCCTACACGGCCGAGCGCCGCGGCGAGCCGCTGCCCGAGGACTTCCGCGCCCGCTACCTCGAGGCCATGTTCGCGGCCTTCGAGGAAGAGCTCCGTCCGGTGCCGGGCGTCGCCGCGGCGCTCGACGCGATCGCGCTGCCGAACTGCGTCGCGTCGAGCGCGTCGATCGAGAAGATGCGCTTCACGCTCGGCCACACGGGCCTGTGGAGCCGCTTCGAGGGCCGCATCTTCAGCGCCACCGAGGTCGAGCACGGCAAGCCCGCGCCCGACCTGTTCCTCCACGCGGCCGCCCGCATGGGCTGGGAGCCCTCCGACTGCGCGGTCGTGGAGGACTCGCCGGCCGGCGTCGAGGCCGCGCTCGCCGCCGGGATGGCGGTGTTCGGCTACGCCGGGACGACCCCCGCCGAGCGCCTCGAGGGCGCGCGGGTGTTCACCGACATGGCCGCGCTGCCGGGCCTGCTTCAGCCGCCCTCGTAAACCCGGGCGAGCGTCTCGGCGACGCAGACGGGCTTCTGACCGCCCTCGTGCTCGAAGGTCAGCTCGAGCGCGAGCTGCGCGCCGCCCTGGATCGGCTCGATGCTTGCGACCTTGGCCTTCATGCGCACCTTGCCGCCGACGGGCAGCGGAGCGGGGAAGCGGACCTTGTTGAGGCCGTAGTTGACGCCGAAGGCGAAGCCCTCGAGCTTGAAGATCTGCTCCGAGAAGCGGGGCGCCAGCGAGAGCGTGTAGTAGCCGTGGGCGATCGTGCCGCCGAACGGCGTGTCCTTGGCGCGCTCGGGGTCCACGTGGATCCACTGGTGGTCACCGGTGACGTCGGCGAACTTGTCGATGTCCTCCTGGGTGACCTCGTGCCAGTCGCTCGTGCCGAGCTCCTTGCCCTCGTAGCGCTTGAGGTCGTCGAGTCCTGTGATCGTCGTCATGCCGTATAGGTTGCCGGATCGTGTCCGGTCCACTCCTCGTCACCGACGCCCCCCACCTGCTCTACCGGGCGTTCTTCGCGCTCCCCGACTCGATCACGGGGCCGGACGGCCGGCCCGTCAACGCGCTGCTGGGCTCGACCAACGCGGTGCTCCAGGTGATCGAGGAGCACAAGCCGCGCGCGGTCGTGCACTGCTTCGGCGCCGAGGCGGCCGACTACCGCACGGAGGCCTACCCCGCCTACCACGCCCACCGTCCGCCGATGCCCGACGGCCTGGCGGTTCAGTGGAAGCAGGCGCCCGGGTTCTGGGAGGCGTTCGGGTGGACGGTGCTCGACCACGACGGGCTCGAGG
>JAXDGC010000382.1:0-3343 GCA_034665245.1 Solirubrobacteraceae bacterium | reverse complement strand
TGCCGAGGTGCAGCGGGTACGGGATCTTCTCGCTGAGCAGGCGGTTGGCGGCGATCGTATTGGGGACGTTGGTCGACTTGAGCGAGACCTTGAAGTCCTCGAACTGCAGGCGCTCCATCAGGGCGACGAACTCGACGGCGGCCGTCGTGAGCGCCTCGACCGGGTTCTCGCGCTCGAGCGCGTGCAGGTGCTTGGGCAGGGAGCCGGAGTTGACGCCGATGCGCATCGGGGTGCCGGCGGCCTTCGCGCGGTCGGCGACCTCGGCCACCTTCTCGGGCCCGCCGATGTTGCCCGGGTTGAGGCGGATGCAGTGCGCCCCGGCGTCGATCGCCTTCAGCGCCAGCGTGTGGTTGAAGTGGATGTCCGCGATGATCGGGATCGGGGACTCGACGACGATCGTCTTGAGCGCCTCGATGTCCTTGTCCCGCGGCACGGCGACGCGCACGATGTCGGCGCCCGCGTCGGCCACGGTGCGGATCTGCGCCATCGTGGCCGCGAGGTTCGCGGTCTCCGTCTTCGTCATCGTCTGGACGGCGACGGGGGCGCCCCCGCCGATCTGAACCCCGCCCACGGTGACGTGTCGCTCTGAGGCCATGTATGGCCGCAGGATAGAAGGGAACCCCCCTACTTGCGGTACATCGCCTCGATCTCGGCGGCGTACTTCTCGGCGATCGGGCGGCGCTTGAGCTTCATCGTCGGAGTCAGCTCGTCGCCGCCGGGCGCCCAGTCGCCGGGGATGATCGTGAACTTCTTGATCTGCTCGACGCGCGCCAGCCTGGCGTTGGCCGCGTCGACCCCGGCCTGGACCGCGGCGCGCATCCGCTCGTCGCCCGCGAGGTCCTCGAGCGAGGCGCCCTCGAGCCCGTTCTTGGCCGCCCAGGCGGGAGCGAAGTCGGCGTCGAGCACGATCAGGGCGGTGTTGTAGGAGCGGCCGTCGCCGATCGCCGCCGCCTGCCCGATCAGCGGCGAGGCCCCCTTGAGCGTCGACTCGATGTTGGCCGGCGACATGTTCTTGCCGGCCGCGTTGATGATCAGCTCCTTCTTGCGGTCGACGATCCGCAGGTAGCCGTGGTCGTCGAACTCGCCGATGTCGCCGGTGTGCAGCCAGCCGTCCGGGTCGATCGTCTCGGCGGTCTTCTCGGGCTGGTTGCGGTAGCCGCGCATGACGACCGGAGAGCGCATCAGCACCTCCCCGTCGTCCGCGAGCCGGATCTCGACGCCCGGCGCGGGCGGGCCGACCGTGCCGATCCGGACCCTGCCGGGCGGGTTGCAGCAGCCCGAGCCGCAGGTCTCCGACATCCCCCACAGCTCCGCCAGCTCGATCCCGATCGCGTGGAAGAACACGAGCACCTCGCGCGGCGTCGGCGCCGCGCCGACGTTGACCGTCACGACCTCGTCGAGCCCCAGCATGCTGCGCAGCCCCGCGAACATCTGCGCGTCGGCCTCGGCCACCGTCGCGGCGAGCTCCTCGGGCACCGGCTCGCCCGCCTGCTCGAGCTCGACCTTCCGGATCGCCGCCTCGAGCGCGGCCTGCGCGGGCTCTCGCTGCTCGTCGGGCTGGCCCGCGAGCATCGCCTCGAGCCCCGCCTTGAGCTTCTCCCAGATCCGCGGCACGGCGAAGAACCACGTCGGCTTGACCTCCGGCAGGTAGGAGACGACCTCGCGCGGGTTGTCGCAGCACGTGATCGTGATCGCGTAGACGATCGGCAGGTAGTGGTGGGCGGCGCGCTCGGCGATGTGCGCGGAGGGCAGCCACGAGATCACCTTGGCCGCGTCGGGGAACCGGATCATCTGCTCGATGCTCTCGACGGCGGCGAGGAGGTTGGCGTGCACGAGCTCGACGCCCTTGGGCGGGCCCGTGGTGCCCGAGGTGTAGATCAGCGTCAGGAGGTCCTCGGGCCCGACCGCGCGCCAGGCCGAGTCGACGTCGAAGTCCGGATCGGCGCCCTCGACGTCGTCCCACGCCGTGGTCCCCTCCCCGCGCTCACCCTCGAGCACGACAAGGGTCTCGAGCCCGGGCAGGTCGTCACGGGCCGCCTGGAAGACGTCGAGGTAGGCCTCCTCGACGATCGCGACCTTCGAGGCGGCGTCGCCGACGACGTAGGCGATCTGCTCCGGCGCCGAGGTCAGGTAGATCGAGTACGGGACCGCCCCGAGCATCATCACCGCGAGGTCGGCGAGGTGGAACTCCGGACGGTTGGCGAGCATCAGCGCGACGGTGTCGCCGCGTCGCACGCCGAGCTTGGCGAGCCCGCCGGCGAACGCGTCGACGCGGTCGCGCAGCTCGCCCCAGGTCAGCGAGACCTCGTCGTCCTTCGTGCGCACCGCGACGCGGTCGCTGAAGTCCTCGGCGGTGATGCGGAACGCCTCGGCCATCGAGCGCGCCTCGAGCGCGCGGCGGGAGGCGGGAGCGGCGGTCGTGGCCATCGCGCCGCCAACGCTACCGGACGTTGAACCCCCCGCCCGTCAATCGCCCGACGTCGTTCGTGAAGCCGATGAAGAAGAGGCCGATCACGAGCGCGAAGCCGATGAAGCCGGCCCGCTCCATGACGCTGAACGGGATCGCGCGGCCGCGCACCTTCTCGGCCAGCGCCCAGAAGATGTGGCCGCCGTCGAGCGGCAGGAACGGGAACAGGTTGATCACCCCGAGCGAGAGCGAGATCACCGCGAGCAGGAAGAAGCCCTCCTGCACACCGAGCTGGATGCTCTGGCGGGTGACCTCGTAGGTGCCGACCACGCCCGAGATCTGCTTGCGCTTCTCGGGCTTGAAGATCTGCGCGATCGTCGAGACGGTCGTGCGCGTGAAGAACCACATCTGGTCGACACTCAGCCGAGCGGCAGTCACCGGCCCGATCGGCGGCCGAACCGGATGGAACGCGAAGCCGAGGAGCGGCCGCTTCGTCTTGGCGTCGTAGACGGGACGCGCCTTCACCGTGAGCTCCGCGCCCCCGCGGCGAACCACGATCACGGCAGGCTCGGCGGCGCGGCAGCCGGCGCGCTGCGCTCCGGCGCACTTGTGCTTGGCGAGCTCCTTCCGCAGCACGGCCGGGTCGCCCCGGCGGCCGTCGACGGCGACGAGCCGATCGCCCTCGCGCAGGACCGCGGCGGCGGGCGAGCCGGGGGTCACCTGCTCGATGCGGTTGGTGGCGGTCTCCTTGCGCACGTCTCCGATCGACCAGTACAGGCCCATGAGGATCACGAACGCGAGCACGATGTTGACCGCGGGCCCGGCCGCGATCACGACGATGCGCTTCCACACCGGCTGGCGGTAGTAGGCGCGCGGGGCGGCCTCCGCAGGGATCTCCTCCTGCGGGTTCATGCCGGTGATCTTCACGAAGCCGCC
>JAXDGC010000381.1:0-4559 GCA_034665245.1 Solirubrobacteraceae bacterium | reverse complement strand
GTCGGCCGCGGCCTTGGAGACGCCGAACAGCGAGTGCGTCGAGTGGTCGATCGACATCGTCGTCGGGATGCCGTCGTAGTACTCGTGGCCGGTCGGCAGCTCGAGACGCTCCGCGTGCTCCTCGAGCGGCAGGGAGTTCGGGGTGTCGCCGTAGACCTTGTTGGTCGAGCAGAACACGAACGGCGCGTCCGGCGCGTGCCTGCGCGTCGCCTCGAGCAGGTTGAGCGTGCCGTTGGCGTTGACGCCGAAGTCGGTCTGCGGGTCCTGGGCCGCCCAGTCGTGCGAGGGCTGCGCGGCGGTGTGGACGATCACCTCGATCGACCCGGCGTGCTCGGCGAAGATGCGCGCGACGCCGTCGGCGTCGCGGATGTCGATCTCCTGGTGGATGAACTCGTCGGGCAGGCGCTCGGCGAGCACCTCGGACATCCGGCGGGTCGACGCCTCGGCGCCGAAGAAGCGCGCGCGCATGTCGTTCTCCAGGCCGACCACGGTGTAGCCGCGCTCGGCGAAGTGGATGACGGACTCGGAGCCGATCAGGCCGCCGGAGCCGGTGACGATCGCGATGGGGGTCAAGTGGAGGAGGTCTCCGTGGATCGTTGACGTACGGGGACCGCGCAGGGCGAGTCGAGGCCTGCCCGCGAGAGGCGTCCACTATAGACGCGCGATTTCGGCCAAGGTCGCGGTGTTTGGCGCTGATAGCGTCTCGCCAGGGTTATGAAGACCATGCGGCCGCACGCGCCCGCGCTGCTCGCCGCGGCCCTCGTCGCACTCGCCTCCTGGCCCTTGGCGGGCATGCTGCAGCCCGGCACCGATCTCGACGGGGCGTGGCAGATCGGGCTCGGCCAGGCCGTGCACGACGGCCTCGGCTTCGGGCCCGACGTGGTGTTCACCTACGGTCCGCTCGGCTTCCTGCACCAGCCGGTGCTCGTCTACCTGTGGCCGGCGCGACTCGCCTTCGCGTGGACCGTCCTCGTCCAGCTCGCGCTCGCCGCGACGCTCATCTGGGGGCTGGCCCATGCGCTGCGCTCGCGGCTCCTGGCGGTGCTGCTCGCGGTGCCGGTGGCGTCGGCGCTCGCCTCGATCCCGGAGGTCGTGATCTCGTTCGGCGGCGCCGTCGCGCTCGTGGCCGCGCGACCGCGCGGGCGCGCGGCGCAGGCGCTCGCGCTCGGTCTCGGGGCGCTGGCGGGGATCGAGCTGCTCGCCAAGCTCAACACCGGCGTCAGCGTGGCGGCGCTCGGCGCGGTCGCGCTCGCGGCGGCGCCCGCCCCGCGGCGGGCGCTGCTCGTGCCCTACGCGGCCGGCGCCGCCGCCGCGCTGGCCGCCGGCTGGGTCGGGACCGGCCAGTCGCTCGGGGCGATCGACGACTACCTGCGGGGCTCGTACGAGGTGATGGCGGGCTACTCGGCGGCGATGTACCTCGAGCAGCCGATGAAGGAGTGGCAGCTGTGGGCCGCCGCCGGGCTGGCCGGCGCCGGGCTGCTCGTCGCGTGGCGTGCCGCCGACGCCCTCTCCCGGCGCGCCCGGCTGGGGCTGCTCGCGCTCTGGGCGGTGCTCGCGTTCACGTCGTTCAAGGCCTCCTTCGTACGCCACGACGTGGGGCACGGCAAGATCTACTTCGCCGCGCTGCTCGGCGGCCTCGTCGCGTTCGGCTGGGCGCCGCACCGGCGCCAGACGGCGTGGTTGCTCGGCGCGCTGTTCGCGGCCACGCTGCTCGCGGCGTGGACGATCTCGCCGCAGCGCCTGCTCACGCCGGTCGCCCGCGCGCGCAGCTTCGCCGACCAGGCGCGCCTGCTGGTGGACGGCAGCGACACGAACGCCGCGATCGCCGGCGGGCGCCGGGCACGCGGCGCCGTCGAGCAGTTCGACGGGCGCTTCGTCTCGGCGATCGGCCGCCGGACGGTTCACGTCGAGCCTTCCGACGCCGGCCTCGTGTGGTCGCAGCGGCTGCGCTGGCGACCGCTCCCCGTGTTCCAGAACTACTCCGCCTACACCACCTACCTCGACGAGCGCAACGCCGCCACCGCGCGCTCGCCCGCCGGGCCGGACGTGATCATGCGTGAGCAGGCGCCGGTGGCCGACGGCCGCAACCCGGCGTTCGAGGCGCCCGCCGCGACGCGCGCGATCCTCTGCCACTTCCGCACCGCCCAGGGACCCTTCGGCCGCTGGCTGATGCTCGAGCGCAGCGCTCCGCGCTGCGGGCGCGAGCGCCCGCTGCGGACGGTCGTCGCGAAGCTCGGCGCGCCGACGCCGGTGCCGCCCGCCCCCGACGCCTCGAGCGTCGTGATCGTGCGCATCGAGGGGATCGGGGTCTCGGGGCTCGAGACGCTGCGGTCGGCGTTGTACCGCGCGCTGCCGCGCCGGATCCTCATGGACGGCGGGCGCACGAACCGGCTCATCCCGGGCACCGCCGGCGACGGCCTGATGCTGCACGTCCCGGCGCGCGCCGACTATCCCGCGCCGTTCGGTCTCGACCAGGCGGCGAAGACCGTGGCGGTGACCAAGAGCGACCAGCGCGGCGACGTCCGCCTCAGGTTCACCGCCATGTCCATCCGCTAGCGTCTCGCCGCCGTATGAAGACCCTGCGGCCGCACGCGCCCGCGCTGCTTGCCGCGGCGCTCGTCACGCTCGTCTCCTGGCCGGTCACAGGGAACCTGCAACCCCGGCTCGACCTCGACGGAGCCTGGGAGATCGCGCTCCGCCAGGCCCTGCACGACGGGCTCCACTTCGGCCCCGACCTCGTGTTCACCTACGGCCCGCTGGGGTTCCTGCGCGAGCCGATGCTCGTCTACGCGTCGACGGCGCGGCTGGCCTTCGTCTACGGGCTGCTCGTGCATTTCACGCTGTGCGCGACGCTGATCTGGGGGCTGCGGCGCGCGCTGGGCTCGCTGCTGGTCGCGTCACTCGTCGCGGTGCCGCTGGCGGCGGCGATGTGGCAGGAGCCGACGCTCGTGATCGGGTTCGCGGCCGCCGTCGCCCTCGCGGCGGGGCTGGCGCGCTCGCGGCCGGCTGCGCTGATCGCCCTCGGCCTCGGCGTGCTGTCCGGGATCGAGCTGCTCTCCAAGCTCAGCACGGGCGTCACGCTGGCCGGGCTCGGGGTGGTCGCGGTGCTGGCGGCGCCCTCGCCGCGGCCGCGGCCCGCCGCGGCCTTCGCGGCCGGGCTGCTCGGCGCGCTCGCCGTCGGCTGGCTCGCCACCGGCCAGTCGCTCGGCGCGATCGGCGACTACCTCGACGGCTCCTTCCAGATCGTCTCGGGCTACTCCGCGGCGATGTACTTCGAGGATCCCGCCGCCGCGTGGGAGCTCTCGGCCGCGTTCCTCCTCATCGCGATCGGCTACGCGGTCGCGTGGCGGGCCGGCGACCTGCTGACGACCCGCTCGCGTCTGGGGCTGCTCGCGCTCTGGACCGTGCTCGCGTTCACCACCTTCAAGGCCGGCTTCGTGCGCCACGACCCGGTGCACTCCAACATCCTCTTCGCCTCGCTGCTCGGCGGCTTCGTCGCCTTCGGCTGGGTGCCGCACCGGCGCGCGTCAGCGTGGCTGATCGGCGCGCTCGCGTCGACGATGCTGCTCGCGTCGCTGGGCGTGACCCCCGCGAGCTACGTCGCGCCGGTCGCCCGCGCGAGCGACCTCGTCGACCAGGCGCGGCTGCTTGCCGACGGCAGGAAGACCCGCGAGGCGATCGACGCCGCGCGCGCGGCGCGCCTCCCGCTCGACCGGATCGACCCGAAGCTCGTGGCGGCCGCGCGCGCGGGCACGGTCCACGTCGACCCTGTGGAGGCCGGGCTGGTGTGGGTGCAGCACCTCCGCTGGCGCCCGCTGCCGGTGTTCCAGAGCTACTCCGCCTACACGAGCAGGCTCGACGAGCGCAACGCGGCCGCCGTGCGCTCCCCGTCGGGGCCCGATCGCATCCTGCGCGAGGACGGCGTCTACCTCGACCGCGGCAACCCGATCCGGCGCCCGGAGATCGACGAGCCCGCGACCATGCGCGCGATGCTCTGCCACTTCCGCGAGCAGGAGACGATCGCGCCGTGGATGCTGATCGAGCGCACGGCGAATCGCTGCGGCACGGCGCGCCCGCTCGCGACGAGCACGGCCAGGCTCGGCGTCCCGGCGCCGATCCCGCCGGCGCCGGACGCGGACAGCGTCGTGTTCGTGCGCATCGACGGGATCGACGTCAGCGGCCTCGAACGGTTGCGCACCCTCGTCTACCGGGCGCTGCCGCGGGCGATCGAGTTCGACGGCGGGCGCTCGCGCCGCCTGCTCCCGGGGACCGCCGGTGACGGCCTCGTCCTGCGCGTGCCCAAGCGCGCGGACTTCCCGGCGCCGTTCGCGCTCGACCAGGCCACGAACACGCTCACGATCACGCGGGCGCTCGACCGGGGCGAGGTTCGCCTGCGCTTCTTCGCCATGCCCATCCGCTAGCGTCATTTTCGTGTCTGGCCCTGGCCCCGCCGTCGTCGTGGACGACGTCTCGAAGACGTTCTCGCTGCCCAAGGAGCGCGTCCACACGCTCAAGGAACGGGCACTGCACCCGCTGCGGCGCTCCGAGAACGAGGACTT
>JAXDGC010000380.1:0-5318 GCA_034665245.1 Solirubrobacteraceae bacterium | reverse complement strand
TCCCGACCAAGGTGATCGCGAACCTGCCCTACGGCGTCGCCGCGTCGGTGATCCTGCGCACGATCGATCTGCTGCCGGCGGTCGACACGTGGGTCGCGATGGTTCAGCGCGAGGTCGGCGAGCGCTTCGCGGCCGGGCCCGGGAGCGGCGCCTACGGTGTGCCGTCGGTGCTCGCCCAGCTCGCTTGCGAGGTGCGCGTGCTGCGCCCGGTCTCGCGCAGCGTGTTCCACCCGGTGCCGAACGTCGACTCGGTGCTCGTGCGCCTGCGGCGTCGCGGACCGGCGCCCGAGCCGGGGCTGCGCGCGCTCGTGCAGCAGGGCTTCGCGCACCGCCGCAAGGCGCTGCCCGGCTCGCTCGCGCTCGCGGCCGGGGCGGAGCCGGGGGTGCGCGACCGGGCACGGGCCGCGCTCGAGGCGCTCGGGCATCCGCCCGCTGCTCGCGCCGAGGAGCTCGCGCCCGAGGAGTGGCGGGCGCTGTACGAGCGGATGCGCGCATGACCGTGCTGCGCGCCCGCGCGCCGGGCAAGGTCAACCTCTGCCTGTTCGTCGGCGAGCCGCGCGAGGACGGGCTGCACCCGCTCGTCTCGGTGGTGCAGGCGCTCTCGCTCGCAGACGAGCTGACGCTGACGCCCGCGCCGCCCGGGGCGAGCGAGGACGAGGTCGTCTGCCCCGGGATCGACGGCCCGAACCTCGCCGCGCGGGCGCTCGCGCTCTACCGCGAGGCGACGGGCTGGGGCGCGCCGCCGCAGCGCCTGGCGATCGAGAAGCGGATCCCGGTCGCCGCGGGGATGGGCGGCGGCTCCTCCGACGCGGCGGCCGCGCTGCGGCTCGCGGCGCACGCCGCCGGCACGCCCGACGACCCGCGCGCGGCGGCGCTCGCGCCGCGGCTCGGCGCGGATGTCGCGAGCCTGCTGCGCCCCGGCCGCGTGCTGATGACGGGCGCCGGCGAGCACGTCGCGCCGCTCGCCCCGCCGCCGCCGCTCGGCCTACTCGTGCTGCCGGTCGACGCCGAGCTCTCGACCCCGGCGGTCTACGCCGAGGCCGACCGGCTCGGGCTGGTGCGCGGCCATGTGGAGCTGGCGCAGCTCGAGGCGCTGGTGCGGGCGGGGACCTGGGCGCCGCAGAACGATCTGCAGGACGCCGCGCGGTCGCTGTGCCCCGCGATCGATGCGGCGCTCGCCGCTGCGCGTGACGCGGGCGCCGACCAGGCCCTCGTCTCGGGCTCGGGCCCGACCGTCGTCGGGTTGTTCGGCGGCGCGGAGGGCCCCGCGCGCGCCGCCGCGGCGGCAGGTGCGGGCGGCTGGCCGCGGGCGGTGGCGGCGGAGCCGGTCGACGCGGCCTGGGCGGCCGTGCGCGGCTGATGCACCCGTTCCCGCTCGCGGGCGCCGTCGGGCTCGCGATCTTCCTCGTCGTCCGCCGCCGTCAGCTCGGCCGTGTGGCGCTGGGGCTCGGCGCGCTGGTCGTCGTCGGCCTGGCGCTCTGGGGCCTCGGGATCGTCGAGCCGCCGAACCTGACGAAGCTGATCGAGGACGTCGGTAAGCGCCTCGGCAAGTGGACATACCTGCTCGTCGGGGGGCTCGCCTTCCTCGAGACGGGCGCGTTCGTCGGGCTGGTCGCGCCGGGGGAGAGCGCCGTGCTGATCGGCGGCGTCGTCGCCGGCCAGGGCCAGATCTCCATCGTGGCGCTGATCGCGCTGGTGTGGGCGTGCGCCGTCGCCGGCGACTGCACGAGCTACTTCCTCGGTCGCCGGCTCGGGCGCGGCTTCCTCGAGCGCCACGGCCCGAGGCTGAAGATCACCGAGGACCGCCTGGAGAAGGTCGACGGCTTCTTCGACCGCCACGGCGGCGCGACGATCCTGATCGGGCGCTTCATCGGCCTCGTGCGCGCGCTGGCGCCCTTCCTGGCCGGCGCGTCGCGGATGGAGCTGCGGCGCTTCCTGCCCTACGACGTCCTCGGTGCGGGCCTGTGGTCCGCGCTGTTCTGCCTGCTCGGCTACTTCTTCTGGCAGTCGCTGGGCACGGTCGAGAAGTACATCGGCCGGGGCGCGGCGGCCTTCTCCGGGCTCGTGGTGATCGGGCTGGCGGTGACCTTCGCGGTGCGGTTGCGGCGCGATCCCGAGCTGCGCGCGCGCGTGCGGCGGCAGCTCGACGGCAACCCGCTGTGGCGGCGCGTCCGCGGCCCGCTCGGCTTCGCCTGGCATCGCTTCAGCCCGGGGCGGCTCGGCCTCGAGCTCACGACGCTGCTCGCGCTCGCGAGCGTCGGCCTCTTCACCTTCTTCTGGCTCGAGGAGCTGCTGGGCACGACCCAGCTCGCCTCGCTCGACGACGACGCCTTCTCCCTCCTCGACCGGCTCTACACGCCGGTCGCGGGCGACGTCGTCCGCGTCTTCACGAACCTCGGCTCGTTTCCGGTGACCGCGGTCGCGGTGCTGCTCACCGCGGGCTGGGCGATCCGCACCCGGCGTGCGAGGCGCGAGGGCATCGCGCTGGTCGGCGCGTACGCCGTCACCTGGGCGGTCGTGCACATCGCCAAGGCGGCGACGGACCGGCCGCGGCCGCCGGATCCGCACGCCCCGGCCGCAGGGATGGCGTTCCCCTCCGGGCACAGCGCCTACGCCGTGGCGCTGGTGGCGTGCGCGATCGTGCTCGCCCGCGGCGGCCACCGCATGGCCACCCGCTTCGCCATCGTCGGCATCGCAACCGGGCTCGCCGCCGCGATCGCCGTCTCGCGCGTCTACCTGCGCGTGCACTACCTCTCCGACGTGCTCGGCGGGCTGGCGATCGGCGCCGCGATCTTCTCGCTCGCCGGCATCGTGGCGCTCGTCGTCGGCGCGCTTCGCAACAATGGTGAGCGATGAGCAACGACACGCTGACCTACGTCATCGCCGCGTCCGCCGCGGGGATCTCCGTGATCGCCTGGGTCGGGCTGGTGCTGGTGCCCGCCTGGACGTCGTTCTCGCGCGTCTGGGAGCGCCTCGCCGCCGTGGTGCTGAGCGTCTACGTGCTGGGCGCCTTCGCGCTGGGCGGCTCCCTGCTCGGCGCGGCGATCCTCTGGTACTACGACAGCCTCTAGTTCAGGGCGCGGTCCGCGCCTAGACTTGGTGCCATGTCCGTGCCCGCACGCCGTGTGGCGGCGGCGCCGGACCTCGGCAGCCTCGAGGCCATCACGCAGGCCGTCGAGGGCGGCCTCGGGCTCCCTGAGGTCGTGCGTGCCGCGGCCCGCGCGCTCGACGCCTCCCTCGTCCTGATCGACCGCTCGAGCGGGGTGCTCGCGGTCGCCGCGCGCTCCTCGGCGGACGAGCGCTCGCTGATGAGCGACGCCCCCGGCGTCGTCACACACGAGTTGCGGGTCGGCGACGCGGTGGTCGGGCGGCTGCGCCTGCGGGCGCGCTCCGGCGAGGAGCCACCGGTCGCGCTGCTGCGCGTGATCACGACGCTGATCGCGTCCGAGGTCGAGCGCCTGCGCGCTCCCGAGCGCGCGTCGGAGGCGGCGCAATCGGCCTTCCTGCGCGCGGTCCTGCGGCGCGACGTCACCGATCGCGGCGATCTCATCGCCCGCGGCGAGGAGCTCGGCATCGACCTGTCCGGCGGCGGCGCCGTGATCGTCGTGCGCGCGCACCACCTCGCGCCGACCGAGGACGACTGGCGGGCGCGCGTCCTCGGCGCCGCCGAGCGCGCCGCCCGCACGACCGCCCCGGGCTCGCTGGCCGCGGTGATCGCTCCCGCGGTTGAGGGTGCGGGGCAGGTCGTCCTGCTCGTCCCGGTGGCCGCCGACGAGGGCGTCCGCCGGGTCGCCGAGTCGATCGCGCGCGAGCTGCAGAGCTCGCTGCACGGATACACCTTCGCGGTCGGGCACTCGCGCGTCGCCCAGGACCCCGTCGACCTCTACCGCGCGGGCAACGAGGCGCTGCTGGCCGCCAACGTCGCCGAGACCCGCCCCGCCTCGATCGACGATCCGTCCGAGGTGCTCGCCTTCGAGGACACGGGCGCCTATCGCCTGCTGCTGCCGGCGATGAGCGAGGACCCCGGCGAGCTCCAGCGCTTCTACACGGAGACGGTCGAGCCGCTCGTGGCCTACGACGCGCAGTACGAGACCGACCTGGTCCAGACGCTCGAGACCTTCCTCGAGTGCGACGGCAACGTCGCCGGCACCGCGCAGCGGCTCTACACCCACCGCCACACGGTCCGCTACCGCCTCGAGCGCGTGCGCGACCTGTCCGGGCTCGACGTCGGCTCGACCGACGGCCGCGAGCGCCTCGGCCTCGGCCTCAAGGCGATGCGCGTGCTCGGCATCGCCTCCCCGCAGGGCCCCGCCAGCGAGGCGGGGGCAGGCGCCGGCCGCGTGCGGCGCGGCGCCAAGGACCGCTGAGCGCCGCGGCGCAGCCGGCGATCGTCAACTGCGCTGGGTAGGGAATGGGTTTCGGGGGCGTTTCCGGTCTACCGTCCTGCCCTGACCCCGTATAGCGATGGCTAGGCAGGACGGTGTCCGCCGCGGCACTGCAGACTCACCCCTACCCAGCCGTCGTTGACGTTCGCCCCGTCACGCCACGGACGCTCAAGGGCAGCAGCGCCGCCAGCGCCACGTTCTCCTCCGGGTCGAGCACGCCGTGCTGCGCGCAGGCCGGCACCAGCGTGCCGTCCTCCGGGTGGGCCATCGCATACGAGCAGGACTGCAGGCGCTCCTGCGTGGCGCGGATGCGCGGGTCGGCCGAGACCTCGCCGCGCCGCAACGCCTCCCACGCCGGGCGCACGTCGCGGGCGTCCATGAACGCGTGCATGACGAAGGTGAGCGCCCGCGGGCGGTGGCGCGCGACGTGCACGGGCCCGCCCGCCCGCGCCGCGAAGCGCCACGCCCAGCCGGCCAGCCCCGGCAGCGCCCGCGGGTGGCGCGCGAAGCCGCGCGCCAGCCGGGCGGCCAGCAGCGGGGGCGGCGCGGCGAAGTCCATGCCGCCGAAGGCCGCGATGAAGTCCTGCAGCCAGCGCTGGTCGGCCGGGTCGTCCTCGTCGAGCAGCGGCACGTAGCGGTCGCCCGCGTAGGCGCCGTAGGCGGTGCGGTTGCAGCGCTCGTCGCCGATCTGCAGCGCGCGGAAGTGCAGGCGCGCGCCCGCGCCGCGCTCGATCTCCTCCCAGACGCGATCGGTCGAGAACGCGCGGTAGTCCTCCTTCCAGCGGTTCTCGTTGCCGATGAACGCGGCCGGCTGGAAGGAGAACATGCGAAAGCCCATGTCGCGGCAGGCGCCGATGACGCCGGCGACCTCGTCGAGGTTGCGCGGGGTGACGGTCATGTTGTGGGCGAGGTAGTGCGTGATGCCGTGCTCGC
>JAXDGC010000379.1:0-9177 GCA_034665245.1 Solirubrobacteraceae bacterium | reverse complement strand
ACGGCCACCGACAGCTCGGCGAACGACAGGGCCGCCAGCACGATCCCGAACCACAGCGCCGCGGCCGGGGCGATCCGCCCCGCGGGCACCGGCCGGTTCGCGGTGCGGGCCATCTGGGCGTCGATGTCGCGGTCGAACCAGTGGTTGACGGCCCCGGCGCCGCCGGCCGACAGCGAGCCGCCGAGGCATGTCAGCGCGACGAGCGAGAGCGAAGGGTCGCCGGCCACGTACATCGTCGTGATCGTTGTCAGGAGCAGCAGCGACTGCACCTTCGGCTTGGTCAGCTCGACGTAGTCGCCCACCACCTGGCGGACGCCGGCCAGCGGCCACGCGGCATTCCGGGTGGCGCGCGAGGCTTCCATCAGCGCGTCGTCAGTCCCCGGCCGGGCTGGTAGCGCTGCTCGACGCCGGTCTGCTGCTCGACCTGGCGGCGGATGTCCTTCATCGGCTCGACGGAGCGCACGCGCGGGATCACGTCGAAGTTGTTCTCGGGCGGCGGCGAGGACATGAACCACTCGAGCGTGTTGGCCTTCCACGGGTCGGGCCCCGCGATCGCGCCGCGCTTGAGCGAGTGCGCGATGTTGATCACGGTCAGCAGGATCCCGAGCGCGAGCACGAAGGAGCCGACGGTCGAGATCAGGTTGTAGGCGGTCCAGTCGTGGTTGGAGTACTCGTAGATCCGGCGCGGCATGCCGCTCAGGCCGGCCGAGTGCTGGACCAGGAAGGTCAGGTTGAAGCCGACCAGGATCGTCCAGAACGACGCCTTGCCGAGGCTCTCGGAGAGCATCCGCCCCGACATCTTCGGGAACCAGTAGTAGATCCCGGCGAAGATCCCGAACACGGAGCCGCCGAACAGCACGTAGTGCAGGTGGGCCACGACGAAGTAGGTGTCCGTCAGCTGCCAGTCGACGGGGAAGACGGCGAGGAAGATGCCGGAGATGCCGCCGATCAGGAACACGCCGATGAGCCCGACGCAGAACAGCAGCGGCGTGCGGTACTCGATCGTGCCGCGCCACAGCGTCGCGACCCAGTTGAAGATCTTCACGCCCGTCGGCACCGCGATCAGGAAGCTCGAGAGCATGAAGAACGCGAGCACCACGGTGGACATCGGCGTCGCGAACATGTGGTGCGCCCACACCAGCAGGCCGAGGAAGGCGATGGCCGCCGTCGAGGCCGCGATCGCCTTGTAGCCGAAGATCGGCTTGCGCGCGAAGACGGGCAGCACCTCGGAGACGATGCCGAAGGCCGGCAGGACCATGATGTAGACGGCCGGGTGGGAGTAGAACCAGAACGCGTGCTGCCACAGCAGCGGCGAACCGCCCTGGGTCGGGTCGAAGAACGTGCCGCCGAAGTGGCGGTCGATCAGCAGCATCGCGAGCGCGGCGGCGAGCGCCGGCGAGGCGATCACGATCAGGTAGGAGTAGATGAGGATCGTCCAGCAGAACAGCGGCAGGCGGCCCCAGCCCATGCCCGGCGCACGCATGTTGTGGATCGTGGCGATGAAGTTGACGCCACCGAGCATCGACGAGAGGCCGACGATGTGGAGCGCGATGATCCAGGCGTCCTGGCCTGCCTGCGGCGTGTAGTCGGTCAGCGACAGCGGCGGGTACGAGGTCCAGCCCGCCTCCGGCGGCGAGAAGAACAGCGAGGCGTAGAGCACGATGCCGCCGAACAGCAGCATCCAGTACGACCACGCGTTGATGCGCGGGAACGCCATGTCCCGCGCGCCGATCATCAGAGGGACGACGTAGTTGGCGAACCCGGCCATGATCGGGATCACGAACAGGAACACCATCGTCGTCCCGTGCATCGTGAAGAGCGCGTTGTACTTCTCGGGCGAGACGAAGGTGTTCTCCGGCAGGCCGAGCTGGATCCGGATCAGCAGCGCCTCGACGCCCCCGAGGATGAAGAACACGAACGTCGTGTAGAGGTAGAGGATCCCGATCTTCTTGTGGTCGACGGTCGTGAACCACGACGTCCAGCCGCGGGTCTCGGACGTGACGCCGCGCGCCGCGATCTGGGGCCGCGCGGCGGCGCGTACCGCGGTGGTGTCGGTCACGGGGGGCTCGGAGGTGATGGCCATGGGTCTCGGGGAGTCTTTCCTACGGGGTTGCCGACCGCTGTGCGGCCTCCTGCTGCTGCTTCTGGATCTGGGCGCGCTGCTTGGCGGCCTCGTCGCGCGCCGACTTGATGTCGGCCGCCTGCCGGTCGTACCAGGCCTGGTACTGGTCGAACGGCACGGCCCGCACGCGCGCCAGCATGTTGGCGTGGTTGCGCCCGCACAGCTCGGCGCACTGGCCATTGAACGTCCCCGGCTTGTCGGCCTTGAACCAGGTGTGGTTCGTGTACCCCGGCAGCGCGTCCATCTTGCCGCCCAGCTTGGGGATCCACCACGAGTGGGCGACGTCGTCGGCGGTGATGTCGAGCGTCACCGTCATGCCGACCGGGACCACCATCTCCTCGTAGGAGAAGACCTCCTTGTTGGCCACGCGCGGGTACTGGAAGCGCCACACGTACTGCTGGCCGTCGACGACGATGTTGAGGCTCGCGCCCTTGGGCGGCGCCGGCTGGTCCGTCGAGGCGAAGAGGGTGGTCGAGGCGACCTTCGCGCCGTTGGCGTCGATGTCCGAGGCGGCCGGGTTCTTGATCCCCGGCAGCTTGATGAAGGTCACGACCGTGATGAACACGAGGATCACCGCGGCGCCGACGGTCCAGCCGATCTCGAGCCGCGTGTTGCCGTGGATCTGCGCCGCGACGCGGCCGCGCCGCGCCTTGAAGCGGATCAGGAACCAGAGCAGCGTGCCCTCGACCCCGAGGAAGACGATCGTCGCCATCACGAGGATCAGCGCGTAGAGCTCCGCGATGTCGCTCGCGTTCTTCGATCCTCCCCGCTCGGGGATCAGGATGCCGGCGAGGATGTGCAGTGCGGCGGGCAAGGCGGAGCGCAGTATATGGACGGCCCGGGCCGCTTCCGCGTCCGGACTAGGACCCCTTGAACTCGGGCGGCCGCTTGGCCAGGAAGGCCTGCACGCCCTCCATGAAGTCGCCCGACGCGGCCATCTCCTGCTGGATGGCCGCCTCGAGTTCGAGCTGCTCGTCCATCCGCGGGTAGATCCACGCGTTGAACTGGCGCTTGGAGCCGGCGTAGGAGGCCGTCGGCCCGGTCGCCAGGCGCTCGGCGAGCGCGTCGACCTCGGCCTCGAAGGCGTCATCGGCGGCCACGCGGTTGATCAGGCCCCACTCGAGCGCCTGCGGGGCGGGGACGCGCTCGCCCAGCATCGCCATCTCGGCCGCGCGCGTGTGCCCGACGCGCGCGGGGATGAACAGGGAGGAGCCGCCGTCCGGCACGAGGCCGATGTTGACGAACGCGAGCAGGAAGTACGCCGACTCGCGAGCCACGATCAGGTCGCAGGCGAGCGCCAGCGAGCAGCCGATCCCGACCGCGGGGCCGTTGACGGCGGCGAGCACGGGCTTGGGCATGCGCCGGATGCCGGTGATGATCGGGTGGTAGCGGTCGCGAAGCGCGCTGCCGACGTCCGGGTGGCCCTCGGGCGTCGGCTCGAAGCCGGCCTTGAGGTCCGCGCCGGAGGAGAAGCCGCGGCCGGCGCCCGTGATCGTCACCGAGCGCACCGAGTCGTCCTCGGCGGCCTCCTCGACGGCGGCGCGGAGATCGAGCCCGAGCTGCACGTTCCAGGCGTTCATGGACTCGGGCCGGTTGAGCTCGATGCGCAGCTCGGCGCCGTTGGAGGCGCCGCGGGTCACGGTCACGGTCTCGGCCACGGGCGCGCATCCTATGCTGACGGCGTGGCCGACCGCCGCCCCCGTATCGGCATCTGCACCGCGCTCGAGCACGCGCGCTGGACCGTCTGGGACCAGGAGGCGTTCCTGCTCGACCGCTCCTACGTCGACGCGATCCAGGCCGCCGGGGGCCTGGCGCTGATGATCCCGCCCGATCCGCAGGCGGCGCGCGAGCCCGACGAGGTGCTCGACGTGCTCGACGGCCTGATCCTGGCGGGCGGGTCCGACATCGACGCGGCGACCTACGGCGAGGAGCCGCACGCCGCCACCCAGGGCACACGCCGCGAGCGCGACGACTTCGAGGTCGCCCTGGCCCGCCGTGCGCTCGAGCGCGACATCCCGCTGCTCGGCATCTGCCGTGGCATGCAGCTCATGAACGTCGCCCGCGGGGGGACCCTGATCCAGCATCTGCCCGACGACTTCGGCCACGAGGACCACCGGCGCGTGCCGGGCTCCTTCGACGGCGCCGACCACGACGTCCGGCTCGCCGGCGGCTCGCTGGCCGCGCGCGCCGCGGGGGAGGTCGACCACTCGACCAAGTCCCACCACCACCAGGGGGTCGCGCAGCTCGGGGACGGGTTCGTCGCGACGGGCTGGAGCACGCTCGACGAGCTGCCCGAGGCGATCGAGGACCCGGCCCGCCGCTTCGCGCTCGGCGTGCAGTGGCACCCAGAGGCCGACCCGGGCTCGCAGCTGATCGCCTCGCTCGTGCGCGAGGCCGCGGCGGCGCGCAACGGCGACCGCGGCTGAACGGCGGATAACCGAACCCCGCTCCGCCTCTCCCGGAGCTACGCTCGCGCTGTGCGCCGGTCGACCGCCATCCGCCTGGTGGCGAGCACGGCGCTCGCCGCGGGGTTCGCGGCACCGCTCGTGCGGCGTCGCCTGAGGCTCCCCCCGCCCGTGGTCACCGCCACGGCCGCGAGCGCACCGTTCGCGCTGTGCGTGCTCGTCCCGCGCTCGCGCAAGCGCGACGTCGCCGTGGTCGTCCTGCAGATGTGGGCCTACGTCGCGACCTACCAGATGCCCAACGACGATCCGGCCGCGCTCGAGCGCCGGGTCCTGATCGACTACCCGGTGCGCGTCGACCGCTTCATCGGCCGCGGTGTGACGCCGACGCTGCGGCTGCAGCGCGCGTTCGGGCGCCCCGGGCGCATCACCGCGGGCGAGCGGACGCTGATCTGGTCGCACTGGATCTGGTTCCTCGTCCCGCACGGCACGGCGCTGTATCTGCTGCTGCGCCATCGCGAGCGATTCCCGCGCGGCGCGTGCCTGCTGTACGGCACGTTCGACATCGGCCTGATCGGCTACTGGGCCGTCCCGACGGCGCCGCCGTGGTACGCGGCCGCGCGCGGCCGGATGGACGACGGGCGCACGCCGGAGCTGCGGCGGATGATGTACGAGTACGGGGAGCAGTTCTGGAAGTCCAACTGGCAGCCGATGTACGGTTTCCTCGGCGGGAATCCGCTCGCTGCCATGCCTTCCCTGCATTTCGCGTTGTCCGTCCAGGCCGCCCACGTGCTCTCGGAGACCGGCCCTGTCGCCGGCGCGCTCGGCTGGGCCTACGCCACGACCCTCGGGGTGGCGCTGGTCTACCTCGGCGAGCACTACGTCATCGACCTCGCCGCCGGGCTCGCACTGACCGAGACCGTCCGCCGGGCCGCGCCCCTCGCCGCGCCGCTGTTGGGTCGGGTCGCCGCCGGGGTCCAGGGCCTCGAGGCGAAGGCGCGCGGGTGAAGACCACGGCCCCCCGCGACGTCCCCAACCCGCCCGCGCCCGACGAGGAGGTGGACCACGAAGAGCATCCGCCGCGGCTCGACCTGTCCGCTCGCAACCTCGTCGGCTTCGCGGTCTTCGTGGCGCTCGCGATCGTCGCGCTGTACTTCCTGCTGCCGCAGGTCGCCGGCCTCGAGGAGACCTGGCACCGGGCCGAGGAGGGCAGCCCGTTCTGGCTCGGGCTCGCGCTGCTGTTCACGTTCGGCATGTTCGGCGGCTACGTGCTGCTCTTCCACGGCGTGTTCGCCCGCGCCGCCGCCGGCCGCCTGACGCTGCGCGAGAGCTACCAGATCTGCATGGCGGGGCTCGCCGCCACGCGGCTGTTCTCCGCCGGCGGCGCCGGCGGCATCGTGCTCACGGCGTGGGCGCTGCGGGCGGCCGGCCTGCCGCGGCGCGTCGTCGCCGACAAGACGGTCTCCTTCCTCGTCCTGACCTACCTCGTCTACACGGTCTCGCTGATCGTGTTCGGCTTCGGGCTCCGCTTCGGCGTCTTCCCCGGGCCGAACCCGTTCACGATGACCGTGATCCCCGGCATCCTCGCGCTCGTGGTCACCGTGTTCGGGCTCTCGATCGCGTTCGTGCCGACGGACTTCGAGCGGCGCCTGCAGTCGCTGGCGCTGCGCCACGGCCGCGTCGGCCGGGTCGCTCAGCGCCTCGCCACGATCCCCGCCACGGCCTCGGCCGGCATGCGCGACGCACTCGCCCACCTGCGCTCGCGCGATCCGGCGCTGCTCGGGGCGATCGTCTTCTGGGGCTGCCAGATCGGCGTCCTGTGGACGTGCTTCAAGGCGTTCGGCGACTCGCCGGCCTTCGCGGTGCTGGTCGTCGCCTTCTTCGTCGGCATGCTCGGCAACCTGCTGCCGCTGCCGGGCGGGATCGGCGGGGTCGACGGTGGGATGATCGGCGCGTTCGCGGCCTTCAACGTGGACACTGGCCTGGCGGTCGTCGCGGTCCTCGTCTACCGCGGCTTCACGTTCTGGCTTCCGACGGTGCCCGGCGTAGTGGCCTATCTACAGCTGCGCAAGACCGTCGAGCGCTGGAGAATCGGTCGCGCGGCGCTACACTATACAAACTGAAGTAAGGCTCCGAACGGGAGAGACGCAAGACATGGCAGACGTCGAGCAGGTCATCATCGTCGGCAGCGGCCCCGCCGGCTACACGGCCGCCCTCTATACCGCGCGAGCCAACCTGAACCCGCTCGTGATCGAGGGCTTCCTGTGGGGCGGGCTGCTCCAGCAGACCACCGATGTGGAGAACTACCCCGGCTACCCCGAGGGCATCATGGGGCCGGAGATGATGCAGCAGTTCCGCGACCAGGCGGAGCGCTTCGGCACGCGCTTCATCACCGACAACGCGACGAAGATCGAGCCCGGGACCGACGGCGAGCCGCATACGGTCTGGGTCGACGACGACGAGTACAAGGCCCGCACGGTGATCCTCGCGATGGGCGCCGAGCACAAGAAGCTGTGCGTCCCCGGCGAGGAGGAGCTCGGCGGCCGCGGCGTGTCCTACTGCGCGACCTGCGACGCGGCGTTCTACAAGGACAAGACGACCGTGATCGTCGGCGGCGGCGACTCCGCGATGGAGGAGGCCCTCTTCCTCGCCAAGTTCTCCTCGCACGTGACGATCGTCCACCGCCGCGACGAGTTCCGCGCGTCGAAGATCATGCTCGAGCGCGCCCGCAACACCGAGAACATCGAGCTGCTCACGCCGTACGTGGTCGAGGAGTTCGTCCCCGGCCACGATGGGGTCCTCGGCCACGCGCGGCTGCGCCACACCGAGACCGGTGAGACGCACGACCTGCCGATCTCCGGCGCGTTCATCGCCGTCGGCCACGAGCCGCAGTCAGGACTCGTCAAGGACATGGTCGAGACCGACGAGAACGGCTACGTGGTCACCGAGGGCAAGTCGACGCGCACGAAGGTGCCGGGGATGTTCGCCGCGGGCGACCTCGTCGACCACACCTACCGCCAGGCGGTCACCGCCGCCGGATCCGGGTGTCAGGCCGCGCTCGACTCCGAGTGGTACCTGCGCGACACGCCCGGCATCCCGACGCCGGAATCGCTGAAGGACACCGGCGACCTCGCCGAGGCGCAGTGGGCGCCGGCGGCGTCCGCCGAGCCGGTCGCCGGCCACTAGGTTCGTCGGACGGCGGCCGGGCCCCGCCTGTGCGGCGGGGCCCGGTGCGCCCTCGGATCAGCGCTTGGCGAGCCGCTCCAGGCCGGCCGCGGTCGGCGCCTTCGCCTTCGGGGCCGCGCGCTTGGCGCCCGGCGCGTTGACCGTCCAATCCGGGTGACCCGGCATCGGCGGCGTCTTGGACCCGTAGAGCCAGTCACGCAGGAACGGCCCGAGGTTGCGGTGGGCGACCCTGGAGGCCAGCGCGATGAAGTCGTCCGTCGAGGCGGACTCGCCCTCGTAGCGCTGCACCCAGCGGCGCTCGATCGCGTAGAACCTCCGCTCCCCGACGACCTGCCTGAGGGCATACAGCGCCGTCGCGCCGCCCTGGTACACGTTGGGGTTGAACAGGTCGAGCACGTTCTCGGCGCTGAACGGCGAGGCCACCGGCCCGTATTGCGCCCGCCATTCGTCGCCGTGGCTGTAGTAGTCGCGGATCGCCGCCTCGAAGTCGTAGTCCGCGGGGAACTTGTCCGCGCCGTAGGTCTGCTCGTACCACGTCGCGTGGCCCTCGTTGAGCCACACGTCACGCCAGCGATGCGGAGCGACGCTGTCGCCGAACCACATGTGGGAGAGCTCGTGGACCATGATCGGCTCGTAGACGACGGGCGGGAGGTCGGTGAACAGCCAGGCCGGGTACAGCGAGAGGGTCTGGTTCTCCAGCGCGAAGCCCGCGTTCGAGTCGGCCGAGAGCGTGCCGTAGGAGGCGAACGGATAGCGCCCGACGCGCTGCTCCATCCAGGCCATGTGCGCGGGTCCGAGTGCGTTCGCCGGCTCGAGGGCGTCGACCAGCGTGGTCGGCATGACGTCGCGGAAGGTGATGCCGCCGATCTTGCCGCGGTTGACGACGGTCAGCGCGCCGGCGTTGAGCGAGACGAGCTCGCTCGCCATCGGATCGCGCTCCTCGAAGGTCGTGATCGTCCTCCCGTGGGAGCTCCGCCGGTCGGTCGGGAGCCCGTTGCCGACCGCCGTCGTGCCGGTTGGCACGTCGAAGCGCAGCGTGTAGCTCGCCTTGTCCGACGGATGGTCGTTGCTCGGGAACTTCGTGTGCGCGTAGTTGGGTTGGAAGGCGGTGAAGGAGCCCGAGGGGGTCGCGAACCACGGGGTGATCAGCGTCGTCGGATCCTCCGGGGTCGTGTGCGCGGTGTAGGGCACCGCCACCGTGAACCTGCGGTGGTTCTTGATCGCCCGTCGCGGCGTGACGACGAGCTCCTCGCCCTGCCAGTCCGACTGGACGGGGCGGCCGTCGACGAACACGCGGCCGACCGAGTCGCCGGCGAAGTCGAGATTGAAGCGGGACAGAGCCTGGGTGGCGCGGGCGTCGATCACGGCGAGGCCCTGGATCGTCTGGAGCGGCTCGGCGGTGGGATAGCGGAGGTTCAGCGTGTAGTGCTGGACGTCGTAGCCGCCGTTACCGAGGCCGGGGAAGAG
>JAXDGC010000378.1:0-11921 GCA_034665245.1 Solirubrobacteraceae bacterium | reverse complement strand
GCCTAGACTGGCTCTGCGTATGGCCGTTGCGACCCCCTCCGTCACCGACGTCTGCCTCGCCGCCCAGGCCGCCTCGCGCCGGCTTGCGGGCATGAGCGGCGCCCTCAAGGACGCAGCGCTGCTGCGTGTGGCCGACGCGCTCGAGGAGCGCGCGCCCGAGATCCTCGAGGCCAACGCACGCGATCTCGAGGCGGGGCGCGAGTCCGGCCTCTCGGACGCGCTGATGGACCGCCTCGCGCTCGATCCCACCCGGATCTCGGCGATCGCCGACGCCGTACGGGCGATCGCCGCGTTGCCCGATCCGGTCGGCGAGGTCATCGACGGCTCCCGCCTGCCCAACGGGCTCGACGTGCGCAAGGTGCGCGTCCCGCTCGGCGTGATCGCGGTGGTCTACGAGGCGCGGCCGAACGTGACCGTCGACGCCGCCGCGCTGTGCCTGAAGTCCGGCAACGCGATCGTGCTGCGCGGCTCCTCCTCGGCGGCGCACTCGAACGCCGTGCTGGCCTCGATCGTCGCCCCGGAGTTCCCCGAGGGCGCGGTGGCGCTCGTATCCGGCGGTCGCGAGCAGCTCGCCGAGCTCGCGGGCCAGGAGGGCGTCGTCGACCTCATCATCCCGCGCGGCGGCGAAGGGCTGAAGCAGGCCCTGAGCGCCGTCGCCAAGATCCCCGTCATCTACGCGGCGTCGGGCAACTGCCACGTCTACGTCGACGCCTCGGCCGACCTCGACGCGGCGCTGCGGATCATCCTCAACGCCAAGACCCAGCGCCCGGGGGTCTGCAACGCGGCCGAGACGCTGCTCGTGCACACCGACGTCGCCGCGGACTTCCTGCCGCGGGCGGGCGCCGCGCTGCGCGGGGCCGGGGTCGAGCTGCGGGCCGAGGAGCGCGCGGCCGCGCTGCTCGGCGGCTCGGTGGCGGCCACGGACGACGACTTCGCCGAGGAGTTCCTCGCGCTCGTCCTCGCCGTCAAGGTCGTCGACTCGGCGGAGGAGGCGATCGAGCACGTCAACCGCTACGGCTCGGGACATTCAGAGGCGATCGTGACCGGCAGCGCCGCCGCGGCGCGCGCGTTCCAGCTCGGGGTCGACGCGGCGTGCGTCTACGTCAACGCCTCGACGCGCTTCACGGACGGCGGCGAGTTCGGGATGGGCGCCGAGATCGGCAACTCGACCCAGAAGCTCCATGCCCGCGGGCCGATCGGCCTGCGCGAGCTGTGCACCTTCAAGTACCTGGTCGAGGGCGACGGCCAGGTGCGGCCCTGAGTCGCATCGGCCTCCTCGGCGGGACGTTCAACCCGCCGCACGTAGGACACATGGTGTGTGCGCAGGAGGCCCTGGCGGGTCTCGGGCTCGACCGCGTGCTCCTGCTTCCCGTCCACACACCGCCGCACAAGCGGCTGGAGGGTGAGCCGGGCGTCGAGCACCGGCTCGAGCTGTGCCGGCTGGCGGCCGCGGGGGCGGAGGGGATCGAGGTCTCGAGCATCGAGGCGGATCGACCTGGCCCCTCATTCACGATCGATACCCTGCGAAGCCTGTATGAGCGCGACCCGGGCGACGAGCTGACCTTCATCGTGGGCGCCGACCAGGCCCTGGGCCTGCCGGGCTGGCGTGAGCCTGCGGCCATGCTCGAGCTCGCCGAGCTGGGCGTGGCCGGTCGTGAGGGCGTCAGCGAGGCCGATGTCATGGAGCAGCTCGAGACGCTGCCGGGCGCCGCGGCGCGCGTGCGGTTCTTCTCGATGCCCCGCATCGACATCTCGTCCTCCATGATCCGCGCCCGCGTCGCCGAGCGCCGCTCGGTGCGCTGGCTCGTGCCGGACGCGGTGGCGGCCTACATCGCCGAGCACGGTCTCTACGGGGCGGTGGCCCGATGACGCCGGCGAGCCGTCCCGTGGACGAGCCCGGAGCATCCGAGCCCGACGGCGCCGAGATCGCGGACCGGATCGCGGGCTACGCCGCCGACAAGCTCGCGGTCGACGTGCTCGTGCTCGACCTGCACGGCGTCATCGGCTACACGGACTACTTCGTGATCTGCTCCGGCAACTCCGACCGCCAGGCCAAGGCGATCCACGACGGCATCCACCTCGGGATGAAGAAGGACCACGGGATGCTGCCCCGGCGCGTCGAGGGCCTGTCCGAGGCCCGCTGGATCCTGATGGACTACCTCGACGTGATCGTCCACGTCTTCACACCCGACGCCCGCGACTACTACCGCCTCGAGCAGCTCTGGGGCGAGGCGCCCCGGCGGGCGGTCCAGGCCTAGAACGAATCGAGGCCGCCCTCCCCGGACGGCCTCGGCACTGCCAATGGAGCTGAGGGGGCTCGAACCCCTGACCTTCTGGCTGCCAGCCAGACGCTCTCCCAGCTGAGCTACAGCCCCAGTGGTCCGAGCGAGTTTACCGTGACTCAGTGCGGAGCGAAGAACACCGCCGCGCGCTTCCAGATGTCGCTGACGGGGAGCGCCCTGTTCCAGATCGAGACCTCGTCGAGGTCGCCGGTCAGCGTCAAATCGCAGCTACCGATGTAGGCGCCCAGCGTCGTGTTGCCGCTCGGGGTGCCGTACTCGGGCGGCGTCGTACCCACGGTTCCGGTGCCCACCTCCTTGCCGTCGATGAAGAGGCGGGAGACGCTCCCGTCCCAGGTGCCGGCCGCGTTGTGCCAACGGCCGTCCCAGACGCTCGTCGGAGCCTCGGGGGAGCGCGTCCACCCATTGTCCGCGAGCGAGGAGACATAGAAGGCCATGCCCCCATTGGGCCCTGAGTAGAGGCCGTAGGAGGCCGCCTGGCAGAGATTCGATCCCTTGGCGACCAGGTAGCGGTTGTTGCCCGGGGACCCGGAGCCACGAAACCAGGCGGACACCGTCATCTGCTGCGGCTCAAGCGAGCTGGAGTCGGGGATCGACACGTAGTCGCCGCCGTCGAAGTGCAGCCCGTAGCTCCAGAAGAAGATGCCCTTGATCCAGGACGGGTCGTTGGCGTCGGCGCCGGCCGTCGAGCCGAGCTGGCCGTGGTTGCCGTTGCCGGACCAGTCGCGGATCACCTGGCCCCTGCCTTCGTTCAGCGGCCAGTAGGCGCTGAGCGGAGATTCCGCAGCGGTCGCCGTGCCGGGCAGGCAGAGCGCGATCACGATGGCGGCGGCGGAGAGGCACGTAGTCAGGTTTCGGACCATGGGCGGAGCATCCCCCGCGCAAGGCGGTCCTGCCACGCCCGAAGGTCGAGCTTTTCCGGCGCTAACCTCACCCGGCCCATGAGCACCGAGCGCCGCTATGACCCGAAGACCGTCGAGCCCAAGTGGCAGGCGATCTGGGAGCGCGAGCGCACGTGGGAGGTGAGCAACGACGCCGTCGCGGGCGGCGACTCGTACTACGTCGCGGAGATGCTGCCCTATCCCTCCGGCGAGCCGCACATGGGGCACCTCAAGAACTACGCCGTGGGGGACGCGGTCGCGCACTTCCAGCGCCGGATGGGCCGGCGGGTCCTGCACCCGATCGGCTACGACGCGTTCGGCCTGCCGGCCGAGAACCACGCGATCAAGAGCGGCGAGCACCCGCGGGACTCGAGTGCGAGCTCGATCGCCGCCTTCCAGCGCGAGTTCCGCTCCTGGGGCGTGTCGTTCGACTGGTCGCGCGAGCTGGCGACCCACGAGCCGAGCTACTACCGCTGGACGCAGTGGATCTTCCTCAAGCTGTACGAGCGCGGGCTCGCCTACCGCTCGCGGGCCGCGGTCAACTGGTGCCCGAAGGACCAGACGGTGCTGGCCAACGAGCAGGTGATCGACGGTCGCTGCGAGCGCTGCGGGACGCTGGTCGTGGCACGCCAGCTCGAGCAGTGGTTCTTCCGCATCACCGACTACGCCGACCGCCTGCTCGACGACCTCGAGACGGTCGAATGGCCGTCGCACGTGGTACGGATGCAGCGCAACTGGATCGGCCGCTCGGAGGGCGCCGAGGTCACCTTCACCGCCCCCGAGATCGGCGTCGACTACCCGGTCTTCACCACCCGCCCGGACACGCTGTTCGGCGCGACGTTCTTCGTCATGGCGCCGGAGCATCCCGACGTGCTGCGCCTGGCCGAGGGCACGGAGCACGAGGAGGAGGTGCGCGGCTACGTCAACCATGCGCTGACCGAGAGCCACGAGGATCGCGGCGACGTCGACCGCGAGAAGACCGGCGTGCCGCTCGGGCGCAGCGTCATCAACCCGGTCAATGGCGAGCGCATCCCCATGTGGGTGGCCGACTACGTGCTGATGGAGTATGGGACCGGCGCGATCATGGCGGTGCCGGGTCACGACGCCCGCGACTACGAGTTCGCGACGAAGTTCGGGTTGCCGATCCGCCGCGTGATCCAGGGCCCTGATGACGAGCTGCCCTACACGGGCGACGGGCCCCTGCTGAACTCCGACCCGCGCTTCGACGGCACCCCGAACCGCGAGGCGCTGGAGCAGATCGTCGACTGGCTCGACGACCAGGGTCGCGGGCACCGCTCGATCAACTACCGCCTGCGCGACTGGCTGCTCTCCCGGCAGCGCTACTGGGGCTGCCCGATCCCGATCATCCATTGCGACCGCTGCGGGCTCGTGCCGGTGCCGGAGGACCAGCTGCCGGTGGAGCTGCCCGACGTGCGCGACTACGCGCCGAAGGGCCGCTCCCCGCTGGCCGCCGCCGAGGACTGGGTGAACGTCGAGTGCCCGCGCTGCGGCGGGCCGGCGCTGCGCGAGACCGACACGATGGACACCTTCGTCGACTCCTCCTGGTACTTCCTGCGCTACTGCGACGCGCACAACGACGAGGCGCCGTGGGACCCGGCCGTGCTCGCCCGCTGGATGCCGGTCGACCAGTACATCGGCGGCGTCGAGCACGCGATCCTGCACCTGATGTACGCCCGCTTCTTCGTCAAGGCGCTGGCGGACATGGACCTGCTCGACTTCCAGGAGCCGTTCCTGCGGCTGTTCACGCAGGGCATGATCACCCGCGACGGGGCGAAGATGTCCAAGTCGAAGGGCAACGTGATCAGCCCGGTCGGCTACGTCGAGCGCTACGGGGCGGACACCGCGCGCTGTTACATCCTGTTCATCGGGCCGCCCGATCAGGACGCCGACTGGTCCGACGAGGGCGTCGAGGGCGTGCACCGCTTCCTCGGGCGCCTGTGGCGCCTCGGCGTCGACGTCGCCGAGCAGATCGGCGAGCCGGGCCCTGCTCTGGGGCCGCTCGAGGCGCCCCAGGGCGACGACCTCGAGCTGATGCGCAAGGCGCACTGGGCGATCGACAAGGTCACCAACGACATGGCGGGGCGCTTCGCCTTCAACACCGCGATCGCGGCCGTCATGGAGCTGGTCAACGAGTGCTACCGGCGCCGCACGGCGGTGCAGCCGGCCACGCTCCATTTCGCCACCGCGACGGCGGCGTCGCTGATCTTCCCGTTCGCGCCCCACTGCGGCGCCGAGGTCTACGAGGCGCTGACGGGTGAGCGGGTGTGGGAGGAGTCGTGGCCGGACGCGGATCCGGCGATGCTCGAGCGCGACACGGTGGAGCTGGTGGTGCAGGTCAACGGCAAGCTGCGCGACCGCGTGCAGGCGCCGGCGGCGGCGTCGCGCGAGGAGCTCGAGGCGCTGGCGCGCACGCCGCGGCTGGAGACGCACGTCGACGGCAAGGAAGTCGTGAAGGTCGTCGTCGTGCCGGGCAAGCTCGTCAACTTCGTCGTCAGGTAGGCACACAGCCGCAACAGACGGCGGCTGATCCGTTCGAGGTCGCCGCCTAGTTTCGGCGGGGATGCCCGAGACCCCCCGTCATGTGCTCGTCCTCTGGGCCCTCGGCCTGATTGCGGTCGCGTTGCTCGGCGTGCGCTATCTGGGGCGTGGGGGCGAGCCGCAGGCGCCTTCCGCGCCCGCGATCCAGCTCGGCGGCGCGGGAGGTGGGGGCCCGTCGCGCGTGGTCGTCCATGTCGCCGGCGCGGTGCGTCGGCCGGGGGTCTACCGATTGGCCGCGCGGTCGCGGGTCGTCGACGCCGTCCGTCGCGCGGGCGGCGCGCGCCGGCGTGCGGATCTCAGCGCGCTGAACCTGGCCGCGAAGCTCGAGGACGGCCGCCAGGTCGTGGTGCCGCTGCGCGCCCCGGCGGGGGCCGTGGCCGCGGTCGGGGTCACAGCGACGGACGCGGCCCCGGCCGCCCCGGTCGACCTCAACACCGCGACCGCGGACCAGCTCGACCAACTCGACGGCATCGGCCCCGGGATGGCCGGGAGGATCCTCGACTACCGCAAGGAGCACGGCGGCTTCGGGTCGATCGAGGAGCTCGGTCAGGTGCCCGGGATCGGCGAGAAGCGCATGGCCGCTCTCCGCGAGAAGGTGCGCGTGTGAGGTGGCGCATGGCGGCGCGGGCGGCGCTCGAGGTCGCCCGGGAGCACCCGCGCCACATCGTGCTGTTCGCCCTCGCCGCCGGGCTGGCGCTCGGGCCGGTCTCGGCGATCGTGACGGTCGCCGCCGCGGTGGCGGGAGTGGCCGCGGGCGGCCGCCGCGCGCTCGGGGCGCTGGCCGCCGGTGCGGTGCTGCTGGGCGCTGTCGTCGCCGACGCCCGACTCGCCGCCCTCGACGCCGGCGCGCTCCCCGCGATGCACGGCCGGCACTGGGAGGGGCTCGCGACGCTGCTCGAGCCGGTGCGCGAGCACGGGAGCCTCGCCTCCGCCCGCGTGCGGCTCCACGGGCTCGACGAGCAGGCCGTGGTGCGGCTGCGTGTGCCCGGCGGCGCCGGGCCGTGGCCGCCGGGCCTTCCGGCGGGCGGCGGCGGGGCCTGGCCGACGGTCGGCGCCGTGATTGCCGTCTCGGGCCGGATCGCGCCGCTCGGGCGCTATGACGCGTACCAGCGCCGCCGTGGCGCGCACGCGGCGCTCGAGGCCGACCGGCTCCGGCCCACCGCCGCCCGGCGCGGCAGCCTCCCCGGGGCGCTCGACTCGGTGCGCCGGCGGGCCGAAGCCGGGCTCGGCCGCGGGCTCGCCGCGCCGGAGGCCGCCCTGCTCAGCGGAATGGTGCTCGGCGAGGACGAGCGGCTCTCGGACGAGGTGCGGACGGACTTCAAGCGCTCGGGGCTCGCGCATCTGCTTGCGGTGTCGGGCCAGAACGTCGTCCTGCTCGCGCTGCTCGTGCTCGGCGCGGGCATGGCGCTCGGCCTGCCGCTCCGCATGCGGCTAGGGGCGGCGCTCGTGCTCGTCGCGCTCTACGTGCCGCTGGCCGGCGGCGGCCCGTCGATCCAGCGCGCGGGCGTCATGGGCGCGGCGGGGCTCGTCGCCGCGCTCGCGGGCCGGCCCGCCTCGCGCTGGTACGCGCTCGGCCTCGCGGCGGTGGTGACGCTCGCCGTCAACCCGCGCGCGTCCGGGGAGCCGGGCTGGCAGCTCTCCTTCGCCGCGGTGGCCGGGCTGCTCGCGCTCGTGCCCCGTTGGCGTCAGTCGTTGCGGCGCGCGCGCGTGCCGGGCCCGCTCGCCGATGCGATCGCCGTGACCGCCGCCGCGACGCTGGCGACGGCGCCGCTGATGGCGCTGCACTTCGAGCAGGTCTCGCTCGCTTCGCTGCCGGCCAACCTCGTCGCGGCGCCCGCCGTCGCGCCGGTGATGTGGCTGGGGATGGGGTCGATCGCGCTGGCCCAGGTGGCGCCGGCGCTCTGTGCGCCGCTCAATGTCCTCAACGGCTCGCTGCTCGCGTACCTGGAGTGGATCGCGCACGTCGCGGCGCAGCCGCCCGCGGCCGCCCTGCCGGTGCGCATCGGCGGCCCGGCCGGGCTGGCCGCGACGTATGTCGCCGGGGGCGCCGCGCTCGCCATGGCCGGCCGCATGTGGCGGCGCGCCGGCCCGCAGAGGCGGCGGCTCGCGGTGCCGCCGGCGGTCGGCGCGGTGGTGCTCGCCGCGCTCGTGCTCACGCTGTCCCACCACGGCCCCGCGCCGCCGCGCCCGGGCGAGCTCGTGGTGTCGTTCCTGGACATCGGGCAGGGCGACGCGACGCTCCTGCAGCGCGACGGCGCGGCGCTGCTCGTCGATACCGGGCCACCCAGCGGCCCGATCCTCCAGCGGCTCGCCGAGGCCGGTGTCGAGCGGCTCGACGCGCTCGTACTCACGCACGCACAGGCGGACCACGAGGGGATGGCGCCGGCGGTCATCCGCGCGTTCCGCCCGCGGCTGGTGCTCGACGGTGGCGCCGGCTGGCCGACGCCGGTCCAGCGCGGGCTGGCGGCCTCACGCGTGCGCATGATCGCCGCACGCGCGGGGCAGCAGCTCGAGCTGGGCGGCATCCGGCTGCGCCTGCTGTGGCCGCCGCCGCCCCCGCCGGGCTGGCGGCCGGAGGGCGACCCCAACGATCGCGCCGTCGTGGCGCTCGCGAGCGCCGGCCCGTTCGACCTGCTGCTGACGGCCGATGCGGAGTCGGACGTCACCGGGCCGCTCGACCTGCCGGCGGTCGAGGCGCTCAAGGTGGCCCACCACGGCAGCGACGATCCGGGCCTCCCGGCGCTGCTCGAGCGGACCCACCCGGACATCGCGGCGATCGAGGTCGGGCGCCACAACACCTACGGGCATCCCGCCCCGTCGACGCTCGCCGCGCTCCACACGAAGGTGCCGCAGGTGGTGCGCACCGACCGCGACGGCACGGTGCGCCTGCATGTCGTGGGTGCCGCCGCGCGGGTGGAGCGCGGTCGATGAGCCCGGCGCCGATGCCGACCTCGGCCGGTTCTAGACTCGGCCGCCGTGCCCGTCTTCAAGCCCGTCTATCTCGTCCTCGGCGACGACCACGGCCGCATCGCCGAGCGGCGCGCGAAGCTGCGCGCGCTCGCGGAGGAAGAGAGCGGCGTGAGCGGCGTCGAGGTGCTCGAGGGCGACGCCTGCACGGCGGAGGCGGTGATCGGGGCGCTGACGACGATGAGCTTCGCGATGGGCCGGCGCTTCGTGATCGCCGACGGCGTCGAGCGCTGGAAGGACGCCGACGCCGAGGCGGTGGCGGCGGCGATGGCCGGCATGGACGGCGAGACGCTCACGCTCGCCCTGTTCGGCCGCGAGGAAGGGCGCTACAAGGTCTCCGACGGGCTGCGCAAAGCGGTCGAGGCGGCGGGGGGCGTGGTGGCCGAGGAGGCTGCCGTCAAGCCCTGGCACCTTCCGGGCTGGGTGCAGGCGCAGGCCCGTGAGGCCGGCCTCGAGATCGACAAGACCGGCGCCGCCGCGCTCATCGCGCAGGTCGGCGACCGCCAGCAGCGGCTGCTGCGCGAGCTCGAGAAGCTCGCGCTCGAACACGGGCAGGGCGCCGTGATCGGCGTGGCGGAGGTGGAGGCGTCGAGCGCATCCTCGGCGGAGCGGAAGGCGTGGACGCTCGCCGACGCGCTGGTCGCGGGCGACGAGAAGGCCGCGATGCGCGCGCTCGTCGAGCTGCGCGGTCAGGGCGAGCGGCTCCCCGGGCTGCTCTACCAGATCGTTCGCCGGCTCCGGGACGCCGTCGCGATCGCCGAGGCCCTCGCGGCCGGCCAGCCGCCCGCACAGGCCCGCCGGAGCCTGCGGATGCCGCCCAAGGCGGCCGAGCGATTCATGGCCGACATCGGCAAGCGCGACGTCGAGGCCTTCCGCCACGCGCTCGAGGTGATGGCGGACCTCGAGCTGGAGAGCCGCGGCGGCGGCACCGGCGGCGGCGCGCTCAGTGAGGAGACGCAGGCCGTCCGGGCGCTCCTGGCAGCGGCGGCGTAGGAGCTACGCGGAGATGCTGCGGCGCAGCTTCGACGCGCGCGACTTCTTGCGGGCGCCGGCGTTCTTGTGCAGCGCGCCGCGCTTGACGGCCTTGTCGACCGTGCGGACGAGCTGGAGGTGCTCGGCGTCGGCGGTCTCGGCCTCGCCGGCCTCGACGGCGGCCTGCAGGCGACGGAAGTACGTCTTGACGGCCGACGTGTAGCGGCGGTTCTCGAGCCGCTCGCGCTCGGTGCGCAGGATCCGCTTTTTCTGAGAGGCGATGTTGGCCATGACGTGGAAGCGCCGCGGACTCGAACGGACCGGCCGCGGCGGCGCCTACTATAGCGGCCCGCGTGCCACAGCCGGCCACCCCACCCGCCCGGCGGATCGCGTTCAACACGGTCATCTTCTCGATCGCGACGGGCCTGTCGAGGGTCGCCGGGCTCGTGCGCGAGGTGGTCGCGTCGAGCTACTTCGGGACGTCCGGTCCCTTCTCCGCCTTCACGATCGCCTTCCAGGTGCCGAACCTGCTGCGTGCGCTCGTCGCCGACTCCGCGCTGAGCGCCGCGTTCGTCCCCGTCTTCACCGAGCTGCTCGAGCAGAAGAAGCGCAAGGACGCGTTCCAGCTCGCCGGCGCCCTGTTCGGGCTGATCCTCGTGGTGCTGGGCGTGGTCACGGCGCTCTTCATCGTCATCGCGCCGTACGTCATCCCGCCGATCACGGGCGACAAGTTCAGCGCCGAGCTCGACCAGCTGACGGTCGGGCTGTCGCGCGTGATGTTCCCGATCGTCGTGTTGCTGGGGCTCAACGGGCTCGTGGTGGGGATCCTCAACGCCTACGACCACTTCGCGATCCCGGCGATCGCGCCCGTCGTCTGGAACTTCGTGATCATCGCCGGGCTCGTCCTGCTCAAGCCGCTGTTCCACGGCCCCAACCAGGTCTACGCCTACGCGCTCGGCGTGCTCGCGGGCACGGTCGTCCAGTGGGGAATGTGCCTACCGGTGCTGCGGCGCGTGGGCTTCGAGCTCCGGATCTCCTTCAACTTCCGCGACCCGCGCATCCGACGGGTCCTCCGGCTGATGCTGCCGGTGACGATCGGCCTCGGCCTGATCAACTTCAACCTGCTGATCAACTCGGTCCTCGGCTCGCTCGTCAGCGAGGCGGCGCCGGCGGCGATCGACCGCGCGTTCCGGCTCTACATGCTTCCCCAGGGCGTCTTCTCGGTCGCGGTGGCGACGGTGCTGTTCCCGACGATGTCGCGCTTCGCCGCCCGCCGCGACCTCGACGGCCTGCGCCGGGCGAGCGGCAACGGGGTGCGGATGATCGCCCTCTTCCTGATCCCGGCCGCGGTCGGGACCGCGGTGCTGGCGGAGCCGCTCACGCGCCTCGTCTATCAGCGCGGGCAGTTCGGGGCGTCGTCGACGGACTCCGTGAGCGAGGCGCTGTTCTGGTTCTCGTTCTCGATGCCGTTCTCGGGCGCCAACCTGCTGCTCACGCGCACGTTCTTCTCGCTCCAGCGACCGTGGGTCCCGACCTCGCTCGCGGGCGTGACGCTGCTGATCAACGCGGGCGTGTCGGCGGCGCTCTACAAGCCGCTCGGGATCGCCGGCGTCGTGATCGGCACCGCCGTCGCGAGCGCCGCGATGACGCTCGGGCAGGCGTACCGCCTGCGGCTCGAGCTGCGCGGCTTCGAGATCGGCCGCACGCTGCGCGGCGTGGTGCTGATGCTGGCCGCGTCGGCGCTGCTCGGCGCCGTCGCCTACTTCGGCTGGCAGGCGCTGGACTCGGCGCTCGGTAGCTCGCTGCCGGCCCAGTTCCTGAGCGTGACGGTCGCCCTCGCGGTGGCGAGCGCCGTCTACATCGCCACGGTGATCGCGATGCGGATCCCGGAGGCGCGGCAGATCGCCGGGATCGTGCGGCGCAGACTGGGGAGGAGCGCCTCGTAACCTGTCCTGGCCCCCATGTCGGACCAGGCCCACATCCGGAACTTCTCGATCATCGCCCATATCGACCATGGGAAGTCGACGCTGGCCGATCGCATCCTCGAGACGACCCATACGGTCGACCCGCGCTCGATGCGCGCGCAGCTGCTCGACTCGATGGACCTCGAGCGCGAGCGGGGGATCACGATCAAGGCCCAGGCGGTGCGCGTCTTCTTCACCTCCAAGGACGGCGAGACCTACCAGCTGCAGCTGATCGACACGCCGGGGCACGTCGACTTCACCTACGAGGTCTCCCGCTC
>JAXDGC010000377.1:0-56386 GCA_034665245.1 Solirubrobacteraceae bacterium | reverse complement strand
GCGCACCCCGCACGACCTCTCCGAGCTGCGCGACTGGATGCCCGAGGTGCACGCGCAGCTCATGGACATCCTGTGGACGCTGGAGCGCCATTCCCGCGACATGCAGGACACGGAGTTCACCGTGGAGGAGGGGCGCCTCTACATGCTGCAGACGCGCAACGCCAAGCGCCCCGCGCAGGCCGCCGTCCGCTTCGCGGTGGATGCGGTCGAGGAAGGCCTCCTGACACGCGCCGAGGCGATCCGGACGATCGACGCCGACCGGCTCGACGCGCTCCTGCACCCGACGTTCGACCCCAGCTTCCGCTACGAGGTGCTCGCGCGCGGCGTTGCGGCCTCGCCGGGCGCCGCCAAGGGCGAGATCGTGTTCACCGCCGAGGCCGCGGTGGCGGCCGCCACCGACGGCCGGCCCGTCATCCTCGTGCGCCCGTTCACTGAGGCCGACGACGTCGCCGGCTTCCACGCCGCCCGGGGCATCCTCACCTCCGAAGGCGGCAAGGCTTCGCACGCCGCTCTCGTGGCGCGCGGCATGGGCCGCCCCGCGGTGACGGGCGCGGCGGCGCTCGACGTCGACCTCCACGCCGGCGAGGTCCGCATCGGCGACCGGGTGCTGCATGCGGGCGAGCTGATCGCCATCGACGGGACCACGGGCGCCGTCACGACCGACGACGTCCCGCTGGTGGCGCCGCCCGTCGACCCGCGCTTCGAGACCGTGCTCGGGTGGTGCGACGGCCTGCGCACGCTCGGCGTGCGCGCCAACGCGGACACGCCCGGCGACGCGCGCCGTGCGCGGTCGTTCGGTGCCGAGGGGATCGGGCTGTGCCGGACGGAGCACATGTTCATGGCCGCCGACCGCCAGCCGAAGATGCAGGCGGCGATCATGGCCGAGGACGTCGCCGGCCGGAGCGCCGCGCTCGCCGAGCTGCTGCCGCTCCAGCAGGCCGACTTCGAGGGCATGTTCGAGGCGATGGACGACCTGCCCGTGACGATCCGCCTGCTCGACCCGCCGCTGCACGAGTTCCTGCCCGACCGCTTCGAGCTCGTCGAGCGGCTGGCCGAGGCTCGGCTGCGCGAGACGGCCGACGTCGCTGAGCTCGAGCACGTGCTCGAGCGGATGCGCGCACTCGAGGAGGGCAACCCGATGCTCGGGACCCGCGGAGTGCGTCTGGGGCTCCTGCACCCCGACCTCTACGAGATGCAGGCGAGGGCGATCTTCCGCGCCGCGCGCTCGGTGCGGGAGCGCACCGGCAGGTCGCCGGTCATCGAGATCATGATCCCGCTCGTCGCCTACCCTCGCGAGCTGGAGCTCGCCCGGGCGCTGGTCGAGCGGGTGGCCGCCGAAGAGGGATGGGACGGCGCTCTCAAGGTCGGCACGATGATCGAGCTGCCCCGAGCCTGCCTCGTCGCGGGCAAGATCGCCGCGGGCGCCGACTTCTTCTCCTTCGGGACCAACGACCTCACTCAGACCGCGCTCGGGTTCTCGCGCGACGACATCGAAGGTCGGATCGTCCCGCTCTACGCCGACCTCGGCATCCTCGAGCGCTCGCCGTTCGGGACGCTCGACGCCGACGGCGTCGGCGAGTTGATCGCCATCGCGCTCGCGCGCGGGCGGGCCGCACGGCCGGGCCTCCAGGCGGGCATCTGCGGGGAGCACGGGGGAGACCCGGACTCCATCCGCTTCTGCCACGCCGCCGGCCTGGACTACGTCAGCTGCTCGCCGTTCCGCGTGCCGGTCGCGCGTGTCGCCGCGGCGCAGGCAGCCGTCGCAGCCGAGCGCTGACGCCTAGCTCGGCGGCTCCGCTGCGTCCACCCGCCGGACCGGCAGCCGCGCGCGAACGGTCGTGCCGCGCGGGCTGGTCTCGATCGCGAGCTCGCCGGCGGCGAGCGTCACCCGCTCGCGCATCCCGACGAGGCCGAACCCCGTGGCCTGCGCTTCGGTATCGAAGCCGCCGCCGTCGTCCGCGACCGCAATGTCGAGGTAGCCGTCGCGCTCCGTCACGTCGATGCCGACGCGGCTCGCGCCGGCATGCCGCACGGCGTTGGTCAGGGACTCCTGCACCAGGCGGTAGACGGTGCTCTCGAGCTCGGGGGTGTGGCGCCCCGGCGCGTCACCGCGCTCCCAGGCCAGATCGGTGTGGACGTCGACGGCGATGCCCTGCCGCGCGGCGGTGCGCTCGGCGAGGCTCTCGATCGCCGCGGCCGCGCCGAACTCGTCGAGCGCGGCGGGGCGGAGCTCGACGATCAGCGTGCGCAGGTTGCCGATCTCCTCGACCACGTTCTCGACCGCCGACTCCACGGCCGCGCGCAGCTCCTGCTCGTTGCCGCGCAGGGCCGCGGAGAGCCCCACGCGCAGCCCGGCGAGGCTCTGCAGCGTCTCGTCGTGCAGCTCGCGGGCCCAGCGCCGGCGCTCGTGCTCGGAGGCCTCGATGCTCTGGCGCAGCCGCTGCTCCGCGACCGACCTGCCGGTCGCGACCGCGGTCGCCGCGCTGGCCGCGAATGCGCCGAGGAGGCGCTCGTCCTCGTCGTCGAAGCCGGCCTCGTCGCCGAGGTGGTCGAACGCGGCGAGCACGCCGACGGAGCGGCCGCGGAACGCGAGCGGCACCAGCAGCGCGGTATCGGCCTCGAGGCCGAGCAGCCCCTGGGAGCTGCTCAGCACCGAGCGCGCGTCGACGAGCCGCTCGGCGCGCCGGGAGTGCAGGACGCGGCCCGTCACCGTCCCCTGGATCGGCATCCGCTGGCCATGCACTCCGGCGGGCAGCTCGCCGGCCCCGGCCGTGAACACGAGCTCGCCCTCCTGCTCCAGCACGATCACCAGGGTGCGAGCGCCGACGAGCGCGCGCGCCCGCTTGACGATCAGCTCGAGGATGCGGTCGAGGTCCGTCTCGCCGCCGAGCGCCTGCGCGATCGCCACCGTCGTGTCGAGACCGCGCACGGCCCGCTCGAGGTGGTCACGGCGGTGCTCGACCGCCGTGTAGAGCCGCGCATTGTCGATCGCGATCGCGGCCCAGTCGGCGAGGATGACGACGCACTCCTCGTCGGCGTCGGTGAACGGCGCGCCGCCCTCCTTCTCGGTCAGGTAGAGGTTGCCCCAGACCTCCTCGCGGATCACGACCGGGACGCCCAGGAACGTCTCCATCGCGGGATGCGCGCCGGGGAAGCCGCATGAGTCCGGATGCTCCCCGAGGTGCTCGAGCCGCAGCGGCCGCGGCTGCTCGATCAGGAGCCCGAGGATCCCGCGGCCGCGCGGCAGCTCCCCGATCCTGCGATGCGTCGCGTCGTCGATGCCCGCCGTGATGAACCGCTCGAGCTCCAGCCGCGAGTCGTCGAGCACGCCGACCGCGGCGTAGCGTGCGCCGGTCACCTCGCGAGCGACGTCCAGGAGCTGTTGCAGGACCGCGTCGACGTCGTGCTTCGCTACGAGCAGCCCTCGGCCGGCATCGATCAGGCGCCGGAGGCGGGGCTCGTCGAGAACGGGTGGGGACATGATGACGGTGGGGGGGAACTACGGATCGCGACTGCGGTGCGCTCCCGCCAGTGTGCAGGAAAGCGCCGATGCCGGATGGAGCCGCCGTGGCAAGCATGGTGGGCATGTCCACGCTCACCGAGGATCCTCCCATCCAGGTCGAGATCGCCGCCGCGGATTGGCGGCGTGATCGCGCCCGGCGCGAGTGGATGCTGCTCGCCCTCGTCCTCACGGGCCTGGTCGCTCTTCTCGCGATCGTCGTCGCCGTCTTCGCCTTCGCCACCGCCGGCGACTCCACCCCCGCCCGGCCGGCGGTCGCGCCGGCCAAGGCGCCCGCTGCGCCCGCCGCGGTCGCCGCGGCACCGACGCTGGCCGACGCCAAGGGCATCGCCTTCGAGAAGTTCACCAAGGTCGACCCGACGCTGCCGGCGGTCCCGGCCGGCGCCGTGAAGACGTTCAAGGTCGACGTCTTCCAGCACGTCACCCAGGTCTCCAAGGACCTCGCGCCGACCGAGGTCTGGAGCTTCGCGGTCAACGGCGTGTACCACCGCGGCACCGGCGTCTCGCCGCCGATGGTCGTCAACGAGGGCGACACGGTGGACTTCACGCTCGTCAACGGCTCGACCAAGGCGATGGGCGTGACGGTCCCGCACTCGCTCGACTTCCACGCCGCCGAGGTCAACCCCGGCAAGCGCTACGCCGACCTCGCGCCCGGCAAGTCGATGCACTACCGCTTCGTCGCCAGGCACCCGGGCGTCTTCATGTACCACTGCGCGACCCAACCGGTGCTGATGCACACCGGCGCGGGCATGGTCGGCATGCTGGTCGTCAAGCCGAAGCACCTCGCTCCGGTCGACAAGGAGCTCTGGATGACCCAGCAGGAGTACTACCTGGGCAAGCCCGGCAAGGCCGCCGACATGGCCAAGATGGAGGCCAAGAAGCCGGACGTGATCGCCTTCAACGGCTACGCGAACCAGTACAAGGACAACCCGATCGCCGTCAAGAAGGGCGAGCGGGTCCGGATGTACGTCCTCAACGCCGGTCCGAGCATCTGGAGCGCCTTCCACGTCATCGGCACGGTCTTCGACCGCACGGTGATCGAGGGCAGGCCCGGCGCCGACAGCCAGACCATGAACCTCGCGCCGTCACAGGGCGGGTGGGCCGAGTTCACGCTCGCGGAGGAGGGGAGCTATCCCTTCGTCACCCATGCCTTCGCGGACGCGGTCAAGGGCGCGATCGGCGTGTTGCAGACCGAGCACGCTCCGAAGGCGGCCGCGGGGCACGACATGGGCGCGACCGCCGCGGCCGACGTCAATGTGACCTTCGGCGACATGTGGATCAAGGCCAGCGTCCCGGCGTTCAAGGCCGGCAGGGTGACCTTCGGCGTCAAGAACGAGGGCGCGACGATGCACGGCTTCGCGATGGTCGCCGCACCGGCCAAGGTCGAGGGCGGCACGGTCGACCACTCGACGTTCCTGGCCCGCGGGGGCGATCTCGCCGGCGGCGCGACCGGGACGGTGTCGGCCGACCTCAAGCCCGGGAGGTACGAGCTCATCTGCCACATGGCGGGGCACTACGCCGCCGGCCAGACGATGCCGTTCGAGGTCACGGGTTAGCCTTCGACCGTGCCGATCCGGCTCGTCCTGGCCGATGACAGCTACCTCGTGCGCGAAGGGGTGCGGCGCCTGCTCGAGACGCTGCCGGAGTTCGAGGTCGTCGCGGTCTGCGAGGACCTCGACTCGCTGCTCGCGGCCGTCGAGGCCGAGCGGCCCGCCGTCGTCCTGACCGACATCCGGATGCCGCCCGACCTCCGCGACGAGGGGATCGAGGCGGCCCGCCGCCTGCGCTCGACGAGCCCGGAGACCGGGGTCGTGGTGCTGAGCCAGTACGCCGAGCCCGCCTACGCGCTCGCGCTGCTCGAGGGCGGGGCCGAGCGCCGGGCCTACCTGCTCAAGGAGCGCGTCGACGACCTCGAGCAGCTCGCGGCGGCCATCCGCTCCGTCGCGTCGGGTGGCTCGGTGATCGACACGAAGGTCGTCGAGGCGCTGGTGGCGGCGAAGTCCGCGGCGGAGCAGTCGCCGCTGGAGGAGCTCACCCCGCGCGAGCGGGACGTCCTGCGCGAGATGGCCGAGGGCAAGAACAACGCCGCCATCGCCGCGACGCTGGTGCTCTCCGAGCGCTCCGTCGAGAAGGTGATCCACGCCGTCTTCCTGAAACTCGGTCTCGGCTGGGAGACCGCGGTCCACAAGCGCGTCAAGGCCGTGCTGCTGTATCTCGCCGAGACGCCGCCCTGAGCGCCGCGGTCCCGAACTCGGACTTGTGGACGAACCATGCGGCCCCGCACGTCCAGGCCTCGGGCGGGAGGTCCTCCGCGCGGTCGCTCGAGACCAGGACCGTGCGCGCGGCTGGATGCGCCGCCGCGATGCGGCGAGCGGCCTCGATGCCCCCGATGCCCGCCATCCGGACGTCCATGAGGATGAGGTCCGGGCGGAGTGATGCCGCGAGCGCGACCGCCTCCTCGCCGGAGGACGCCTCGCCGGCCAGCTCGAAGCCCGCGGTCGCCTCGACCACGGTGCGCGCGGCGCGGCGGAAGGGCGCCTGGTCGTCGGTGACGAGCACCCGGACGGTCACGACGAGCCGATCGGGAGCGTGCCCGTGACCCGCGTCCCGCCCCCCGGCTCCGAGGCGATCGTGAGCGAGCCGCCGAGCGCCCCGAGCCGGTCGCGCATGTTCTCGATCCCCGCGCCGCGCGGATGCTCCGCCGGGTCGAAGCCGGCGCCGTCGTCGGCGACCTCGAACAGCAGGCCGCCCGCCTGCTCCCACAGGCGCACCGTCGCGCGGGCGCCGGGCCCGGCGTGCTTGGCCGCATTCTGGAGCGCCTCCAGGCAGCAGAAGTAGACCGTCGCCTCGACCTCGGCCGAATGGCGAGCGATCGCCGGAGCCTCGACGCGTGCCGGCAGGCCCGCGCGGCGCGCCGCGGCGCCGAGCGCCTCCGCCAGCCCGCGGTCGAGCAGCAGCGGGGGATAGATGCCGTGGGCCAGCTCCCGCAGCTGCTCGAGCGCGTCCTTCGCATCGCCGCCGAGCTCGGCGAGCAGCGCCTTCGCCCGCGCCGGGTCGCCGTCGGCCAGCCGGCGCGCGAGCCGGAGGTTGACGACGAGCCCGACGAGCTGCTGCTGGGCGCCGTCGTGCAGGTCGCGCTCGATCCGGCGCCGCTCGGCGTCGGCAGCGGTCACCACGCGGGCGCGGGAGGCGCGCAGCTCCTCGGCCCGCAGGCGCAGCTCGTGGAGCGAGTCCTGCAGGGCCGAGTCCAGGCGCAGGTTGCGCAGCGCGAGCCCGACCTGGCGCGCGAGGTCGACGAGCAGCCGGTCGTCCTCGTCGCCGAAGGGGTCGCTCCCCTCTCGGCGCTCGACGACGATCAGCCCGAGCAACTCGCCGGCGCTGGTGACCGGCGCGACGCGCAGCTCCGCGTCGCCGCGGTCCGCGCAGAGCTGCGAGAGCCAGACCGCGGCCCAGGCCGAGCCGCCGATCCCGGCGCGGGCGATGACCGACTCCTCGTCGGGGGTGAGGATGAGCCCTCCGCCGCCGCGGTCCGGATCCGAGGCGGTGCGCTCGAGCAGGCCACCAGCGCCGGTCCAGACCTCGGCCGCCTCGAGCGCCAGGCTGCGCCGGAGCGTCTCGACGAGCTGCAACAGCAGCTCGTCCAGCGAGAGCGCGCGCGTGAGCCGCCCGCCGAAGGCGCGCAACGCCTCGTCGGGCGAGCCGCGCTCGCCGTGGACGAGCCGCCCGGCGATCTCGATCAGCCGCTCGCGCGTGGGGATCCAGAGCAGCGCGCACAGCGCCGCGGCCACGGCCGAGAGCGCGAGCAGCGTCCACTCGTCGTGCCTCGGCGGCCGCCCGAACGACAGGATGACCGCGACGAACAGGCCGGCCACGAGCGCGGCGAGGCCCGCGAGCACGATCGCGCCGGCGATCGCACGCCGGAGCCGCCGGCCCGGCCGTGTGATCGGGACGGCGGGCACCTCAGACCGTCCCGAGCGCGCCCTGCGCCGGCCGGGGCGCAGGGGCGTCCACGAGGCGCCCGTCGCGCATGTGCACGAGGCGGCCGGCGGCGCGGCCGACCTCCTCGTCGTGGGTCACGAGCAGGATCGTCTGCCCGCGCGCGTGCAGGCGCCGGAACAGCTAGAGGAACTCCGCGGCGCCCGCGGAGCCGAGCGCGCCGGTCGGCTCGTCGGCGAGCAGGAGGGTCGGCTCGGTCGCGAGCGCGCGCGCGATCGCCAGCCGCTGGCGCTGCCCGCCGGAGAGCACCGCGGGCAGCTCCTGCTCCTTGTCCGGGAGCCCCAGGAGGTCGAGCAGCCCGTGCGCCCTCTGCTCCGCCTCGCGGCGCGACGCGCCTGCGACGACGGCGGGGAACGTCACGTTCTCGAGCGCCGTCATCTCCTCCAGCAGGTGGAAGAACTGGAACACGAAGCCGATGTGGCGGCGCCGCATCCGCGCGAGTTCGTTCTCGTCACGGCCCTCGAGCGACTCGCCCGCGATCACGACCTCTCCGTCCGACGGCGCGTCGAGCCCGGCGACGAGGTTCAGCAGCGTCGACTTCCCACACCCGGACGGACCCATCACGGCCACGAACTCGGCGGCGGCGAGCGACAGGTCCACGCCCCGCAGCGCCCGCACCGGAGCGCCTTCGGACACGAAGCTCCTGCGCAGACCTCGGACCTGCAGCACCTCGTCCATCGCGCGCTCCTTTGCCGGGCGGCGGCGTCTGAGACAACTCTCCCCCCGCACGCGAGCGCCGTCAACACGGCCAACCTCCCGGCCCGATGCCGTGCCAGCACGGCGACGAAGACGCCAGCCCGCCCGGTCGTCGCGGCGGCGCGCGACGCATAGCTTGGCCGGCGTCCGCAGTTCCATCAACCAGAGGAGCTGGTCATGCGATCCACCCTCACCCGCTTCGGGCCGCTGCTCGGGCTCGTCGCCGTCTCCGGCGCCTTCGCCGCCGCGGCGATCGCCACGCCGCCCGTCGGGCAGCACCCGTCCGTCCCCGTCCTGGGGACGTTCGCCGGCCGCCAGCACGTCGATACGGACGGGATCAAGTTCAAGACGCGCCGGCCGACCGACGTCGCGTCCTTCACGGTCACGTACGACCCGGGCGGCTACTCCGGCTGGCACACCCACCCGGGCATGATCATCGCGGTCGTCCAGACGGGCGCGGTCGTGCGCGAGGTCGGCTGCCGGTCTCGCATCTACAAGGCGGGCGAGGCGTTCATCGAGTCCGACGAGCAGCCCTCCGGCCAGGTCCGCAACGCCAGCGCCACCGACCCCGCGGTCGTCGTCGCGACGCAGATCGTCCCCCAGGGCAGCCCCCGGCGCGTCGACCAGGACGCGGCCCCGACCTGCCACCACTGAGCGAAAGGAACCCACCATGCGCACCACGCTGATCGTCCTGTCCATCACCGCGCTGCTCGCCGTCGGCGCGGGCTCCGCCGCCGCCGGCCCCCGCGGCGCCGGCGAGCGCACGCCCGGGAGCTCGCCCGTCGCGCTGCAGCACCGCTACGTGGGCCGCGATCTCATCGCCGTGGCTCCCGACACGCAGGTCGCCGCACTCGACCCCGCGCGTTCCTCCGGCGCCCCGGCGACCCCCGTGGCCGAGCCGGGCTTCAAGTGGGGCGACGCCGCGATCGGCGCCGGCCTGCTCGCCGCCGTGCTCGCGCTGTCCGCCGGCGCCCTGGCGCTGGCCCGTCGCGACCGCCCGCTCGCCGCGCGCTGACCGATGGCGGATCCGGTTGACGGCGGTCGTGCCGGGAGGCGAGAGTCTCCTGATGTGACCGCCGTCTGGATCCGCTTCCGGGCCGAGCTGCGGTCGCGCGGGCGCGCCTGGCTCGCGCTCGCGCTGCTCGCGGGTCTCGCGGGCGGCCTGGTCGTCGCGGTCGCCACGGCCTCCCACCGCGCGGCGACCGCATACCACCGCTATCTCGTCGCGAGCAACAGTGCCGACGCATACGTGGACCCCGGCTTCGCCTTCGGCGGCGACGAGAGCCTCGACCTGGGGCGGATCGCACGCCTCCCGGAGGTCGCGGACACGCAGCGCACCGCGCTGCTCGCCGTCATCAGCCGGGACCGCTCGGGCCGTCCGCTCTACCCGGTCGGGCCGGGCGCCGTCCAGTTCTTCGTGCCCACGGACGGCCGGCGCCGCGACACGATCGACTCGCCGAAGCTGCTGCGCGGGCGGCTCCCCGACCCGCGCCGGGCGGGCGAGGCCCTGGCGGACTCGAGGGGAGCGACGGCGCTCGGCGTCGACGTCGGCGGCACGGTCACCCTGCGCGTGGCCAGCCACGACACCCTCTGGCATCACACCGCCGCGTTCCGGCTCACGGCGGATCCGCGGACCGCGACCGGCGGCCCGCTCGTCACCATCCGTGTCGTCGGCGTGGCGGCGAGCGCCCGCAGCCGCGTCGACGGCGGCCTGGTGCGGCTCACACCCGCCTTCTACCGCGTCCACGGCGGGCCGGCCCTGGGGGCGTTCCTGCTACAGCTCGAGACCCGCCTGAATCACCACCGGGCCGACGTGCGCCCGTTCGAGGCGGACGTCCGGCGCATCGCCGGCAAGCGCATGTACGGCTTCTTCGAGGCGGGCGAGGGGCGGCTCGAGGTCCAGCGATCGGTGACGCTGCTGGCCCGGGCGCTGCGGATCCTCGCGGCGGTCGGCGGCTTGGCGGCGCTGTTGCTCGTCGGGCAGGCGCTGGTCCGCCAGGCCGCGCTCGACGCCCGTGGCCAGGGCACGCTGCGCGCGCTCGGGATGACGCGGCGGCAGCTGCTCGCGCTCGCAGCGGCGCGCGCGGGGGCGATCGCGCTGCCGGCCGCCGCCCTCACGGCGGGGCTGGCGTTCGCGCTCTCCCCGCTGACCCCCTTCGGCTGGGCGCGCGAGCTCGAGCCCGACCCCGGGTTCGCGTTCGACGCCCCGGTCATCGGCGCGGGCGCGGCCGTCGTGCTCGGGACGGTGCTGCTCGTGGGCCTGGCGGGCGGTGCGTGGGTCATGGGCGAGCCGTCGCGACGGTCCCGGGCGCCGGGGCCGGCCGTCTCGGCGCTCGCGCGCGCCGGTCTGCCACCGGCGATCGGGGCCGGCCTGCGCATGGCGCTGTTCCGGCGCGGCAGGGTGTCGTCGGTCCCGGTGCGGACGACGCTCGCCGCCGCGATCCTCGCGGTGGGCGTGGCCGTGACGGCGTTGACCTTCGCCGCCAGCCTGCAGCATCTGCTCCACACCCCGCGGCTGTACGGGCAGACCTGGGACTTCGAGATCGCCGGCGGTGGCCCGCCGCTCGAGCCGGCGTTCGTCCGGCGACTGGTCCGCGACCGCGCACTGCGAGACGTCGCCACCGGCCTCGTGGGCCCGGTGGTGGTCGGCGGCCGGACGACCGGCGCCTACGCGATGGACGACGTCAAGGGCGCCCTGCCGCCGGAGGTCCTCCAGGGCCGCGCGCCGCGGGCGCCCGACGAGATCATGCTGGGGGCGAAGACGGCCTCCAGGCTGCACGTCGACGTCGGTGCGCGCGTCGCCTTCCGGAGCGGCAACGGCCGCGCACGGCTGCGGGTCGTCGGCGTGGGCGTCGTGCCCGCCACCAAGTGGGGGAAGCTGGGCGAGGGGGTGGCGTTGCCCTTCCGCGCGCTCGAGCGGATCCAGCCGGAGGTGCAGGCGAACGCCGCGGAGATCCGGCTCGCGCCGGGCGCCGGGCGATCAGCCGGCCTGGCGCGGCTGCGCGCGCTCGCCGACGGTCCGAGCACCGCGGTGGTGCCGAGCGACGTCGCCAACTTCGGCGGCGTCGCAGGGATGCCGTTCTTCATCGCGGCGGTGTTCGTCGCCGCGGCCGCCGCCGCGCTCGCGCACGCGCTCATCACCTCGATCCGGCACCGGCGCCGAGACGTCGCGGTGCTCAAGACGCTCGGATTCACCTCCACGCAGGTGCTCGTCACGATCGGCTGGCAGGCGACCACGATCGCCGCGGTCGGGCTCCTGGCCGGCATCCCGCTCGGCGTGGGCGTGGGCCGCTTCACCTGGGCGCTGTTCGCGCAGGACCTCGGGGCGGTGCCCGAGGCGATCACCCCGATCGGGCCGACCGCGCTCGTCGTCCCGGCCGCCGTCCTGCTCGCCAACCTCGTCGCCGTCCTCCCGGCGCGGGCCGCGGCGGCCACCCAGCCGGCGGTGGTCCTGCGGGCCGAGTGACGACTACGCGCGCGCCCGCGCGGCCTTCAGCTGCTTCTTCTTCACCTTCTTGCTGATCACGTAGCGGCCCTTGGGGGCGCGGTGCGCGAGACCCTGCGCCTCGAGCCGCATCAGCACGATGGGACAGCGGTCGCAGCGTGGGCCGCTCTTGCAGCAGCGCTTCTTGGGCTTGACGACCTTGGCTCCCATCGCGCCCGCCATGTTAGGGGACCCTAAGCGCGATTGCCGATACCTTGCCCCGATGCCCGCCGACGCCTTCGTCGAACGCCTGAACGACCAGATCGGCCACGAGTTCGCCGCGCACCAGCAGTACGTCGCGATCGCCGTGCACTACGACGCCGAGACGCTGCCGCGCCTGGCCTCGTTCTTCTACGCGCAGGCGCTCGAGGAGCGCAACCACGCGCTGATGATGGTGCGCTTCCTGCTCGACCAGGGGCTCGACCCGGCGATCCCCGGCGTCGACGCTCCGCAGGTCGCCTTCGACGACGTCGTCGCGCCGGTGGCCCTCGCGCTGGACCAGGAGCGCCGCGTCACGCAGCAGATCAACGCGCTCGCGGGGGTCGCCCGCGAGCATCAGGACTACACCTCCGAGCAGTTCATGCAGTGGTTCATCAAGGAGCAGACGGAGGAGATCGCGACGATGTCCGATCTGCTGCGCGTCGTCGAGCGCGCGCGCGAGAACCCGCTGCTGGCCGAGGAGTACCTCGCCCGCGAGCAGCTCGGCGACGAGGGGAGCGATCCCACCGCTCCGCCGGTCGCCGGCGGCGCGGTCTGACCCGCTAGGGGCGGGCGGCCTCCAGCCGGGAGCCGGGCCCTGTCTCCACCAGGCGGAGGAAGGCCTCGACGACGGGCGGGTCGAAGTGGGATCCGGCGCCCTGCTGGAGCTCGGCGACCGCCTCGGGCTCGGATCGCCCGTCGTGGCGCGTGGTGGCCCATGCGTCGCAGACCGAGACCACGCGGGCCTCGATCGAGATGGCGTCGCCGGCCAGGCCGGCGGGGTAGCCCGTCCCGTCGTGGCGCTCGTGATGCTGGCGCACCACCGCCGCGATGTCCTCCAGGCCGGGCGCCAGGGCGAGGATGTCGGCCCCGACGTCCGGGTGCCGGCGCACGAGCTCTCGCTCGTGAAGGTCGAGCGGGCCCGGGATCGCCAGCAGCTCCGGTGGGACGCAGAGCTTGCCGATGTCGTGCAGCCGGGCCGCGGCGCAGGCGCGCCAGCGCTCACCGCTGCTGAGGCCCAGCTCGTCGGCCACCAGCCCCGCGCAGCGCGCGACCTCGCGGCCGTGATCGAGGTTGCCGGAGCCGGCGTCGACGTAGTCGACGAGGCTCTGGACGAAGTTCAGGACGCTGCCGCGCCCGACCAGGGCATCGATGCTCGTCTCGTCGGCGTGTGCGCCGATCTGCACCCGGTTGCGCCCCATCGACTTCGCGGTGTAGAGCGCGCGATCCGCGATGCGCAGCAGATCGGTCATCGTGGCCGCGTCCGCGGGCATCGACGCGCCTCCGACGGACGTCGTCACGATGATGTGGTGGTCCGAGCCGACCACGAACGGCTCCTCGGCGATGCTGACGCGGAAGCGCTCGGCCACGGCGAGCAGGCCGTCGCGGGGGAGGTCGCGCAGGATGACGAGGAACTCCTCTCCGCCGTAGCGCGCCACCACGTCGCCGGAACGGCCGACGGTGGCGAGCCGGGACGCGGTGAGGCGGAGGACCTCGTCGCCGACCGCGTGGCCGTGCACGTCGTTGATCTCCTTGAAGTGGTCGAGGTCGAGCACCAGGATCCCGACTTCGGGTGCGTCCCCGGGACCGGCCCCCGCCCGCTCCTGCAGGCGCCGGTCGGCGAAGCGGCGGTTGTGCAGGCCGGTCAGCTCGTCGGTGTTCGCCATCCGCTGCTGCTCGCCGAGCGACGCCTCCAGCTCGACCGCGATCTGCTCGCGCTCGCGAGAGGTCATGAACAGGCGCAGCGCGATCGCAGCCACGACGTAGAAGGCGGCGACGACGCTGCCGGCGTCGAGCGCATGGTTCACCGCCACCACGATGCAGACCGCGACGAGCGTCGCCGCGACGCCGCCGAGCACGATCGTCAGTCCGTGGTCGCGCAGGTCGGCGCGCACGGCGCGTCGCTCCGCGCTCGACACACGGACCGCGGCGATGGCGGCAGCGGCCAGGAGCAGGGCCTCGGCCTCCCAGCCGATCTTCAGCCAGCTCAGCTCAGGTGCGCTCGTGTGCAGGCTGATGTAGGTCAGCGCGCAGTCGGTCACCGATCCGATGACGATGGCCCCGGTCAGGAGCAGGAGCGACGGGGGTGGGCGGTGGACGGCGGCGAGCGTGAGCGAGACGAGGATGGTCAACATCGCCACGTCCAGCAGCGGATAGGCGATGCCCACGACCGTGGCCAGGCTCAGGGATCCGGACACCTGCGGCTCGATCAGCGCGAACCAGCCGATGTACCCCACGGCGGCGGAGAGCACGGAGGCGTCGAGGAGCGCCTTCCAGCTGCGGACGAGCAACACCGGGCGGAGCCCCAGCAGGAACGTCGCGATCAGCACGACGTAGAAGGCGAGGAAGAACGCATCGGCCGGCCCGGGGAACGCGGGCTCCCGACCGAGGACGTGGTAGCCGCTCACCACCCCCTCGCCGCCGATCCACAGGGGGATCGCGCAGGCCAGCGTGCCCCACAGGCGCCGGTGCGCACCGCTCGTCCGGCGCGCCGCCCGGAGCGCCAGGACGAAGGCGAGCAGATGCGGGAGCAGGTACGCGACGTCGACGACGGCGTGCCCGAAGGGGCCATGGCCCTGGGTCAGCAGGGTCGCGGCCGCGAAGAGCGTCAGCCAGGCGAGCGCCGCTGCCGCCAGCACGCGGCCGCTCGGCATCCGGCGTCCGGCGTCACGCGTGGCGTGGGGAGGGGTGGGCACGACGGGACCTGCATCGGCACCGCGCGCGTGGTTACGCGACCGAAACCGTGGCGTTTGGGAGGTCGGCGGGTTGCGGGCTCGGGCGGATCGCGAGGCTGAGGGCCGTGGCCAGCAGGCAGCCCAGCAGCCAGACGCCGATCGAGTCGACGAGGCGCTCGGTGGTCTCGGCCGGGTAGACGGGCGGCGCGCTGTTGGCCACCCAGGGCGGGAGCATGCGCAACGGGCCGTCGATCAGGACGGCGATCAGCAGCGCGGTGCCCGCGGCCGCGCACAGCGCCGCGACACGGCTCTCGGCACCGCGGCCGGACCGTTGGCGGCTCGCCCAGCCGGCGCACACCGCGGCCGCTGCGATCGCCACGACCGCCGGGCCGCTCGAGGTCGGAACCTCGGGGTGGACGAAGGCCGCCGCCAACCACGCCGCCGCGGCGGCGACGCCGATCCCGGCGCCGGTCGCGAGCGTGTGCGCGGTGACCGCGGACCGGCCGGCGGTCAGCCTCACGAGCGCGATCGTGTAGGTCGTCAGCATCGTCGTCCAGACCACGATCAGCGTCGTCGCGACGGTGGCGTCGGCCTCGCCCCCGCCGAGGGGCATCCGGCGCGCGTAGTTGATGAAGATCAGCACCTCAGCCGCGACGACGGCAAGGCCGCCGGCACTGACGAGCCGGGCGGTCCGGCCGGCGGCGACGGGGCCGGCGATCGCGAGGCGGCGCGCCAGCCAGGGCAGCGCGGCGAGGACCACGACCATGACGATCGCCTCGCGGCGGACGCCCGCGAGCGGGATGTCGCCGGCCAGCACGATCGCCGCCGCCAGGACGCCCGCGACCGGCAGGCGCCGGCCGAGCCTGACGAGCGTCGCCGGGCGGCTCAGCGCCGCCCGCGTGCAGGTCACCGCGAAGCGCCGGCGGTCCGGTCCCGGTTCGATCGACGCGAGCTCGGCCTGCATCGCCCGGCCCCACTCCTGCCGGCGGGCGGGGAGGAGCCGCACGGCCCAGCCCAGCAGGCGGGCAGCACCATCGGCGTCGCGGTTCACGACGGGCTCCGCGCCGGGCGCCCGTGCCGGGCTGCGCGGGCCGGCTTCGTGCGCGGCGCGGCGGCGGCGGCGGCGGCCTCGATCCCGGCAGCGGTCAGCCGGTAGAGATGTCGAGCCGGGCGGCCGGCGGGAGGGTCGCTCTCCCATGTGCTCTCGAGCAGTCCCCGATCGCCGAGCCGCATCAGGATCGGATACAGCGACCCTGCCTTGAGCTCGACCTCCTGCCCCAGCTCGTAGCCGTATCGCCACCGGCCGGGATCGGTTGCCAGCACGGTCAGGACGGTCACGGTCTGGCGGGAGGGGCGGCGCGGCACCGCCTAACTCTACCTATATAGAGTTCGCGTGTCTACCGCAGCGCGGCCGCGAGCAGGTTGCCGATCGCGTCGGCGGGCTGGGGGCGGGCGTAGAGGAAGCCCTGGGCGCGATCGCACCCGAAGCCGCGCAGGTGCTGCTCCTGCTCGCGCGTCTCGACGCCCTCGCCGACCACCGTCAGCCCGACGGCGTGCGCCATGTCGATCGTCGCCTTGACGATCGCGCGGTCGTCGGGGTTGGCGTCCATCCCGGAGACGAACGAGCGGTCGACCTTCAGGACGTCGAGCGGGAAGCGCTTGAGGCGGCTGAGCGACGAGTAGCCGGTGCCGAAGTCGTCGAGCACGAGGCTCAGTCCGTACTGCCGCAGCGAGTCGAAGACGGTCGCCGGCGAGTCGGCCTCCTCCATCAGCACGGTTTCGGTGATCTCCAGCGCGAGCGTCCCGGGGCGCAGCCCGGTCTGCTCGGCGATCGCCGCCACCTGGGCGGGGAGGAGGGGGTTGAGCGCCTGGCGCCCGGAGACGTTGACCGAGACACCGAGCGTGGGGTCGATGTCCCGCTGCCAGGCCGCCGTCTGGCGGCAGGCGTGCTCCAGGACGCGCAGCCCGAGCATGGCGATCAGCCCGGTCTCCTCGGCGATCGGGATGAACTCGAGCGGGCCGACCAGACCGCGCTCCGGGTGCTGCCAGCGCACGAGCGCCTCGGTCGACACCGGCCGGCCCGTGGCGAGGTCGATCACCGGCTGGTAGTAGACCACGAGCTCGTCACGGTCGAGGGCGCGCCGCAACTCGGTCTCGATGCGAACGCGGGCCATCAGCGTGGTGCGCATCGCCTCGTCGTAGAGCTCGTAGCGGCCGCGGCCGCGCGCCTTGGCGCGGTACATCGCGGCGTCGGCGTCGCCGAGCAGCGACTCCGGGGTGTCCTGGACGCTCGTGGCCAGCGTGCCGCCCGTGCTGACGGTGAAGAAGTGCTCGCCGCTCGAGAGGACCATCGGGCGCGTCACCGCGGCGGCGAGCCGGGCCGCGACGTCGGTGGCGCCACGGACCGCGTCGACGTCGGGACAGATGACGACGAACTCGTCGCCGCCCAGGCGCGCGACCGTGTCGGTCGCGCGCACCGCGGCGTTCAGCCGCGGCGCGAGCGCGAGCAGCACCTCGTCGCCGGCGGCGTGACCGAGCGAGTCGTTGATGAGCTTGAAGCCGTCGATGTCGAGGACGAAGACGGCCACGTCGATGCGCTCGCGCTGCCGGCGGGCCAGCGCCTGGGCGAGCCGGTCGAGCGTGAGCGTGCGGTTCGGCAGGCCGGTGAGCGGATCGTGCAGGGCGGCGTGCCGCGTCACCTGCTCGTCGCGGTCGCGCTCGACGGCGATGATGATCAGCGTGGCGACCGCCGTGAGGAAGGCGACCTCGTCCTCGGTGAACGCGTGCGGCTCGAGGGAGTTGACATTGAGGACGCCGAACGGCTGGTCGTGGGTCTCGATGGGAACGCTGAGGCTGCTGACGACGCCGAGCGCCGCGAGCGTGGCCGACGGCTCGAAGCGCGTCTCGGTCGCCACGTCCTCGACGATCGTCGGCTCGTCCGTGCGCAGCGTGTGCGCGGCGCTCTCGCTCTCGCTCACGCTGAGCGGCATCGGCCGCGAGCCGATGGATCCGTCGGGGAAGCCGACGGCGGCCACCAGGGAGAGCCGCGCGCCCGCGTCGTCCAGCTCGAGGACGCGGCCGACATCGACGCCGAGCGTGGCGGTCGCCGTCCTCACCGCCTCGGTCATCAGCTCGCCGAGGTCGTGGCTCCCGAGCGCGAAGCGACCGAGCGCCGCGACCGCGTTCTGCTGGCGGGCACGGCGTGCGAGCTGCCGCGCGGTGCGGGTGCGCTCGGAGATGTCGCGCGCGACGACGAGCAGCGAATCGATGCTCTCGTCCTCGCTGCGCACGGGCACCGCCTGGACCGCGAACGTCACCCCGTCGCTCTCGAACTCGAAGGAGCGCCGCTCGCCGAGCAGCGCGGCCCTGTAGTTGTCGAGGCAGAGCTTGAGGACCTCTTCGGGGACCTCGGCATACAGGTCGGCCACCTTGCGGCCGCGGAACATCGTGGCGTCGAGGAACCCGAGTCGCTGGATCGCCTCGCCGTCGGCGATCAGGACCCGAAGCTCGTGATCGAGCAGGAACACGGTGGTGTCCGGCAGGTTGGACGTCAGTGTGCGGTGCAGCGATTCGGAGTCGCGGATCAGCCGCTCGGCCTCGCGGCGCTCGGCCTCGCCCGCCCTGGCCTCGGTGACGTCCCTCGCCGCGAAGTACAGGGCGCCGTCGACGGCGACCGTCGTCCAGCTCAGGGCCCGGTAGTCGCCGTCACGCGTGCGATAGCGGTTCTCGAACGTCACGACCGCGTCGTCCGGGGTCGCTAACGATGTGGGCCGGGCGCGCGTCGCGTCGACGTCGTCGGGATGGACGAAGGAGATGAACGGCTCGGCCATCAGCTCCTCGGGGGTCCAGCCCAGACACCGCTCCCACGCCGGGTTGAGCTCCGTGAAGTAGCCGTCCCTGGACGTGCCGAGCATGTCGAGCGAGAGCTCGTACAGCCGCTGGACCGCGTTTCCCGAGGGGCGCTCGTCGTCGCGGGTCACAGTGGGACCGGCTCTTCCGCGGGGACGGCCGCGACGACGCGGTTGCGGCCCGTCGCCTTGGCGCGGTAGAGCGCGCGGTCGGCCGCGCGGATCAGCGACGGGCCGTCGGCCACATGGACGGGCAGCGTCGCGACGCCGAGGCTGGCGGTGATGTGCGCGGTGACCGCCGGGACCGTCATCCCGTCGAAGCTCGCCCGCATGGTCTCGGCGGCGTGCAGGGCGCCCTCCAGGTCGGTGTCCGGCAGCAGGACGACGAACTCCTCGCCGCCCCAGCGCCCGGCGAAGTCGCTGGCGCGTACGCCGCGGCGCAGCGTCGCCCCGAACGTCTCGAGCACCTCGTCGCCGGCCTGGTGGCCGTGGCGGTCGTTGAGCGCCTTGAAGTGGTCGAGGTCGATCACGATCGCGGAGAGCGGGGAGCCGGAGCGCAAGGACTGCGCGACCATGCGGATCAGCGCCTCCTGCACGGAGCGCGCGTTGGGGAGCTTGGTCAGCGGGTCGGTGGCCGCCCGGTGCTCGGCGATCGCGAGGTTGCGCAGGTTGGCGAGGACGGGCGCGGCCTGCGCCACGGCGCCGGTGATGCTCTCGCGCTCGGCGGCCTTGACCTGGCCGTCCTTGACGACGAGCAGGGAGCCGATGACCTCACCGGCGACGAGCTCGGGCACGCACAGCGAGCCGCCGCTGACGCGGTCGCACAGCCGGCACGCCTGCAGCGGCGCGCCGCCGGGCTTGCGCTCGTGGGTGTGCCCGCCGCGGATCGCGAGGCACGCGCGCGGCGTCGCGTCGACCAGTGCGCCGGCGAGCCCCGGCACCGCCGCCGGGTCGGTCGCGGCCTTCAGCGAGCTGCCGCTGGCGTTGCGCGTCAGCACGACCGCGTCCGCGCCGGGCGCGAGCCGCTCGGCCCGCCTGCGCAGCAGCTCCTTCGCCTCGCGCTCGTCGTCGGCGCCCTGGAGCGCCTCGACGTACTCGCGCCGCTGCTTGCTGCGCGCGCGAGCGCGCCGCGCCTGGCGCTCGAGCGCGAACAAGCCGAGCGACAGCACGGTCGTGCTGAACAGCATCACGAAGCCGAAGGCGACCCAGCGCGCGTGCTGCAGCCGGGCCTGCGCGCGCCGCTCGACGTGGACGCGCAGCGCGGCGTCCTGCTTGCGGAACTGGTCCATGAGCGCCTTGCGCGTGTGGGCGTCGTCGCGGCTGATCGCCCTCACCCCCCGGCGATCGACCTGGTCGACCGCGGTTCGCGCATTGGCCTGCCACTGGCGCGCCGTGGCGGTGAGGTCGCGAAGCATGCCCGCGGTCGCCGGCTCGCGCCCCGGACCTGCCTGAGCCGCGCGCATCGCACGCTCGAAGCCGCCCTGCCCGGTCACATAGGGCTCGAGGAAGCTCTTCTCCCCGGTGAGCGCGTAACCCCGCACACCTGTCTCCTGGTCGAGCATGGCCGTCAGCAGGTCGCTCGACGAGCGCAGCTGCCCCTGCATGCCGATCACGGCGTCGCGCTGCTGGCCGGCGACCAGCCAGACGCTGCCGCCGATCACGAGGACGGACAGCGCGAGCAGGACGCGGAGGCGTGCGTGGACGGACATGGGTCTACGACCCCCTGTCGACGCGGGAGCCGTGGGCTTGAGTCGCGAGGGCTAGCGGAGCGCGAGCCGGCGCGGGCGCGGCAGCCCGAGCAGGAGCTGGAAGCCCCCGCCGAGCCGCCGGTCGCGCCGGCGTTCGTCCGCGGCGATGCCCGCGGCGTCCTCGGCCGCGCTCCAGCTGGAGAACGCCTCGGTGCGGCGCAGCTTGCCGTCGCTGAAGGTCACGACCCACGCCGCGACCTCGAGCACGTTGTGGCGCTTCTCAACGGTGCCGCGGATGAACCGGACCTGACCACGGACCACGGCCCGGTCGCCCGTCTCGGTCACGGAGACGAGCAGCGGCTGGGGACGGGTGGGGTCGGCGGCCTCGTGTTCCGCGAACCTCCTGATCTCGGCCAGGCCGCGGTAGACCGGCGCGTCGGGCAGCGGCTGGTACTCCGCGTCCGGGTGGACGAGCTCGAGCCACTCCTCGACGCTCGTCAGCGCCATCATCTGCTCGATGATGTCGGCGGGGGTCATCGCGCCCATCCTCTCCTACCAACCGCTTTCTGGCAACCGGGATGATCGGGGGATGCTGTCGATCCGGCCCGCCACCGACACGGACGCCGCGGCGATCACCGCGATCTACAACGAGGCAATCGCCGACCGCGTCGCCACGTTCGAGACGCGCCCGCGCCGCAGCGAGGAGGTCCAGGCATGGCTCTCGGGCGGCCTGCCGTTCGTCGTCGCCACCTCCGACGGCGCCGTCGTCGGGTTCGCGCGCGTTTCGGCCTACACGGACCGCTGCGTCTACTCCGGCGTCGGCGAGCACGGCGTCTACGTCGCCCGCGCGGCGCGCGGCCGCCGGGCCGGCGTCCGGCTGCTCGAGGCGCTCGTCGCGGCGTGCGAGCAGGCGGGCTACTACAAGCTCACGTCCCGCGTGTTCGCGGACAACGCCGCGAGCCGCGCGGTGCATCTCGCCGCGGGGTTCGAGGAGGTCGGGATCCAGCGCCGCCACGGCAGGCTCGACGGCGAGTGGAAGGACTGCGTGCTCGTCGAGCGGTTGCTCGGCGAGGCGGTGGCCTGACACCCTGTAGAGGATGAGGGTCCTCGTCGTGGAGGATGAGCCGAAGATGGCCGACGTGCTGCGCCGCGGGTTGACGCGCGCGGGGCTGGCCGTCGATGTCTCCACGGATGGGATGGATGCGCTGATCCGCGCGGGCGCGACGGAGTACGACGCGATCGTCCTCGACGCGATGCTGCCCGATCTCGACGGGCTCGACGTGTGCCGGCGGCTGCGGGCGGACCGGATCTGGTCGCCGGTGCTGATGCTCACCGCGCGCGCCGCGGTGCCCGACCGGGTCGACGGCCTCGATGCGGGCGCCGACGACTACCTCGCCAAGCCGTTCGCGTTCGACGAGCTGCTCGCGCGGCTGCGCGCGCTCGCGCGCCGGGGACCGGTCGAGCGCGCGCCCGTGCTCGAGGTCGGGGACCTGCGGCTCGATCCGGCCGGGCACCGGGCCTGGGGCGGTGAGACGCCGCTGGAGCTGAGCGCCAAGGAGCTCGCGATGCTCGAGATCTTCATGCGCCACCCGGGGCAGGTGCTGAGCCGCTTCACGCTGCTCGAGCACGCGTGGGAGGGCGAGTACGAGAATCGCTCCAACGTCGTCGACGTCTATGTGCGGCTGCTGCGCGAGAAGATCGACCGGCCGTTCGGCCGCGCGTCGCTGGAGACCGTGCGTGGCGTCGGGTACCGGCTGTGCGATTCCTGAACCGCCTCTCGCTGCGGGTCCGGCTGACGGTCGCCTTCGCGGGTGCGGCGGCGGTGCTGCTCGCCGGTGTCGGGACGGTCGTCCTGCTGCGCGTGCAGGCGGGCCTCGACGCCGAGCTCGATCACGCGCTGCGCCTGCGCGCCGGCGAGCTGGCCGAGAGCGCCGGCAACCTGCCGCGCGCCCGGGTGATCATCGACGCGGCCGGCCAGCCCGCGCAGGTGCTGAGCGCGGACGGGCGCGTGCTCGCGTCACAGCGCGTGACCGGCGCCAATCCCTTGGTCGGACCGGTGCATCTCGCGGCCGCGCGGCGCGGTGAGGTCAGCTTCCAGGTCCGCGAGCGCACCCGCATCCTGGGCCGGCCCGCGGCGCAGGGGAGGATCGTCGCCGTCGCGGCCTCGATGCTGCAGCGCGAGCGCACGCTCGAGACGCTGCGCGGCGTGCTGCTCCTCGGGCTCCCGATCGCGCTGCTGCTCGCGTCGGCGGCCGGCTACGCGGTCGCCGCGGGCGCGCTCGGGCCGGTCGAGCGGATGCGCCGCCGCGCGGCGAACATCTCCGACGTGACCTCCGGCGCGCGGCTGCCGCTCCCAGAGGCCGAGGACGAGCTGCGGCGGCTGGGGGAGACGCTCAACGACATGCTCGACCGGCTCGACGCCGCGGCCCGGAACGAGCGCGAGTTCCTGGCCACGGCGAGCCATGAGCTGCGTACTCCGCTGGCGATCCTGAAGGCCGAGATCGAGGTCGCGCTGCACCCCGACGCGGGGCCGGACGACTGGCGCTTCGCGCTCCTCTCGGCGGGCGAGGAGACCGACCGTCTGGCGCGGCTCGCCGAGGATCTGCTGCTTATCGCCCATGGCGAGGAGCGCACCGCGCCGCGCGACCTGGAGGAGGTCCTGCTCGCCGCGCTGGTCGCGCGCGTCGTCGACCGCTTCGGCGCCGAGGAGGTCGAGCAGGCCGTCGATCCAGGGTTGCGGGTGCTCGCCGACCCCGACGCGCTCGACCGCGCGCTGACCAACCTGATCGACAACGCCCGGCGCCACGGCGCGGTACCGATTCGCATCTCGGCCCGCGCCGACGGTGACTGCATCGAGCTGCACGTGGCCGATCACGGCGACGGCTTCGCGCCGGACTACCTGCCGCGCGCCTTCGAGCGCTTCAGCCGGCCGCCGGGCGCGCGCGGCCCGGGCGCCGGCCTCGGCCTCGCGCTCGTCGAGGCGGTCGCGCACGCACACGGCGGGAGCGCGGGCGCCGCCAACGCCGGTCCCGGCGCCGACGTCTGGCTCAGGCTCCCGCGCGCGCGGCCGGCCTAGTACCGCCGCGCTGGGCGGTTCATCTTGGTTTCACGGCCGGCGGTCACCTTGCTGCCATGGCCGTCGCCGCCCCTGCCCGCCCGTCGGTCGTCTCGTTGCCCGAATGGCAGCGGGAGCGGGCGCCCTGGATGTGGCGGGGCCTCGCCGGCTGTCTCCTGCTCGCGCTCGCTCTGCGGCTCCCGTTCCTCGGGGTCGGCCTCGGCAGGGACGAAGGCGGCGTCGCCTTCATCGCGCGCAGCTGGGGCAGCGGTCATGGCTCCCTGTACGGCTCCAATTGGCTGGATCGGCCCCCGCTGCTCGTCGGCCTCTACAAGGTCGCGGTGCTGGGCGGGGACCGCGGCGTGCGCGTGCTCGGCGCGGTCGCCGCGCTCGCGCTCGTCGCCGCGATCGCGTTGCTCGCGCGCGAGGTCGCGGGCCGGCGCGCGGGGCTGATCGGGGGCCTGCTCGCGGCGCTGCTGAGCGGGTCGGTCGCGATCGCGTCCGTCTACACGCCGGCGGAGCTGCTCGCGGCGGTGCCGTCCACGTTGTCGGTCCTCTGCCTGGTCCTCGCGCACCGGCGGCGCCGCACGGGGTTGCTGTTCGCGGCGGGGCTGCTGGCGGTCGCCGCTCTGTTGATCAAGCAGTCGTTCCTCGACGCCGGCCTGGCCGGGCTCGTCTTCGTCGTCGCGTCGTCTGTCGCCGATCGCGGCGTGCGTGTCCGCTGGCCGCTCGCGTACGCGGCCGGGGTCGCGATCCCGGTGGTCGCGCTGCTGGCCTGGCAGCTGGCTGCGCGGCTGCCGGACGGCGGCTTCGCCTACGCGCTCGTCGGGTTTCGGATCGACGCCCTGCACACCCTTTCCGGCTCGAACGTCCCGCTGCACGTGCGGGTGCAGTCGCTCGCGGCGCCGGCGCTCGTCTCGGGTCTCGTGCTCGTGGTCGGGCTGGCCGTGCGCGGGCTGACCCACCTGCGTGGCGACCGCGTCCTGCTGGCGACGTTCGGCGCCTGGCTCGTAGGTGCCACCGCGGGCGTCCTCGGCGGCGGCAGCTACTGGCCGCACTACCTGATCGAGCTCGTGCCGATCGGCTGCGTCGCCGCGGCGGTCGGGATCGCCGGCAGCCGGAGGGTGACCCGGTTCGTGGCCGTCGGCGCCTGCACGGCGGTGTCGCTGACGGCGGCGGTCGGCGGCGCGGCCTTTGTCGCCGCCCATCCACCGAACCGGGAGGCGATGGCCGTCGGCCGCTACGTCCGCACCCACGCTCGGCCCGGCGACACCCAGTACGTCATGTATGCGCAGGCGAACGCCGGCTACTACTCCGGCCTCCCGAGCCCGTATCCGTACGCGTGGAGCCTCATGCTCCGGGCCAAGCCCGGCGCCGTCCCGCAGCTCCAGCGGCTGCTCGGCTCGGCGCAGCGGCCCACCTGGCTCGTCCGGTGGCAGGCGCCCGGCCACTGGGGGCTCGACCCGGGTGGCCGTACGGCGCGCCTGATCGCACGCGACTACCGGCTGGCCGCGACGGTGCGCGGTCATCGCATCTACGAGCGGAGCGATCGATGACCGGCGCCTGGATCGTCATCCCGACCTACAACGAGGCGGACAACCTCGCGCCGCTCGTCAAGGCCGTCCGCGCTGCGATCGCCGGCTCGATCCTGATCGTCGACGACAACTCGCCCGACGGCACCGGGCTCATCGCCGACAGCCTCGCCGCCGCGCACCGCGACGTCCACGTCCTCCACCGGCCCGCTAAGGCCGGGCTCGCCGCCGCCTATGTGGACGGCTTCCGGCTCGCCCTCGCATCGGGTGCGGAGTACGTGATCGAGATGGACGCCGACTTCTCCCACGACCCCGCCGACCTGCCGCGGCTGCTCGAGGCCGCGCGCGACGGCGCCGACATCGTGCTCGGCTCCCGCTACGTGCCGGGCGGGAGCGTCGAGGGCTGGTCGCTGGACCGGCAGATCCTCTCGCGCGCCGGCGGCGTTTACGCGCGTGCGGTGCTCGGCTCCGAGGTCCGCGACCTCACCGGCGGCTTCAAGTGCTTCCGGGCCGACGCGCTGCGCGCGATCGGCCTCGACAACCTCACCGCGGAGGGCTACACGTTCCAGGTCGAGGCCACGTTCCGGGCCGCGCGCGCGGGGCTGAGGATCGAGGAGGTGCCGATCGTCTTCCGCGAGCGGCGGGCCGGTCGCTCGAAGATGTCGCCCGCGATCGCCGCCGAGGCGATCTGGCGGATCCCCGAGATGCGGCTCGCCGCGCGCCGCCGCCGCGTGCCCGCGCCTGCGGTCAGCACGCAGCCCGGCTGAGATGGACTTCCGCGCGTTCAAGCTCGTCAACGGACTGGCGGGCCATGGGCTGGACGGCCTGTTCAGGCTGCTCGCGACGGACCTGGCCGCGGTCATCATGGCCCTCGTCGCGCTGGTCTTCCTGGTTCGCTGGTCGCGGCGGCGGCAGGAGCGGAGGGCGGGCGCGCTGCTGGGCACGGTCTCCGCGGCGCTGGCCCTGCTCGCCGTCCAGCCGCTCTCCCATGCCGTCGCGCGGGTGCGCCCCTACGCGGCCCATCCGGGGCACGCGCACCTGCTGATCGCGCGGTCGGCGGACTTCTCCTTCCCGAGCGACCACGCGGTCGGCGCGTTCGCGCTGGCCTTCGGGATCTGGCTCTACGATCGCGCGCTGGGGCGCTGGCTGCTGATCCTCGCGGCGATCCTGGCGTTCTCCCGCGTCGTCGCGGGCACGCACTATCCGGGTGACGTGCTGGCCGGGGCGGCGATCGGCGTGGCCGTCCCCGCCGCGCTGTTCGCGCTCCCGGCCAGCCGGCGGCTGCTCGAGCGCGCGGCCGAGCGTGCCGGCGAGCTCTGGGACCGCGTGCCGCCGCGCGCGGCCGCGGCCGGGTCGTCGGGCGCAAGCCGTCCCTGAGCGCGGGCGAGCGTCACCCCCGCGGCCACCGCGAGGACGAACGACGAGACGTGCATCGCCGCGAACGCGGGGTTCGCCCCGAGCGGCTCGCCGAAGACCAGCAGGCCGATCGCGATCGCGACGCCGTTGGTCGCCCCGGTCATCATCGCGATGACCGGGACGGCGGGGCCGATCTGGAGACCGCGCTGAAAGCACGCGAAGGCACCGACGCAGAGCAGGATCACCACGACGACCCACGGGCTCGTGAGCGCCGCGATCAGGCCGCCGTGGGTCATCGTCACGGCCTTGGTCGCCGCGTCGCTCGCGCCGTAGAGGACGCCGCCGGCCGCGCCGAGGAGGCGCCCGCGCCGGTGGCCGGCGCGCGGAAGCGCCGTGGCCGCGGCCGCCAGCGCGGCGACCCCGACCGCAAGGGCGAGGCCGCGGACCGGGATCGCCCCGGGGACGAGCGCTCCGGCTCCGAGGCCGAGCAGCGCGAGCGCGGTGATGAGCACGACGACGGCGACCAGCTCCGAGCGCTCGAGCCGCTGGCCGAACGCCCGTGCCGCGACCGGCACGGTCAGCGCGAGGCCGCCGGCGGTGAAGGCCTGGACCAGCGACAAGGGCGCGGTCCCGAGCGCCGCGACGTGCAGCGCCGAACCGAGGACGCCGGCGACGGCCCCGGCGAGCCACAGGCGCGAGCGCAACAGCCCCTTGAACGTGATCAGCGGCCGGCGGAGATCCACCGACGGCGCGCCGCGCGAGCCGGCGTGCTGGAGCAGGTAGGAGCCGTTGAGCGCGACCGAGGCGAGGACGGCCAGCCCGAGTCCGAGGATCAACACCATGACCGCAGCGTCGCGGCCGATCATGAGGCGACCATGAAGCGCCTCCTTCACGCTTTGCCGGCTTCCGGTCGATGCACGCGGTGTGCGCATCAGGACGACCACGCTCTTCAAGTCCTTCTCGACCTGGGTGGTCGTGACCGCGTTCGTGCTCGCGCTCGTCTCGATCGCCGTCGTCACGACCTTGCAGGAGAGAGCGAACACCGCCCGCGACGCCCAGGTCACGCTCGGCCAGGTCGAGCGCGACGTCGACGCCCTTCAGAGCATCCCGTTCGACGCCAATGGAGAGGGCGACGCGGCGCAGGTCGTGGTCCGGGCGAAGATGCGGGAGAGCGAGCGCCGGATCGAGAGCCGCATCGCGCAGCTGCGGCACGACCATGCCACGACCCACCTTGCCGACGCGCTGGTCCCCTACCGGGCGAACGTCGTCACGCTCGCGCAGATCGAGGGCCACGTGGCCCGCAATGAGGGCCCTGCGGCCGATCGGCTGGGACCGATCGCAGGCGCGACGCAGGGCCGGGTCGGGTTCGAGCTCAGCGAAGCGGGCAAGGACTACGAGCGTCGCGCGTCGCGGGCGCTGCGGCTGGCGAAGCTCGGCTCGGCGTTCATGACCATCGGCCTCGTCCTGCTGTTCGCCGTCTTCTACCTCCGCTCGCACAAGGCGCACGCGACCGCCCAGCGACTGGCCCGCGAGAACGAGCGGCTGCTGGTGGAGGACTCCCAGCTCCAGGTCATCCAGCGTCTTGCGCTCGCGGCCGAGTACCGCGACGACGAGACCGGCCAGCACACGCGCCGGGTCGGCGAGCTGGCGACGCGGATCGGCGAGGCGGTCGGCTTGCCGGACGACAAGCTGGTGCTGCTGCGGCAGGCGGCGCCCCTGCACGACGTCGGCAAGATCGCCATCCCGGACAGCATCCTGCTCAAGCCCGGACCGCTCACGCCGGCCGAGTTCGAGCAGATGAAGAGCCACACGACCCGCGGCGCCGCGATGCTCAGCGGGCAGGGGTTCGCGCTGCTGGAGATGGCCGAGAAGATCGCGCTCACGCACCACGAGCGCTGGGACGGCACCGGCTACCCCGCCGGGCTCGCCGGGTCCACGATCCCGTTGGTCGGCCGCATCGTCGCTATCGCCGACGTCTTCGACGCTCTCACGCACGCCCGGCCCTACAAGGACGCCTGGACCGTGGATGCCGCGGTGAGCGAGATCAGCTCCCAGGGCGGGCGCCAGTTCGACCCTGACATCGTCGCGGCGTTCCGGCTCGTGCTGCCGGCCCCGGCCGTGGAGCCCCCCGTCCTGTTCACGGCGCAGACGGGCGCCCCCGCTTAGAGTTTCCGCCGATGCGCCGGTTCGATCCACGCGCTGTCGGCCGCTACGAGTGCCGCGCGTGGGAGACCTACTACCGGCGCCGGTGGGCGGCGTTCCTGATCGCGTCGGTGGCGATGGTGCGCGCGGCCTTCGGGATGAGCTGGCCGCGGACGCTGAAGGGCGCCTGGCTCGTGCTGCGCGCGAACCAGAAATGGGCGCCGTTCCCCGACAACGACCCGGCGGCGGCACGGGCGCTGATGGCGGGCTTCTACCGTCTGCTGCGACAGCCGATCGACCCGGTGCACGCCGCCGAGCTCGAGGTCGAGTGGTGGCGGGCGCATCGTGAGAACCAGCACGACGACCGCCCGGATCTCGGCGAGGCGCTGATCGTCGCGCTGCGCGACCTCTACGCCTACTGCTACGCGGTCGAGCCGGACGCGGTCCGCCAGGCGGCGGCGTTGCGCGCCGAGGCGATGGACGTCTCGGACCGCTGGGTCAAGGCCGGCTGCGACCCGTCGGATCCCCAGCTCGCCCTCGAGCGCTCGCTGCTCGTGCGCTCCTACGCCGCGCTGCTCGCAGCCGTCCACCGGTAGCGCTCGCCGACCCCCTCCGGCCTAGCTGGCCCAGACCGACGAGATCTCGTGGCGGTGGCGGCGGCGCGTGGCGGCGGCGGGGTCGTCGGCGTCATCGGCGGTGAGGCGGGCGGCCTCGAACAGCATCATCACCAGCGCGACGTCCTTGGTCTCGGTCGCGTGGGGGTTGCGCTCGATGCGCTCCTTCGCGGCGGCCTCGATGCGGTCGACCTGCGCGAGCAGGCGGAGGCAGGCGCGTGAGAGCTCGCTGAAGCCGCGGGCGTCCAGACGCAGGGCGGTACGGGTGAGGTGGGCGCTGCCGTGATCGAAGCCGCCGGCGGCGGAGGCGGCACGGGCATAGGCGTCGATCGTCTGCAGCGACGCCGAGACGGCGGCCTGTTTGGCGATCGGCGGCGCCGCGGCCCACGCCTCGTCGGAGACGCGCGGGCGCTCCTTCGAGCGGTAGTGGTGCTCGACGGCGCCGCGCACGCGCGTCTGCCGGACGAGCTCGATCAGCCCCATCCGCTCCAGGGTGCGGACGTGGTAGGCGACGGTCCCCAGTGGTGCGTCGAGCCAGGCGGCGAGCTCGACCGGGCTCGCCGTGCGCTCGTCGAGCAGCGCGAGGATGCGCACCCGCAGCGGGTGGCTCATCGCCTTCACGTAGCGCGGATCGTCGATGTTCGTGATCGGCGGCATCGGTCAAGTGACCATAATTGCTCGACGATCCGCTTCCCGGCGGTCTGGACGGACGTTGCAGATCCTCGGCTGGAGCTCAAGTCCGTAACCTCGTCGCCACGTGTCCGCTCCCGATCCCCTCGACCAGCTCTCCTCCGAGGCGCTGCACGACCTCGCGGTGCGCCACGCGCTGCGCCACGTCGACGCCGGCTTCTTCTGGGAGCTGCTGAAGATCCTGCCCGCCGCGGAGGTCGCGGCCGGGGAGCCCGAGGAGGCGGAGCTCGACGTCTTCACCCTGCGCGGCCATCTCGACGACCTCACCGACTCCGGGCGGGGTGAGATCGCCGAGTCGCTGCGTCCGTTCTACCTCGACTACCTGCGCCGCCACGGGGTCCAGCCTGAGGGGGAGAGCCGATGAGCCGCCGCTTCGTCCACACCTGCCTGCGCGTCCGCGACCCGGAGGCATCGGTCCGCTTCTACGGCGCGCTCGGCTTCGAGCCGCGCGGGCGCCTGAACTTCTCCTCCGCCTACAACCTCTACCTCGGGCTGCCCGGCGACGGCGACGTGCTCGAGCTGACGGTCAACCGCGGGCAGGAGGAGCCCTACGACCTCGGCACGGGCTACAACCACATGGCCGTCACGGTCGACGACATCCACGCGGCCCTCGCGGACCTCGAGCCGCTCGGGGTCCAGCCCGAGAAGCCGCCCTACCACCCTGGCGACCGCGAGGAGCTGCCGCTGATCGCGTTCGTCGCCGACCCCGACGGCTACCGCATCGAGCTGATCGAGGGCGAGTTCGCCACGCCGCAGGATCCGGAGGATTGACCGCCTCAGACTCTGCCGATCGGGGCATCAAGGAGACCACATCCCCGACTGAAGGAGTTGCAGGTGGCTCAGACCAAGGCGGACCGGCAGGCGGCTGCGAAGAAGGCAGCGGCGACGAGGCAGCGGAACCAGGCCCGTGCGAAGTCGCAGGAGGCCGGCACCAAGGGGGCCGCGACGCGGCAGGGCAACGAGGCAGCGGCCGGCGCCCAGCAGGCCAAGCGCTCGGCGGGCTCGGCCGTGGGCGGGCTGAAGTCAGCCGCTCGGGCGGCCGGCGGCGCGGCCAAGCAGGCGGGCAAGTCGGTCGCCACGCGCGCGGGGTCGGCGCGCAAGGGCAAGGACTGAACTTCCGCCGGGGGCGGGCCGACCCCTCGGTGTCGGCCCGCCCCCGGCGCGGTCAGACGGCCTGGGCGACGAGCACGACCGAGCCGAAGACGAACGCGACCGCCGCGACGGCCGCGACCACATTGGTCGGCGGGCCGCCGTGGATGCCGGTCTCGTGGACGGCGGTGTGGCCCTTGCCGCGCGCGAGCAGCCAGCGGTTGACCGGGAAGGCGAAGGCGCCGGCGATCGCGAGGGCGAAGGAGAGGCTGCCCCAGAACAGGATGTCGCCGAGGCTCGCGTCGATGGCGCCGGGCACCACGAGGATGATCGCGTTGTCGACGACCTCCATCGTCGCGATGCTCAGCGTGTCCGAGGCGAGCGCGACCGGGACGACCGCGGCGAGCGCGAGGCCCGCCCGCAGCAGCGGCAGGCTGGTCAGGCCGTAGCCGAACGCGAAGGCCAGCACGATCGAGAGCACGACCGTCGCCAGGTTCGAGAGGTCGAGGGCGGTCCCGAGGATCATGCCCACGATCTCGCCGATCGCGCAGCCCGTGAGGCAGTGCAGGGTCGCGCTCAGGGCGACGGCGTCGAGGGCGCGGCCCGAGGTGGGCAGTGGGGCGTGGTGGTGGGCGGAGGAGTCCATCGTGGGCTCCGTTGTCTACCCCACCGGGCAGATGAACGGGGCTCAGTACCACGCAGCGGGCGCCCGCCCGGTTGAATCGCGTGCCGAACCCGGCGGCCGCCGGCTGCGTAGGTCCTCCTCCAGCCCCTATCGGAGGAGAGACGATGCGGAGAGCATTCGGAGTACTGGTCGCGCTGGTCGCGTTGGGCGCCGTCGTCGTGCAGTCGAGCTCGGCCCATTCCCATTCCTCGAGCCGGACCGTGCTCGAGTTCGACACCATGGCCCCCGTGGTTGAGCCGTTCACGGGCTCCGCGCACCCCGTCCGCGGCACCAGCGGTGGAGGCGTCCCGTGGGAACTCGATCACGCCTCCGGCGAGCTGCGCTCCGACGGGCGGCTGGAGATCAAGGTCCGAGGCCTCGTGCTGGCTCGCCGCGCACCCGTGCCGCCCGCCGGGCAGGGCACCAACCCGGTGCCGCAGTTCCGCGCACGCGTGAACTGCCTGACGCCCGCCGCGCCCGATCAGGGCGTGAACATCGACACCGCCGCGGTCCCGGCGTCGCCGCAGGGCGACGCGCGGATCAAGACGGAGATCGCGCTGCCGAAGCCGTGCATCGCGCCGATCGTGTTCGTGACGTCCCCGACCGGCGCCTGGTTCGCCGCCACCGGCCGGTAGGCCCCGGCCCGACGTCGAGCGCGGGTTCGACCTGACGCTGGCGCCGCGAGCGCCGTAGTACGGTCGCGCCGATGACGGAACCGGACTTCGAGACCATCCTCTACGCCACCGACGGCCCGATCGCGACGATCACGCTCAACCGCCCGGAGCAGCTCAACACCATCGTCCCGCCGCTGCCCGACGAGGTGGAGGCGGCGGTCGGCCGTGCGGTCCGCGACGCCGCCGTGAAGGTGATCGTGCTGCGAGGCGCCGGCCGCTCGTTCTGCGCCGGCTACGACTTCGGCGGCGGCTTCGAGGCCTGGGACGACATGATCTCCAGCGACGGAGAGTGGGACGCGGGCAAGGACTTCGCGTTCGCGACGGCCCAGGAGATCTCGCCGACCCAGAAGCTCATGAGCGTCTGGCGCTCGCCGAAGCCGGTCATCGCCCAGGTCCACGGCTGGTGCGTCGGCGGCGGCAGCGACTTCGCGCTCTGCGCCGACCTCGTCGTCGCATCCGAGGACGCTCAGATCGGCACGCCCTACTCCCGCCTCTGGGGCGCCTACCTGTCGGGCATGTGGATCTACCGCCTCGGGCTGACGCGCGCGAAGTACCACGCCCTCACCGGGCGCCCGCTGTCGGGACGGGAGGCGGCCGACGCCGCGCTGATCAACGAGGCGGTCCCGTTCGAGCGGCTCGAGACGACGGTCGCGGCGCTCGCCGCCGACCTCGCCGGCCTGCCCTCCTCGCAGCTGGCGGCGATGAAGCTGGTCGTCAACCAGGCCTACGAGAGCATGGGCCTGGCCTCCGTCCAGACGCTCGGGCCGATCCTCGACGGGCTGATGCGCAACACGCCCGAGGCGCGCCGGTTCATCGAGCGCGCCGAGCAGGAGGGCGTGCGGGCGGCGGTGCGCGAGCGCGACGCGCCGTTCGGCGACTACAGCCAGGCGCCGCCCGACCGCCGCCCGAACCCGGACAACGTGATCATCCCCTGAGCTGGCGCGTGGATCCGCTGGAGTGGGTGCGCGAGCAGGGAGTCGTGTTGCAGTCCGCCCGCGGGCCGGTGCCGAATCTGGCCGCGTGGGTCGCCGGAGAGCCGATCCGCGGGAGCTGGTGGGGACACGGTTCCGGCCATGAGATCTTCGCCGTGCTCACGCGAGTGCTCGACTCTCCCGACGTGATCGCGACGCGCCTGGTCGACGGCAAGGTCACCTTGATCCACCGCCGGCTCTGGCCTGCGCTCGCGCGGGTCGCCGACCGGTTTCCGAACGAGCGCCTCGCCGCCGTCGACGAGGTGCACACGGCGACCGGCGCCCATCGCACGGTCGAGGTGCCGTTCCCCGACTGGATCCCCGCCGAGGACCTCGCCGCCGCCGCGCTGCTGGACGTCGACGAGGCGCTCGCGCTCCTGCCGGCCTGCCTGCGCTGACGCGCCTTCAGCGCCGTCGTGGCGCGTGGGTCTTGCGCTCCGACGCCGCGCAGGTCACGCACAGGACGCCGTCGGGCATCGCCCGCAGCCGCGCCGGCGGGATCGGCTCGCCGCAGGCGTCGCAGATGCCGTAGGTCCCCTCGTCGAGCTTGGCCAGCGCTCGCTCGGTACGCGCCAGCCCGGTCTCGAGCGATCGGCCGACGCCGATGTCGGTGAGCCGGCTGATCGCCTCGGTCGTGCCGTCCCCGATGCGCTTGCCGAAGCCCTGCGCGGCGCCGAGCTCCGGCCGTTCGGCGAGCGCCGCCACACGCTCGCGCGTGCTCTCCCGCCGCGCTTCGAGCTCGCGGCGGATCGCCGCCAGGTCCAGGTCGTCTGCGGGTCCGGGCATCGCGAGGGACCCTAGTAGGGTGGCTGCTTGACGGGCCAGTCGAAGGGAGCGGGGGTGAGGCGGATGCGTGCTGCGGTGGCCACGGCACTGCTGATCGCGGGTGCGCTCCTGTCGCCCGTCGCCGCCTCCGGCCAGGGCCGGGGCGCCGGCGCCACCAGGCCGTTCTTCGACAGCCGCGCAGGTACCCGTGCGCCCGCGCGGGCCGGCAGTGCCCTCCGCATCGCCGGCGCTCGCTCCGCGCTGCGCAGCCGACTCGGCCGCTCCGGCGTGCTCGAAGTCGACCCGATCACGAACACCCCGCGCTCGCTGCTCGCGCTCGACGGCGCGCTGAGCGGCCCCAGCGGCGCCGGGCGTGACGCGATCGCGCGCTCCTTCCTGCGCACCCACGCCGCCGCGCTCGGGCTCTCCACCGGCGACGTCGACGCCCTCGCCCTCGCCAAGCGGGTCGATGCCCCGGGGGGCGTCACGATCCTGCGCTACGGGCAGTCCTTCCGCGGGATCCCGACCTTCGACAACGGCGTCCGCGTCGCGCTCGACCGCGCCGGGCGCGTGCTCGGCGTCACCGGCTCGCCGCGGGCGGGGCTGTCGGTCGCGTCCACGACGCCCAGGCTCGACGCGGCGGACGCGATGCGCGCCCTGCAGCGCAGCGTCGGCACGACGCGCGCCGTGCGCGTGAGCGGCCGCCCCTCGGGCGCGCGCCGGACGACCCGCTTCGCGACGGGCGAGCAGGCCCGGCTGACCCTCTTCGGAGCCGCGCTCGGGCCGCGACTCGCCTGGCGCGTCGACCTCAAGGCGAGCTCGACCGAGCACTACGACGGGATCGTCGATGCGGTGACGGGCCGGCTGCTCTACCGCGCCAACCGCGTCAAGGACTACTCGGCGCGGGTCTTCGACTACTACGCGGGAGCGCCGCAGGGCGGCGATCCCAACCGTCTCCAGAGCCTCACGGGCTGGCTGCCCGACACGGGGGCGACCAGCCTCAGTGGACCGTTCGCGCACGCCTGGGCGGACATCGACGACGACAACGTGGCCGACGCCGCGGAGGAGGTCGGGCCGACCTCCGGCGACTTCCAGTTCACCTTCGCGCCCTTCACGGTCAACGGGGCGCCGCGCTGCACGCCGGCGCACACCTGCACCTGGGATCCGGTCGGCACGGCCGACCGCGCGACCAGCTGGCAGACGAACCTCAAGTACGCCACCACCGAGGCGTTCTTCCTGGTCAGCAAGTACCACGACCACCTCGCGAGCGCCCCGATCGGGTTCGACGAAGGCGACGGCGCGTTCCAGACCACCGACCCGGTCAAGACCCAGTCGCTCGACGGCGCCAACACGACGCCCGGCGGTGGCCCGGACGGCGCCCACCTCAACAACGCGAACATGGACACGCCGCCCGACGGCCAGTCGCCGACGCTGCAGCTGTTCCTGTTCGCGTATTCGACCGCCGCGCCGTTCTTCGACTACAACGGCGACGACGCCGCGACGGTCTGGCACGAGTACACGCACGGGCTGTCCAACCGCCTGGTCGTCGACGAGGACGGGGTTGGCGCGCTCAACAGCGCCCACTCGGGCGCGATGGGCGAGGCGTGGAGCGACTGGTACGCCGAGGACCTGCTCGTCCGCGAGGGGCTCGAGACCGACACCCCCGGCGTGCCCGGCGACATCGACCTCGGCGAGCCGTCGGACGCGGTGCGCCACTCGACCCGCTCGGAGGCCATGGACTGCCCGGTGGGCCCGGCCTCGCCGGATCCGGCGTCCGCCTGCCCCGGCGGCTCGGACACGGGGACCGGTGGCTACACGCTCGGCGATTTCGGCCACGTGGCGGCGGGCCCGGAGGTCCACGGCGACGGCGAGATCTGGGCGCAGACGCTGTGGGACCTGCGCACGCAGCTGGCCGCCGCGCTCGGCAGCGACAACGCCGGCTCGGACGCGGCCGAGCGGCTGATCACCAACGGCATGCGCCTGGCGCCTCCGGAGCCGAGCATGCTCGACATGCGCAACGCGATCCTGCAGGCGGACACCGCCCTCGGCGGTGCGCAGCACGACCTCCTGTGGTCGGTCTTCGCCGGCCGCGGCATGGGCTACTACGCCTCCGCGTTCGACGGCTCGGACACCAGGCCGGCCGAGGACTTCCATGTCCCGCCGTCCGCGGGCACCCCGCGGGGCAACCTGCGCGGGACGGTCGCCGACCCGGAGACCGGCCTCCCGCTCGTCGGCGCGGTTGTGCGCATCGGCGCGGCGACGACGGGCACCGGCGCCGCGTCGCTGACCGCGACGACCGGCGCGGACGGCCGCTACGCGATCGACGGGATCCCGGCGGGCACCTACAGCAAGCTCGCGGTGCGGCCGGCGAGCAACCGGTTCGATCCGGCCGACGTGCCCGGCGTCGCGATCCCCGCGGGCGTGACCACGACGCGCGACGTGCCCGTGGACCGCAACTGGGGGTCCGTGCCCAACGGCGCCTCGATCGCCTCGTCCAACGACGAGAGCGGCGCGGCGTTCGGCTGCGGCTCCGGCTCGCTGATCGACGATCAGGACGGCGGCGTCGGCTGGTCCGCGAGCACGCCGACGACCGGCGCCCCTCCGGCGGTCACGATCGCGCTGCCGAGGGCCGTCGACGTCTCCGCGATCGCCGTCGACCCGGCGAGCACGTGCGGCGACGATCCGTCGTCGACGCTGAAGGGCTACCGGCTCGCAGTCTCCTCGGACGGGTCGACGTTCCACACCGTCTCCGAAGGCGAGTTCGCGCTCGCGCAGCGGGGTCGGCTCAACCGGCTCGAGCCCGCGGGCGCCCTCGGCGCGAACGTCAGGCAGGTACGCCTGACGATGCTCTCGCCGCAGGACACGTGCGCCACGTGCTCGGGTCTCGAGTTCGTCGACGTGACCTCGCTCGAGGTGTTCGGCGCCCCGGCGCCGAACGTGCTGCCGGCGGGCGCTCTGGCGGCGTCGCCGGCGCACGTCGCGCCGGGCGGGACGGTGAGCTTCGACGCGTCGTCGTTCACAGATCCCGACTCGCGGATCACCGGCTACGACTGGGACTTCGACGGCAACGGCTCGGTCGACCGGACGACGGACGCGCCACGGGTCGCCTTCGCCTACGGCGCGGCCGGCACGTTCGCCCCGACGGTCAGGGTCAAGGACTTCCGTGGCGGTGCGGGGACCGCCTCGACGACGGTGACGGTCGCGACACCGCCGCCGCCTGCGCCGCCGGGGGTCACCCCGCCGGCCACGACGCCCAGGCCGCTGCCGGTCATCACGATCGCCCGCTCGGGCACGCGCGGGCGCGTCACGATCCGCGTGACGTGCGCGCAGCGATGCGTGCTGAGCGGCCGGGTCACGCTGACGAGGTCGCTGGCGCGCAAGCTGCACCGCAACCGCCTGACCGTCACGACGGTCACTCGCCGGATCACCTCGACGGAACGCCAGACGATCCGGGTGAAGCTGTCCAAGGCCGTGCTCAAGGCGCTCGGGCGGCGCGGCCTCAAGTCGCTGAAGGTCAACGTGCGCGCCGTCGCGCGCTACTCCGACGGGCGCGCGAAGACGGCGAGCCGGCGGCTCAGGGTACGGCGGTAGGCGCCGCCGGCGTCGCGCCCGCGTCCCGGCCCCGGAGGCCGAACTGCGCGCGCGCCTCGTCGGGCGTCGCCGGACGCCGGTCGAGCTGGTGGGCGATCCGCACGGTCCGCTCGACGAGCTGGGCGTTGTGCTCCACCGGCTCGCCGCGCCGGAACAGGACGTTGTCCTCCATCCCGACGCGCACGTTGAGGCCCATCGCGATCCCGATCGTGGTGAGCGGAAGCTGGGTGGCCCCCATGCTGGTTATCGTCACGCGCAGGTCGTCCGGGTCGGCCGACAGGTCGCGCAGGCGCTCGACCGCGTCGGAGAGGTTGCGCGGCGTGCCGCGCTGCCCGCCCTGCGTCGGCGTGTGGAGCACGAAGTTGATCGCGTAGGGCGGCTCGAGGATGTCCAGCGACAGCAGGTGCTCGACCTCCTCGAGCATCGCGAGGCTGTAGACCTCGAGCTCGGGACGCACGCCGTGGTCGCGGATCTCGTGCGCGAAGCGCTCGATGTCCGAGCGGTGGTTGGGGAAGAAGACCTGCTCGCCGCGGATGAAGAAGTTGAGCAGGCCCATGTTCAGCGAGCACATCTCGGGCGCGAGCCGGACGGTGGTGATGCGCTCCTCGACCGACAGCCGGGGGCTGCCGCCCGTGGTCAGCTGGACGACAGCGTCGGTCTCCGCGCACAGGCGCTCGTGCAGCTCGGCGTAGATCTCCGGATCCATCGTGTTCGAGCCGTCGGGGTTGCGCGCGTGGACGTGCAGGACCGCCGCTCCCGCACGCCACGCATCGATGCCCTGCTCGACGATCTCGTCCGGCTGCTCCGGCAGGGCGGGATTGGCCTCCTTGCCGTGGATCCCGCCCGTCAGCGCGCAGGTGATGACGACCGGCTCGGTGGTCGGCCGCCAGGTCATGCCTCGACTCGCTCCGCGGCCGGCTTGCGGACGAACCGCTCCTGCCGCGTGGCCTCGGGCTGCTCGGGCTGGCCGAGGAAGTCGGCCTTGTATGTCTCCGGCGACAGGTACGCCGCGATCGCGGAGATCGAGCACATGACGGTGAAGTAGACCGTCACGAGCCAGACCCCGCTGACGTCCAGCAGCGCCGTCGCGATCACCGGCGCGAACGCGCCGGCGAAGACGCCGCCGAGCTGGGCGCTGATCGAGATGCCGCTGTAGCGGATGCGCGTCGGGAACATCTCGGAGAAGTACGACGCCTCGGTCGCGTACTGGGCGTCGTGCGCGGTGTTCATGACCAGGACGTACGCGATGATGATGAGCGCCGCCGACCCGGAGTGGAGCAGCGGGAAGAACGCGATCGCGCAGGCAATCGAGGCGAGCGCGCCCCACAGGAACACCGGCCGGCGGCCGACGCGGTCGGTCAGGGCGCCGTAGAACGGGATCACGAAGCACGAGATCGTCGCGCAGATCACGATCGCCGCCAGCAGCGTGTTGCGCGAGATGCCGAGGGTGTCCTCGCCATAGGCGAGCGAGAACGTGATCAGCATGTAGAACGTGATGTTCTCGGAACAGCGCATGCCGATCGCGCGCAGCATGTTCTTCGGGTGCTCCCTGACGACCTCGACGGCCGGCGCCTTCTCGCGCTCCTGACGCTCCTGCAGCTCGGAGAACGCGGGCGTCTCCTCGATCTTCAGGCGGATGTAGAGGCCGACCGCGACGAGCAGCGCGCTGGCGAAGAACGGCACGCGCCAGCCCCAGCTCTGGAACTGGGCGTCGCTGAGCGAGCTGGACATGATCCAGATGATCGATGTGGAGATCGCGAGCCCGCCGGCGAAGCCGATCTGCGGCCAGGAGCCGTAGAAGCCGCGGCGGCCCTTCGGCGCGTACTCGGTGACCATCAGCACGGCGCCGCCCCACTCGCCGCCGAGGGCGGCGCCCTGGATCAGGCGCAGCGCGACGAGCAGGATCGGGGCGGCGATGCCGATCGAGTTGTAGCCAGGCAGGGCGCCGATCGCGACCGTGGCGACGCCCATGATCGTCAGGGCGAGCACGAGCATCTTCTTGCGGCCGACCTTGTCGCCGTAGTGGCCGAAGATCGCTCCGCCCACGGGGCGGGCGAGGAAGCCGACGCCGAAGGTCGCGAACGCGGCGAGCGTGGCGATCGCGGGGGCGGCGTCGGGGAAGAAGAGCTTGTCGAAGACGAGCGCGGCGACCGTCCCGTAGAGCACGAAGTCGTAGGCCTCGATGATCGTCCCGATCGTGCTCGCCACCGCGAGCTTGGCGACCGGTACCTCCTTGCCTGCGTCCGCGCGGGTGACCGTGGCTGAGTCCGTCATGGAGCGCTCCTCCCAGAGCTGCCTGCAGAACCCCTGCACCAATTCGGGTCCCCGGGACGCCGCCCCGCGCAAACGTCAACTCCGGGGCGGGCGGCCCTCGAGCGCGAGCGTCTGGTTGGCGTAGCGGGCGTCGCCCGTGACCTCGCGCCCGAGCCACGACGGGGGCGAGAAGCGCTCGCTCGCCTCGGGCGAGTCGAACTCGACCTCCACGGTCATGAGCCCGTCGTGGGCACCGTCGTAGACGTCCAGCTCGGCGGTCAGCCCTGCCTCCAGCGGGATCTCGTGCCGCGTCTTGATCACGCGGCGACCCTCGGTGAGGGGCCACAGCGACTCGAAGCGCCGCTCGTCGATCGCGAGCTCCTCCTCGGTGCGTTCGTGACCGGGCCCGGACTTGACCGTGAGCGTCGCGCCGCCCGCGCGGCGCCGGACTCGCACCTCGACGCCGTCTGGCGCGATCGCGAGGTAGCCCTGCTCGATCCGCTGCCCCGGGTGCTCGCTCAGCGCCGCCGGGAGCTCGGCGACGACGAACTTGCGCTCGATCTCGACGCCGCTGGGTGAGCTGCCGGCCATCCGGATGGAACACTACGCCGCGTGCCGCCGACGCCGATCGAGCTGTTGCTGCCGCCTGCCCTCGATCGCGCCGCCACGGTCGCCCTGCTGGCCGAGCGCCTCGAGCTCAAGGTCGGCCGCCCGCGCACGGAGGACCGCGTCCTGCTCGACAGCTTCGACCGTCGCCTGCGGGCGGCGGGGCTGCGCGCCGAGCGCCCGGCCGGGCGCGGCGCCGGCAAGCTGCTGACCGTCCACGAGCCGGGCGTGCCGGCCCGCCGCGCCGCGGTCGAGCCGGCTCCGCGCCACCTCGCGAGCGAGCTGCCGCCGGGGCCGGTGCGCCGGCGGCTCGCCGGGGTGCTCGAGGAACGCGCGCTCCTGCCGGTCGTGCGCGTGCGCAGCGCGGTCGTGCCGGTGGCGGTGCTCAACGGCGACGCCAAGACGGTGGTGCGCCTCGTGATCGAGCGTGCCGAGGCGGTCCAGGGCTCGAAGCGGATCCCGCTCGCCCCGCGGCTGGTCGTGCAGCCCGTGCTCGGCTACCAGGAGGAGCACGCGCGGACGCTGCGCGTGCTGCGCGACCGGCTCGGTCTCGAGCCCGTCGCGCGCGACGTGTACGACGACGCGATCACGGCCGTCGGCGGGCGCGTGGAGTCGCTGCCATCGAAGCCGCGCGTCAAGCTCGCCCGCGGCACGCGCGCGGACGCCGCCGCGGCGGAGGTGCTCACGCGGCTGGCCGCGATCGCGGAGGCCAACGTGCCCGGGACCATCGCCGATCTCGACACGGAGTTCCTCCACGACCTGCGCGTGTCGGTCCGCCGTGCACGCTCGGTGCTGCGCGAGCTCAAGGGCGTGCACGACCCGGCCGAGCGCGCCCACCTGCGGGCCGAGCTCAAGTGGGTGCAGTCGCTGACCGGGCCGGTGCGCGACCTCGACGTCCAGTTGCTCAAGTGGGACGAGCTCGTCGCGCCGCTCGCGAGCGAGCGCGCGGCGGACCTCGAGGCGCTGCGCGGCCTGCTGCAGCGCCGCCGCGCGCGCGAGCTCACGAAGCTGCGGCGCGGCCTGCGCGGCAAGCGCTTCGCGGCGGCGCTGGCCGCCTGGCGCGCGCTCGCGACCACCGGCCCGGCCACCGAGGCCCAGCCCGACGCCGCGACGCCGATCGAGGCGCTCGCCGCCGAGCGGATCCGCACCGTCTACCGCCGGATGGTGCGCGACGGCTCGGCGATCGACGACGACAGCCCGGGAGAGGCGCTGCACGACCTGCGCAAGCGCGGCAAGGAGTTGCGCTACCTGCTCGAGATGTTCGGCGGCCTGTTCGAGCCCGAGGTCGTCAAGCCGATGGTGGCGACCCTGAAGGACCTCCAGGACGTGCTCGGCGACTTCCAGGACGGCGAGGTGGAGGTCGAGATGATGCGCGCGCTCGGCGACGACCTGGCCGTCGAGCCCGGCGGCCCCGCCGCGCTGATGGCCCTCGGCCCCGTCCTCGACGCGCTGCTGGCCGGTCAGCGGGACGCGCGCGAGCACTTCGCCGGCCGCTTCGCGCCGTTCGCCGCCGGCAAGCAGCGGGCGCTCGTGCGCGACACGTTCCCGAAGCGGGCGCGCGCATGAAGATCGTCGCCACCTACTCGATCAAGGGCGGCGTGGGGAAGACCTCGGCGGCCGTCAACCTCGGCACGCTCGCGGCCCGCGACGGCGTCCGCACGCTGATCTGGGACCTCGACCCGCAGGGCGCCGCCTCGTTCCTGCTCCGCATCAAGCCCAAGGTCAAGGGCGGGGGCAAGGGTCTGATCCGCGGCAAGGGCGACCCGCTCGACGTGATGAAGGGCACCGACGTCGCGGGCCTCGACCTGCTGCCGGCGGACTTCTCCTACCGCCATCTGGACATCGAGCTCGACAAGCGCAAGAAGCCGCTGGAGCGGCTCCGGAACGTCCTCGAGCAGCTCGACGGCTCCTACGACCTCGCGATCCTGGACTGCGCGCCGTCGATCTCGCTCGTCTCGGAGAGCGTCTTCAGCGCCGCCGACCTGCTGCTCGTCCCGATCATTCCCTCGACGCTGTCGGTGCGCACGTTCGAGCAGCTGCAGGGCTTCCTCGCCCAGGCCGGGGGCTCACCGCCGGCGGTGCTCGGGTTCCTCTCGATGGTCGACCGCCGCAAGAAGCTGCACCGTGAGCTGGCGGAGTCGCTGCCGGCCGCGCTGCCCGCCGTGTCCGCCACCGCGATCCCCTCGGCCAGCGTGGTCGAGCTGATGGGCGTGCGGCGGGCCCCGGTCGTCGCGACGCTGCCGAGCAGCCCCGCCGCGAAGGCGTACGTCGCCCTGTGGGAGCAGGTGCGCCTCGCGCTCGAGTAGGGCTGCTCAGCGGCGGCGGGCGGCCACTCCGATGTCCGCGTTGTCGGTGAAGACGCCGTCGACGCCGAGCGCGAAGAACTGCCGGATCTCCGTCTTCAGGTCGCCGATGCCGGCGGGGTCCGCCGACGATCGCAGCTCGAGCGGGACGAACGTGTTCTCGCGCCGGAACGTATAGGGGTGGACGACGAGACCGGCGCGGTGCGCGTCGGAGACGAAGCTCGTCGGCGTTCCCGAGCTGTCGTCGGGGTTGCGCGGGACGATGTAGTTCTTCCACGGGCCGACACCGTCGGCGTAGCGGGCGATGCTCCGAAGGCCGGCGGGGGTGGCGAGCTCTCCGTAGCTCGGCTTGCTCGGGTCACCCGCGGGGTGGAGGTCCGGTTCGTCGAGCAGCTGCACGAGCGGGACCTTCAGCGACCGGCGCAGCGCCCGCAGGTTGTCCTGCTCGAACGACTGCACGAAGACCGGCGCGTGGCGGTGGTTGAGGCCGTTGCGGTTCAGCGCGCGCACCAGCCGCGGCTCGAGCGGCAGGCCGATGGAGCGGAAGTAGGTCGGGTGCTTGGTCTCCGGGTAGACGCCGATCGGCCGGTGGAGCTGCCGCGAGAGCTTCGCGCGCAGGTCGAGGACCTCCTGGAACGTCGGGATCTCGAAGCGGCCGTCGTAGGCGGTGTTCTGCGGGCGGATGTCCGGGAGGCGCTCCTTCGCGCGCAGCGTCTTGAGCTCGCGGAGCGTGAAGTCCTCGGTGAACCACCCGGTCAACGCGGTCCCGTCGATCACCTTGGTGGTCTTGCGGTCCGCGAACTCGGGATGGTCGGCGACGTTCGTCGTGCCGCTGATCTCGGGCTCGTGCCGGACGACGAGCACGCCGTCGCTGGTCGAGACGAGGTCGGGCTCGATGTAGTCGGCGCCCATCTCGGCGGCCAGGCGGTAGGACGCGAGCGTGTGCTCGGGCCGGTATCCCGGGGCGCCGCGATGGCCGATGATCAGCGGCTGAGCGTGGTGGTGGTGAGGATGGCGAGGCTTGGCCGGCGCCGCGGCGGGCAGCGCGAGCAGGAGGCAGGTGGCTCCGAGGAGGAGCAGACGGGTCGATCGCATGCGGCGCATCAGAGCAGTATTCCCGCCCGCGGCGGTTACACGCCTGTGATCGCCGCGCTCGGGAGCGGCTGCGACGGGATCCCGTGCTGCAGGAGGAAGCGCGGGTTCGCCTCGGTCAGGCGGCGGCTCTGCTCCGCCGAGGCTCCTGCCGCCCGCGCGGCGGGCGCGCCGGCCGCGAGCGTGTGCGCTCGGTCGCCGCCGTGCCCGTCCGACGCCACCACGTAGGCGAGGCCCTCGCGGACGAGCTTGACCGCGCCCGCGTGCGCCTCGGGACCCTGCCGGCCGAGCAGCGAGCACACGTTGACCTGGAGGAGGGCGCCGGCGGCGATCTCCTCCCGCAGCATCGCGTGGCCGTCGGTGAGGAACCCGGCGGCGCGCTCCGGGTGCGCGATCACGAGGCCGAAGCCGCGGTCGCGGATGTGGCGGCAGGCGGCGAGGAAGGCGGGATCGATGCCGGCGAACGGCACCTCGAGCAGCACCCAGCGGGCGCCGGGCGGGCCGTGGGCGATGACGTCGAGCTCGCCCGCGCTCAGCGCCGTCGCGCCGTCGGGGAAGATCTCACCGCCGGGGTGGAGGTGCAGGTCGATGCCGGCGGCGTCGAGCGCCGCCTGCAGCGCGCGCGTGTGCTCGGGGATGGCCGCGACCTCGACGAGCGGGAACCACGGGACTCCGACGTGCGGCGTCACCGTGGCCTCGTGGACGCCGTCGGCGGCGAGCCGCCCGGCGTGGAGGAGGCTGGCGGCGAGGTCGCGCGGTCCGTCGTCCACCCCGGGCAGGAGGTGGAGGTGCAGGTCGACATGGGACATGTCGTGGTCCTTTCCGGCGGATCGTCGGTGTCCGCCCGTGGTTTCAACTGGTCTTCTCCACCGTAGCGGGGGCCGCCTGCGCCGGCCCCGCGGCGTTCACAAGCGGTTCACCCGGTCGACGGGCGCGCGACGAGCACGGGCGCGACGACCTCGCGCAGCGTCGCCTGCGGGCCCTCGGCGGTGATCGCGTCGAGCAGGAAGCCGGTGGCGCGCTCGGCGATCTGCTCGACGTCCCACACCGTCGAGGTCAGCGGCGGGGAGAGCAGCCGCGAGATCGGATGGTCTCCGAAGCCGGCGACGGCCACGTCGCCGGGGATCGACAGGCTGAGTTCGGCGCACGCCGCGTAGACGCCGTAGGCGATCGAGTCGGACATGCAGAGGACCGCGGTCGGGCGGTCGGCGCCGGCGAGCAGCTCGAGCGCGAGCGGGCGCGAGCCGTTGAGCGAGTAGGCGCAGGGGACGACGCGGCAGTCGAGCCCGAGGGCCGCCGCCGAGCCGGCGACCGCCCGCTCGGCCTGGCGCTCGGGCGAGGTCTCGACCGCCCACGAGAGCACCGTGACGCGCCGGTGACCGAGGTCGCTGAGATGCTGCAGGCTCTGTTGCACGCCGAGCTCGTTGTCGAAGATCACCTCGCCGGCGGGGGCGACGCCGGGCAGCGCGTCGCCGATCGTGACCGTCGCGACCTGCCTGGCGATCGACGCCCAACCGCCGCTCGCCGGGCCGATCGGCACGACCACGAGCCCGTCGACGCGCTGGTCGACGAGGCGCTGGGCGAGCTCGAGCGCGCGCGCCGGCTCGCCGTCGGCGTCGGCCACCAGCGTGCTGCGCGCGGCGCCGTAGAGCTGGCGCTGGACCGCGCGGACGAGCTCCTGATTCCAGAAGTCGCTGAGGCTTCCGACGAGCAGGCCGACGACCGCGGTCGAACCGCCGGCCAGCGCGCGGGCGATCGGGTCCGCCTCGTAGCCCAGCTCCTCCGCCGCCTCGCGGACGCGCCGCTCGGTCTCGGCCGAGACCTGCATGCCGCGGAGCGCGTAGCTCACCGCGGCGGGCGAGAGGCCCGTGTACTCGGCCAGCTCGCGGATCGTGGTCCGACCGCGCCTCTCCATGCCGCGCCTCTCCATCGCCCGAGAGTACTCGTGTTCCGAGCGCGGCGTGATACCTTGTGAACCGGTTCAGTGAACCGCATCACCTCGTCCCCGATTTGGGCGGCCCGATTGACATCCACCAGCACCTCTGGCCAGAGCCGCTCCTGCGAGCGCTGGCGCAGCGCCGCGAGCCGCCCATGATCGTGCAGGGCGCCCGCGGCTGGCGCCTGCGCCTGTCCGGCGAGCCCGAGGGGCCGCTCGACCTCGCCGACCACGACCCCGACCGGCGCGCGGCGCTCGTGGGCTCCGACGGACTCGCACGCGCGCTCGTGGCCCCGTCGATCCCGCTCGGCATCGAGGCACTCCCCGCCGGCGAGGCAGAGCTGCTGCTCGCGGCCTACCACGACGGGGTCGCCGCGCTGCCGGAGCCGTTCGGCGCGTGGGCCTCGGTCAGCCTCGACGCGCCCGATCCCACGACGGTCTCCGCGTTGCTCGACCAGGGGTTCGTCGGCGTCTGCGTGGCGGCCGAGGCGCTCGACGGGCCCGCCGGCTACGAGCGCCTCGGCCCGGTGCTCGAGACGCTGGAGCGTCGCGACGCGCCGTTGTTCGTCCATCCGGGCCCGGTGCCGGCGGCCGCGCCCGCGGGCGCCCCGGGCTGGTGGGCCGCGCTCACCCACTACGTGGCGGCGATGCAGGTCGCGTGGCTCGCGTTCGCCGTCTGGGGCCGGCCCGCGCACCCGGCGCTGCGCGTCTGCTTCGCGATGCTGGCGGGGCTGGCGCCGCTCCAGCGCGAGCGGCTCCTGGCCCGCGGCGGCCGGGTCACACGCGACCCCGGCGTCTTCCTCGACGTCTCCTCCTACGGCGAGCGTGCCGTCGACGCGGTGCTGCGCGAGATCGGCGTCGACCAGCTCGTCTACGGCTCCGATCGTCCGGTCGTCGCCGCCCCCGACCTCCCGTTCGGCGACGCGGTGAGCACGGCGCTGCGCGAGCGCAACCCGGCGCGGCTGCTGGGCGGCGGCGCCTTGGAGCGCGCGGCATGAGGATCACCGCGAAGCCGACCGCGGATCGCGACCTCGACCGCAGCGAGCTGCGCGACCTGGTCACCCGCCTCGCCGCCGACCCCGCGACGTGGCGAGGGCACGTGCGCCACGGCACGCCGGAGCGCCACTTCGAGCAGCTGTGGCGCGACGACCACGTCGACGTCTGGGTGATCACGTGGACGAACGGCAACGACACGGGCTTCCACGACCACGACGTCTCGCGCGGCGCTGTCGCGGTGGTCGAGGGGGAGATCACGGAGGAGCGGCTCGTGCTCGGCGGCCCGCCGCGCCTGCTCCCGCACTCCGCCGGTGAGACGTTCGACTTCGACGCCTCGCACGTGCATCGCATGCATCAGGACAGCGACGCGCCGGCCGTCTCGATCCACGCGTACTCGCCGCCGCTGTGGCGCATGGGCACCTACACCACGGGGGCCGACGGCACGCTGCGGCGGGAGTCGATCTCCTACGCGGAAGAGCTGCGTCCGGCCGGTCTCGGTGCGTAGCCAGGACACCGACCTCCTCGTCATCGGGGGAGGCGTGATGGGCCTCTTCACGGCCTACCACGCATCGGAGCGGGGCGCGCGCGTCGTCGTCCTCGAGCGCGGCCGGATCGGCGACCCGCGGACGGCGTCCTTCGGCCGCACGCGGTCGTTTCGCAACGACTATCTGGACGCCACCTACACCCGGCTCGCACACGAGGCGCACCGGCTGTGGGGCGAGTTCGAGCTCCGGACCGCCGCCAGCGTGCTCGTCCGCTGCGGTTGCCTGAACATCGCGAAGCGCTCGGTCACGCCCGAGCTCGACGCCACCTACGCGGAGATGAGCCACCGGATGCTCACGGGCCTGGGCCTGCGGACGGAGGCGCTCGACGGGGACGCGCTCCGCGATCGCTTCCCGTACCTGGACGCGGACCTCGGGCGCCTCGACGTCGAGGCCGGCGTCGTCGACGTGGCGGCCGCGACCGGCGCGCTGACCCGCGCGCTCGCCGAGCGCGGGGTCGAGACGATCGAGGACGTCGAGACCGCCGCGATCGCGCGCGACGGCGCCGCGCTGCGAGCGATCACCGATACGGGCGAGTTCGTGGCGCGATCGCTCGTCGTCACGGCCGGGCACGGCACCAACGACGTCCTTTCGCGGCTGCCCGGCTGCGGGCTGCAGGTCCCGATCACGAAGGACCGGCCGAGCGACGCTCGCTACTTCTCGCCACCCGCGGACGCACGCGAGCGCTTCACGGCGGACGCGATGCCGGTGATCGCCTACCTGGACACCGGGGTCTACTGCCATCCGATCGTCGACGGGGTCGTCGACGCCGTGAAGATCGGCTTCTACAACCCGCCCGACATGCCGCGCGGAGCCACCGGGGTCGACGGGATCGACGGGATCGACAGCTTCATCGCGCAGTGCATGCCCGGGCTGCGCGACGCGACGGTGCGCCCGGTCGACGACGTCGACCAGTGCGACTACGACCTCGTCGCCGACGACGACTTCGTGCTCGGCCCGATCCCGGGCGTCGCGAACGCGTTCGTCGGCGTCGGCTGGCGCGGCACCGGCTACAAGTTCGCGCCCTGGGTCGGGCGCGTGCTGGCCGAGCTGGCGCTCCAGGACGGCACCGTCTACGACGTCGGACGCTTCGACCCCGCCCGTTTCGACCAGAGGAAGGAGGCTCGCCATGAGCCGGCCCTCGCAGAGGACCCTGCAGCAGCGCCTCGCTGACGGCGTCGTCGTCGGCGCCGAGGGCTACGTGTTCGAGCTCGAGCGCCGCGGCTACATCCAGGCCGGGCCGTTCGTCCCGGAGGTGATCCTCGACGAGCCCGACGCCGTCCGCCAGCTGCACCGCGAGTTCCTGCGGGCCGGGGCGGACGTGATGGTCGCGCTGACCTACTACGCGCACCGCGACAAGCTGCGCGACGTCGGGCGCGCGGACGACCTCGAGGCGATGAATCGTCAGGCGGTCAGGATCGCGAACGAGATCGCCGCCGAGGGCGGCGCGCTCGTGGCCGGCAACATCTGCAACACCTGGTCCTTCGATCCCAAGGACCCGGTGGCGTCGGGCGCGGCGGTGCGCGCCCAGTACGAGGAGCAGCTCGGCTGGGCGGCGGAGGAGGGCGTCGACTTCGTGATCGCCGAGACCAATGACTTCGTCGGCGAGGCCCTGATCGCCCTCGAGGTCTGCCAGGAGCTCGGGCTCCCGGCGATGGTCACGTTCGCGAGCGTGCAGCCGGCGACGACCTACGACGGCTACGACTACGTCGAGGCGTGCCGGATCCTCGCCGACCATGGCGCTGCGGTCGTGGGGCTCAACTGCTCCCGCGGCCCGGAGACGATGCTGCCGCTGCTGGAGGCGATCCGCGGCGCGGTCGACGTGCCGGTCGCGGCCCAGCCGGTGCCCTACCGGACCTCGGCGGCGACGCCCGCGTTCGAGTCCCTGGCCTCCGCCGACGGCCTGCACCTGTTCCCGATCCAGCTCGAGCCGTTCCAGTGCACGCGGTTCGAGATGGCGGACTTCGCGCTCCGCGCCCGCGACATCGGCGTCGACTACATCGGCATCTGCTGCGGCGCCGGCCCGCATCACGTCCGCGCGATGGCCGAGGCGCTGGGGCGCGTGACCCCGGCCAGCCGGTACTCGCCGGCCATCGGGCTCCATCCCGTCCTCGGGACGCCCCACCAGGAGGGCCGGCACGAGGCGATGGGAGGCTGGAGCACGGGGTAGGGTTCCCGATCGTGACGCCGGCGATCGACGAGCCGGGCGACGGGGCCTCGGCGTTCGCCGACGCGCTGAGCTCCGGGGCCAGGCACGGGCTCCCCGAGCCGGCGCCCGACCCGCGGGTCGCCGCCGCCTTCGCCCTCGGGTGGCAGATCGCCGTGCTCTACCGCCCCGAGCGCCGCCGCCGCGCGACGCCGGCGCACGAGGACGACCTGCCGGGGATCGGCCGGCTCGACGAGCTGGAGTTCATGGAGCTCGGCCTCGCGCAGGTCCAGGTCGCGATCTCCAAGCTCCACGACCCGGTGGCCGAGTCGGGGCTGGCGCTGCCTGACGTCCCGGCCGTGCGCGCGCAGCTGCGCGAGGCGGACGGCGCCACGGCACGCCACACGCTGGTCCGCGCGATGCACGTCCAGCTGACCTCGTCGCTCGGCGCGGTGGACTTCCGGCTCGGCAAGGCCTACGGCCTCGCCCGCGCTTTGGCGGACAGCTGCCGCAACCCGACGACGATGGCGACGCTGCGCGCGGAGTTCGGCGAGGTGCGGATCGCGACCCTCGTCGCCTGGCTCGACGATCTGAGCTCGGCGTTCCCGGCGCATGCCGGCCACAGCGTGCGCGAGTCGCTGCGCCGCTGGCAGCGCTGGGCGAGCGAGCCCGGCGAGCACGCCGACGACGCGGAGGTGTGGCCGCTGCTGCGCCGCCAGGGCGATCTCTGGCGCGCGCTGCTGTCGGGCGAGAAGCTCGGCGTCGACATGCTCGAGGTCGACAACTACCTCGACGCGGCGGATCGCGCGCTCGACCAGATGCGCTCGCTCGCCGCCCGCTTCGTCCGCCGCTTCCCCGCCGTCGCGATCTTCTCCGCGCTGCTGTTCCTGGGCGGCGTCGCGCTGATCGTGGTCGGGGCCAGCTCGGCCTCCGTGGTCGCCGGCCTCGGCGGGATCATCGCCAGCGTCGGCCTGACCTGGCGCGGCATCGGCGGCTCGCTCGGCCGGCTGCTCGGCCAGCTCGAGCGCCCGCTGTGGGGCGCGGCGCTGGATGCCGCGATCACGGACGCGATCACGCTGACGCCGGACGCCGGGGCGCACGACCCGAGCGGCCGTCGCGCGCTGGCGCGCAGCATGCAGGACGCGCCGAGGCTCTAACGCGGTGCCAGGGCGACGGCTCGGCGTGCTCTCGCACCGAGCGCGAGCGTGCCGATCGCCCTGATCTCGGTCGAGGCGACGAACGCCTCGGCCGGCAGTGGGCGGCTGAAGTGGTAGCCCTGGGCGTAGTCGCATCCGAACCCGGCGATCGCGTCGAGCGCGGCCGGGTCCTCGATCCCCTCGGCCACGACTTTGAGGCCGAGGGCATGGGCGAGCTCGATGGTGGAGCGCACGATCGCGGCGCTGCGGGGATCGGTGGTGACGCGGGCGATGAAGGAGCGATCGATCTTGAGCTCGTCGACGGGCAGGTCGCGCAGGTAGGCGAGCGCGCAGTAGCCGGTGCCGTAGTCGTCGACCGCGATCCGGAGGCCGAGGTGGCGGAGCGCGTCAAGGACCTCCCGAGCGCGCTTCGGGTCGATCATGATCACGCTCTCCGTGATCTCGAGCTCGAGCGCCGTGGCCGGCACGTCGTGCTCGAAGAGCAGTCCCGCGATCCGCTGGGTGAGCGATTCGTCCAGCAGGTCGGACGCCGAGAGGTTGACGGCGACGCTGAGATCGAGGCCGGCCGCGCGCCATCGCGCGAGCTGCCCGACGGCGGTCTCGAGCACGAGCTCGGTGAGGGCGCTCATCAGGCCGCTCTGCTCGACGACGGGCAGGAACGCGTCCGGGTAGAGCAGCCCGCGGGTGGGGTGCTGCCAGCGCACCAGGGCCTCGGCGCCGAAGGTGGCGCCCGTCGCGACGTCGATCTTCGGCTGGTAGTGCAGGACGAACTGGTGATGCACGAGGGCGGCGTCCAGGTCCTGGCTCGTCTCGAGCCGCGTGCGGTTGGCCTCGTCGAGCTGCGGGCGGTACAGCTCGACGCGCGAGTGCGCGTCCTTGGCCGCGTACATCGCGACGTCGGCGCGCCGCAGCAGCTCCGCGATGCGAACGTGCGTGTCGTCGCGTTCGGCGACACCGGCGCTCGCATCGACGCGCAACCGGGCTCCGTCGATGACGAGCGGCTCCATGAGGCGGTCGAGGATCCGCTCGGTGACCACGCGCCCGTCGTCTGCGGGGGCGAGCGTGATCAGGAGCGCGAACTCGTCACCGCCGAGCCGGACCAGCAGGTCGGGGTCGCTGACGCGGGCGGCGAGCCGGCGCGCGGTCTCGCGCAGCAGCTTGTCGCCGGCGTGATGGCCGAGCGTGTCGTTGATCTCCTTGAAGTTGTCGAGGTCGATCAGGATCAGCGCGAGCCGGTCGGTGGCCCCGGCGGCCTCCAGATGCTCCTGGCCGTGCTCGAACAGCGCGCGCCGGTTGCCGAGGCCCGTGAGGTCGTCGGTGACGGCCTCGCGCCGGGCGCCGGACAGACGCTGGACCTGCCGGAAGCTCACGAAGGTCCTCGCGGCGGCCAGCAGCAGCGTGAACGTCGCCAGCGCGACGACGGCCCCGGGCAGCCGGCTCGACGAGGAGACCACGAGCACGATCACGGCGGTCAGCGTGGCCAGCATCGGGATCGCCAGGATCGCCCTCGAGCGGCCGGATGCGACCCCACGAGGCCGCTGGGGCCGCCAGATCGCGAGGGCGATGAACGTGACCCCGATCATCCACATCAGGCTCAGCATGCTCGCCGCGGAGTAGGTGCCGGCGCTCACGCGCAGGGCGTAGACGACATCGGTTGCGCAGAAGACGGCGAGGCCGCCCGCCAGCAGCAGCCACAGCGACCCGCCGCGCACGCCTCGCGCGGTGAGGACGCCGCAGATCATCGCGACCAGCAGCAGGTCCGCGGTGGTGTAGGCCGCGCCGACCAGCACCGCGTCGAGCTCGCCCTTCGGGTTGGAGAGCACGGGGCTCAGCACCGCGGCCAGCGCGGTCGCGGCGCCGGCGGCGCCGAGCGCGCCGTCGAGCCACAGCGCACGCGGGAAGGCTCCGTGGTCGCGGCGGACGAGGCAGACCAGGGCGGCGGCGATGGACACGTAGAAGCCGAGGTACGCGAAGTCGGAGGGGGAGGGGACGGGAGGATGAGCCTGGAACTGCGTCCAGGTCGAGAAGATGACGTTGCCGGCCGTCTGCGACAGCATCGCGACTCCGAGCCAGATCGCCCCGGCCCGGCGCACACCGCCGACGACCGCGCGGGCGAAGCACGCCACCGTCGGCACCAGCATCGCGAGGTTGGCGATCAGGCCGAACGTCGAGTCGTAGGCCGAGCCGGCGCGGAGCAGCTGGAAGGCGGCGACGAGCAGCAGGTTGCCGACCAGCACGACCGCCGCCGCCCTGCCGAGCGCGCGCGACCGGGCGGTTGCGGGCGAGTCTCCACGATTGCGAAGCATTCCTCGACCATCGGCGCATCGGAGCCGCGGCTGTAGCTCAGGGCGAACGCGGGCTCAGCAGGGTCCGGCGGTGCCGCCCGGCGGCCGGCACAGGAACGAGACGTCAGGCAGGCCGGGGGCGCCGATCCGGTAGCGCAGCACACGCCCGATCCGAGCGGTGCGGTTGAAGCTCAGCTCGAGCCGGGCGCCGGCCGCGAGCGCGCGCGTCCCGAGCGCGGCGTGGAGGTTGATCGAGCGGCGCGCGCTGCGCACGCGCCGCCGGGTGACGCCGCGCGGGCAGCGCCGGGAGCCGGTGCACCGGAGCTCGATCCGCGTGCCGGCCGGGAACCCCTTGGCGCGCAACGTGAGGTTCCGCGTGCGCTTCCCGATCCTGCCCCACGTGCCGCTGACCGAGCCGGTGAGGGGCGGGAAGGACTCGACGAGCGTGTCGCAGTTCTCGTCGACCCTGTTGCCGATCACCTCGCGCGCGCCGGGGCGGATCGCGGCGTTGGTGTCGTCGCAGTCCTGCGGCCGGGGCGTCCCGTCCCCGTCGCGGTCGCTGTTGATCGCGTCGGTGCCCGAGCAGTCCTCGTCGACGCCGTTCTCCGCCACGTCCACGGCGCCCGGGTGGATGCCGGGGTTCGTGTCGTCGCAGTCGGCCGGATGGCGCACGCCGTCGCCGTCGGCGTCCCCCTCGACCTCCTCGCAGGAGTCGCGGTGGTCGGCGTCGTCGGTGATCGCGGTGTCGGTGCCGCTGCCGCAGATGACCTGCTCGGCACGGCCGTCACGGGCCACGACGTTGTCGTCACCGGAGCCGCCGTCGAAGCGGTCGAGCCCGCCGCCGCCGAACAGTCCGTCGTTGCCGGTGCCGCCGTTGAACACGACCGGGACCGCCAGGTTCGAGCTGACCGAGGCGACGTCGTTGCCGTCGCCGAGGTTGAGCTCGACCGACGTGATGCCCAGCTTGATGCAGTCGACCGTGTTGCTGTCGTTGCCGACGAAGACGCAGTTCGTGCCCGGGCCGATGTCCGCGCCGCCGAAGCGCGTGAAGCGGATGCTCGTCGACGTCTCGAAACCGGCGATCTGGTCCGTGTCGCCGAGCGACGCGGTGTAGATCAGCTTCGACCCCTCCTCCGAGAAGACCCCGGTGGCATGGGCGCCGGCGGGTGCCCCGAGCGCGACGGCGAGCGCCACGAGCACGGCGGAGGTGAGCCGGCGCCTCAGCATTTCCGGCTCTTCGTCTCGCCGGGGGCACGACACGTGATCGTCGTCGCGGGCAGCGCGTTGCGGACGATCCGGTAGGTGTACGTGCGGCCGATCAGGCCGGTCGCCGTGACCGTGACCGTGATGCGGGTGCCCGGGCGCAGGTGGCGCTTGCCGAAGAACCGGTGCAGACCCACCGCCGCGAGGTCCCGCGGCACCGTCTTGCGCTTCGTCCCGCGGAACTTGCAGCCGCGGCCCTTGCAGCGGACCGCGATCCGCGCTCCGGCGGGGGCGTTGCGCACGACGAGCTTGCGGAGGGTCGTGAAGGTCGGCCCGAGCCGCCAGCTGTTCGTGACCAGCGACGGGAGCAGGGCGAACGGCTCGGCGCGCTGATCGCAGTTCTCGTCGACCCGGTTCCCGCGGACCTCGATCGCGCCGGGCCGGATCTTCGCGTCGGCGTCGTTGCAGTCCCCCGGGATCGGGAAGCCGTCGCCGTCGCGGTCGAGGTTGCGGTCGTCCTGGCCGTCGCAGTCCTCGTCGACGCCGTTCTCGACCGCGTCCGGCGCGCCCGGGTGGATGTTGGCCGCGCCGTCGTTGCAGTCCACGGCCGAGCTGAAGCCATCCTGGTCGGCGTCGAAGCCGGTCTCGCACTCGGCGATGATGTCGATGAAGTCGTTGCCGGCCTTGTCGTTGCCGGCGCCGCATGAGATGCGCTCCGCGTTGCCGTCGCGCGCGTCGATGACGTCGTTGCCGCCCTCGCCGAAGAACGAGTCGACGCCGCCGCCACCGGCGAGCGTGTCGTTGTTCGCCCCGCCGGTGAGGACGTCGCCCGCGTCGCCTCCCTGCAGGTCGTCGTCGCCGTTGCCGCCGGCGGCCAGGAGCGGGATGGAGACCCCGGAGGTCGTGAGCGTGTCGTTCCCGTCGCCGAGATCGATCGAGATGCTCTGCGCCGGCGGGCAGTTGACGGAGGCGCCGCCGCCGCTGCAGAGACCCGCGGCCGTGAGCCCGCCCCCGGCGCGGCTGATGATCACGTCGGAGCCCTGCTCGATCGTGATGTCGTCGTTTGCCGCGTCGGCGATGATCGTGATGTCGGTGGAGCCGTTGGACGCCGTGTTGTGCTCGACCAGCGCGTCAGCGAACGCGGACGGCGCGGCGACGAGGGCCAGGATCAGGGCTGCGGGCACCCATCGCGTGAGGCGGGTCATACGAGGGGCCGATCATCTCCAATCGGCGCCGGCGGATGCAAGTGTCTTTCCGGACCGGGCGCGTTAGGCTCGCGCCCGCCCATGCACCCGATCGTCGGAGCCGTCCTCGCCGCAGCGCTCGGGCTGCCGTCAGGTTCTTACGCCACCCCGGCGGACGGCGCCTCGCGCCCGGCCTCCTCGTGGCCCCACGCCACCAACTTCGAGATGTTCGAGTTCACGATCTACTCGGACTTCCCGCCCGGCGCGGACGAGCGCTTCGAGCTCGAGGTGGCCACCGGGCCGGCCCTCGACCCGGACGGCACGCTCGCGGACGCCGCGCGGGTCGATGCGTACGCCGCGCCGCGGCGTACGGGCTTCAGCGACATCTTCTCGGCGCGCACGAACGTCGCCTCGCGATGGCTGGCGACTCCCGGCACCTACTACTGGCAGGCCTACTACCGGGAGCCCGACGAGCCCGGGGAGCCGCCGTACGCGACGCCGTTGCAGCGCATCACGATCACCCCGCACCGGGACCCCGACCCGCCGGATCCGCCGAAGCGTCCACGGCCCGCCGCGCCGCCGGCGGCCCTGCCGCCGGCTCCACCGCCTCCGCCCGCGATCAGGGTCGCGCCCCGGTTGACGCTGCGCGCGGCCCGGGAGAGCGCAAGCTTGAGGATCCGGCGCGAGACGGGGCGGCGCCCGCGCGGCCTGCGATCAGCGTGCGCGCGCGAGAGCGACTTCATCGTCACCTGCCGGCTCGCGTGGCGCGATGCCCGGTACACGTACCGCGGGACCATGACCGTGCGCTCCCGACCGGCCGGCATCCGCGCCTGGCTGCGCGGCTCGCGGACGCGGCGAGCCTGCCTCCGGCGCTGCCGCGGGGCGATCCGCTGGCGCGCTGTCACGACCGCTTGAGCCGGGCTCCGATGACGTCGTGGACGAGCGGGGACGGGTCGGCTTGCGTCTCCGACCAGGTGAGGGCGCCGAGCACCTCGCGCCCGGCCGCCGCGGCCGTCGCCTCGTCGCCGGCCAGGACCCGCGCGACGACGCGGTCGCCGTCCACCTCGTCGCCGACCCTGACCAGGAAGTCGATGCCGACGCCGAGGTCGATGCGGTCCTCCTTGCGCTGCCGCCCCGCCCCGACGCCCGCGGCCGCGCGGCCGATCGCCTCGGCGTCGACGGCCTGAAGCCAGCCGTCGCGACCGGCGCGGACCTCGTGGCAGACGGGCGCGCCGGGCAACAGCGAGGGATCGTCGACGATCCGCGGGTCGCCGCCCTGGGCCTCGACGAAGCGCCGGAAGCGCTCGAGCGCCGCGCCGCTCGCGAGCGCCGTGCGCGCCAGCTCGGTGCCGTGCTCACCGTCCTCCGCCAGGCCGGTCAGCGCGGCCATGTGGCCGGCGAGCGCGAGGCAGACGTCGGCGAAGCGGCCGGTCCG
>JAXDGC010000376.1:0-2786 GCA_034665245.1 Solirubrobacteraceae bacterium | reverse complement strand
GTCACGCCCGGCATCGGGATGACGGCGTCGAGCAGCACGAGCAGCGCGGCGATGCCCAGCAGCCCGCCGATCGAGCCGCGAAGCGCGATCGCCGCCACCGCGAGCGCGCCGGCGAGCACGGCCGTCCGTCGTGAGAATCTGGCCATGAGATCACACCGGCAGCCGGCCGCGGGACCATCGAGTGGGCTGACCCGAGTCCGGCGGTACGGTTCGCCGCATGGCCATCGCAACCCCACCCACGGGCGTCTCCAACGCCGAGCTCATCCGCTGGTCGTTCGACCAGCTCAATAACCACGACGTCAGCGGCCTCAAGCCGTTCTGGACCGCGGACACCGTCGAGCGCTTCCCCGACCGCACCTGCCGAGGCACCGAGGAGATCGCGAGCTACTTCGAGGACACCTTCGCCGCCCTGCCGGACATGCGCATCGAGCCGATCTCGATCGTCGAGCAGGGCGACGACGTGTTCGCGCATTGGCATCTGACCGGCACCCATACCGGTGCGGTCCAGGGAATCGAGGGGACCGGCAAGCGGATCGAGCTCGACGGCATCGACCACTTCGTACTGCGCGACGGCAAGGTCGTCTCGAACTTCGTGGTCTTCGACCAGATGCAGTACTCGCGACAGCTCGGGATCCTCCCGGCGCAGGACTCCGTGGGCGACAAGGCGATGAAGGCCGCCTTCAACGCCCGCACGAAGCTCGCGCAGCGGATGAAGAAGCGCTAGGCCGGGCGGACCATGTCGTAGCGCCCGACGCCCTCGCGGCCGTCGATCTGCCAGGCGAAGAAGGCGCAGTCGAGCCGCAGCTGCCCGAGCTCGACGGAGGAGCCGCACAGCACCTGCCCGGCGCCGCGGCGGGGGTAGTCGTCGTCCTCGCCGACCCACAGCTCGAGGCCGGCGCGGCGCTGGTGGCCGTCCGCGTCGTAGGTCGTGGAGAGGCGCGTGTCCGCGATCGGGATCGTGCCCTCGGCGTCCAGCAGCGCACCCCAGGTCGCCTCGTCGGCATGGCTCTCGGCGCCCTCCGGCCGCACGGCGGCGACCGTCAGCGAGCCGCCGTCCTCGAGCCAGGCGCCGAGCGAGCGCGTGAGCGCGATCCGGCTCCAGTCGGCGACGCCCCACGAGCGCCCGCGCTGGCCGAGGCAGTCGATCGACTGCCCGGCGGCGGTGCCGGTGACGCGGCAGAGGCGCTCGTGGCCGGCCATGCCGCCGATGCGCGCCGCGTCGTCGTCCCCGGCGAGCTCCGCCGGCGGCGATGCGGCCGCGAACTCGAGGTCGAAGCTCGCGCCGCCGGGCGCGTCCAGCGCGACCTGCCAGCGCGTGTGGGGCTCGAGCGTGCGCACCACCAGCCCCGGCAGCCGCAGCTCGTCCCAATCGGCGCCCGCGTCGAGCGCGGCGCCGCCCTCGGCGACGACCCCGACCGGCTCGCGGCCCGCGAACAGAACGCCGAGTGCGCTGCCCTGCAGATCCTCGGGGCCGGAGGCGACGCCGGCGCGCGCGAGCCCGAAGAAGCCGGCGCCGCGGTCGGCGAACGCGAACGTGACGGCGTCGGTGAAGCCCTCGCCCCCCGTCAGCACGGGCTCGCTCACGCCGAGCCCCGCGGCAGGCCGTCCGCGTCGACGTCGACGGCCGTGCCCTCGACGTCGGTCGGGCGCGCGCCGGGGCGCCCGGGCGGGGGCCCGAAGCTGCCCGGCCCGCGGCGCATGGCCGAGGCGATCATCCGGTCGGCGTAGCGGTGGACGAGGATCCGCCGCACCACCGCGCGGCTGGGCGGCAGCAGCAGCACGAGGCCGAAGATGTCGGTGAGGAAGCCGGGGGTGAGCAGCAGCGCGCCGCCGAAGATGACGAGCACGCCGTCGAGCACCTCGCGGGCCGGCGGGCGCCCGGATTGCAGCGCGACATTGAAGCGCCGCCACGCGGCCCGGCCCTGCGAGCGCATCAGCATCGATCCGAGGATCGAGTCGGCCACGAGGATCGCGATCGTCCAGAGCACGCCGATCTGCTGGCCGACCTGGATGATCACGAACAGCTCGGCGATCGGCACGACGATGAACACGAAGACGAGGAGCAGAACGGGCATCTCGCCCTCCTACGTTACGAACTACGCGATTTCGACCGCGACCGCGGGCTGGCGGTCGAGGCCGACGAGCTCGATCAGCGTGCGGATCTGCGGCTGCGGGCGGCGCAGCCGCACCGCCAGCCCCTCCGCGCGCAGGCGCTGCGCGAGCACCGCGAGGTCGAGCATCAGCGAGGGATCGGCGAAGCGCAACTGCGACAGATCGACGCAGACATCGCGCGGCGCGCGCAGCGCGGCGGACAGCGCACGCCGGCGGCGCGCGCTCGTGGTGCGATCCTCGTCCCCCGTGACGAGCAGCACCACCTGATCGGAGTCGTACACGACGATCCCGGCAACCTATTACACCTCCGCGCAATCGGCGTGCGTGGTGGGCGGAGTTTCCAACCATCTAGACTCGATGGCATGGTCAGCGAGGACGACGTCACCGAGGCACTCTCCAACGTCATCGACCCCGAGCTGGGGCTCGACTTCGTCGAGCTCGGTCTCGTCTACGACGTCGCCATCGACGGCGGCACCGTGAACATCACGTTCACGCTCACCACGCCCGCCTGCCCGATCGGGCCCCAGGTCTCCGAGCAGATGAAGGAGTTCGTGGGCGATCTCGAGGGCGTCGAGGACGTCGTGCCCTCGATGGTCTTCACCCCTCCGTGGACCCCGGACAAGATGTCCGAGGACGCGAAGTTCGCGCTCGGCTACTGAGCCGTCGACTTCGGC
>JAXDGC010000375.1:0-4120 GCA_034665245.1 Solirubrobacteraceae bacterium | reverse complement strand
GCGCTCGAGCTGCGCGATCGCAGCGGCGCGCTGCCGGCGCGCGCGTTCAAGGACGCCGACATCCTCGCCGGCCGCTTCGACCGCGGTGAGCTCGTGCGCGTGCGCGGGCGCGTGGAACGCTTCCGCGACGAGCTGCAGGTCGACGTCCAGCAGATCGAGCGCACCGAGTCCGCGGACCCGGCCGAGTTCCTGCCCGTCGCCTACCGCGACATGGAGGAGCTCGACGGCTTCCTCGAGCATCTCGCGCGCGAGGTCCACGATCCGGCCTACGGCGGCCTGCTCGAGGGGCTCCTGGGCGACGCCGAGCTGCGCGCCGCCTGGCGGCGCGCGCCGTGCACCCGCAACGGTCATCACGCCTACCTCGGCGGGCTGCTCGAGCACACCGTCGCGGTCGCGACGCTGGCGGTCGAGACGGCCGCGCTCCACGTTCGTCTGAACTCCGACCTGCTGATCTGCGCCGCGCTCGTGCACGACCTCGGCAAGACGCGCGAGTTCACCTACGGCGCCGAGATCGGCCTCAGCGAGGAAGGTCGGCTGCTCGGCCACGTCGTGCTCGGCCAGCGCCTGCTCGACGAGCGGGCGGGTGGGATGGAGGAGGGCAAGCGGCTCGCGCTCGCCCACTGCGTGCTCTGCCACCACGGGCCCGATGCGGCGCCGGGGCGCCGCTTCGGCTCGGCCGAGGCGCTGGCGCTGTACCGCCTCAACGCGCTCGACGCCGCGGTCAAGGGCGCATTGGAGCACGGGCTGAACCTCAGGGACTAAGGTCCGCGGCGGTGTCCACCACCCAGTACTCGCCCCAGCTGCGGCCACTGAGCGTCGGCGAGGTCCTCGACGCGTCGTTCAAGATCGTCCGCCAGAGCTTCGGCACGCTGGCCGGCTGCGTGCTCGTCGTGGCGCTGCCGCTCAACATCATCAACACGCTGATCGCGGCCTCGACGCGCGACAACGCCTTCAACCTCGACACCACCCCGACGTCGTCGAACGTCAGCACGGGCACCGAGATCGCCGGCGGACTGCTGACCGCCACCCTCGCGCTCGTGCTCACCACCCTCGCGGCGGCGGCGTGCTTTCGCGCGGTCTCGGGCGTCTATCTCGGCGAGCGCCCCACGGTCGGCGAGTCGCTGTCCTTCGCCGCCACCCGGGTGGTGCCCGTGGTCCTGTTGTCGTTGCTGTACTTCTTCGCGCTGATCCCGGCCTTCATCGCCCTGATCATCCCCGGGGCCTGGCTGTCGGTCGCGTGGTGCCTGAGCTTCCCGGCGCTGCTCTCGGAGGGCCTCGGGCCGGTCGCCGCGCTCGGTCGCTCCTACCGGCTGGTCAAGGGCCGCTGGTGGCCGACGTTCGGGGCGCTGCTCGTGATGTACCTGCTCGTGATCGTCATCAGCGGCATCCTCGGCGCGCTGCTGGGGGCGGTCCTCATCGCCTCGGTCGACAACGAGGCGGTCGCGGGCGTCTTCTCCACGATCATCAACACGCTCTCGTCGCTGATCACGCTGCCGCTCATGGCCTCCGTGCTCACGGTCCTCTACTTCGACCTGCGCGTGCGCAAGGAGGGCTTCGACCTGCAGCTGCTCGCGCGCGGCGTCGGGCAGGACGCGAGCGCGTACGCCACGAGCCCGCAGGGTGTCGGCGAGGCGAGCGGGCTCGGCGGCGGGTTCTCGCCGCCCGCGCCGCCGCCGCAGAGCGGCGGCTTCGCTCCGCCGCAGGCGCCCGGCTCGACGCCGCCGCCCGCCGCGCCGCCCGAGCGCCGGGAGGGCGAGGGAGAGGCCGGGAGCTGAGCCTCCGCGCGCGGCCGCCGGCCGTCGCGGCCCTGGTCGCCGCGGTCCTGCTGAGCGCGGCGCCGGCACCGGCCGTCGCCCAGGCTGGGCCGGATGCCGCGCAGGCGCGTGCGCGTGCCCGCGAGATCCTGCACGAGCGCCGGTTCCGTGGCAGCCGCGTGCCACGACCGTTCGCCGGCCTGGTGCGCTGGCTGGGCGACCGCCTGCAGCCGGTGAGCGACTTCGTCGACGACCTGGCGCTCCGGATCCCCGGCGGGAGGCCCATCGTGTTCCTGATCCTCAGCGCGCTCGTGCTGCTGGCCGCCGCGGGCCTCGCGCGCGGCTCGATCCGTCGCCGCGCGGCCGCGGCCGTGCGCGCCGCCCGCGCCGGCGCGCCCGCCCGTGAGGACCCGGCGGCGCTCGAGCGCGAGGCCGACCGCGCCGCGGCCGCCGGCGAGTGGGAGACCGCGGTGCGCCTTCGCTTCCGCGCCGGGCTGCTGCGGCTCGACGCCCGCGACCTGATCGACTATCGCCCGTCGCTGACCACCGGCGAGGTCGCCGCCGCGGTGGGCTCGCCCACGTTCGAGCGCGTCGGCGCGGACTTCGACGCGATCGCCTACGGCGGCCGCCGCGCCGGCGAGGACGACGAGGCCGCGAGCCGCGACGGCTGGCGGCACGTGCTCAGCGAGGCCGGCCGCCGGTGAGCCGCCTCCCGCTCCCGCGCAGCCGCGCCGCCCGCGCCGGGCTCGCGATCCTCGCGGTTCTCGTCGCGATCAACGTCATCGGCTCGGTGGTCGACGCGCTGGCGCCGAGCCCGAGCGGCCCGTCGTCTTCCTCGTTCGCCACGCGCTCGGAGGGCCTCGCGGCGTGGGCCGAGCTCGCCCGGCGCGACGGCGTGCCGGTGCGCGCGCTGCGCGACGCGCCCTCGCGACAGTCGCTGCCCGGCAGCGGGACGGTGGCAGTCATGGATGCCGGCGAGCTGACGGGCGACGAGGCGCGGGCGCTGCGCGCGTTCGCCGAGCGCGGCGGGCGGGTGGTCGCGGGCGGGCGCCCCGGCGGCTGGACCCGCACGCTGCTCGACACGAAGGATCCGCCGGCCTGGGAGGGCGGCGGGTCGGAGACGTCACGGGCGCTCACCCCCGCGCCGGAGAGCGCCGGCGTCCGGCGGGTCCGGACGGCGGGCGGGGGGCGCTGGCGGCGCCCCGGCCGCGCGCAGCCGGTGCTGGCCGGCGACGGCGGCGCGCTCCTGCTCGTGCTGACCGCGGGTCGCGGGCGGATCGCGCTGCTCGCCGACACCTCACCGCTGCAGAACCGGTTGCTCGGCGAGGCCGACAACGCCGCGCTCGCGCTCGCGCTGAGCGGCCGCGGGCCGCTGACCTTCGTCGAGAGCGTCCACGGCTACGGTCCCGCACGCGGGCTCGCGGCGCTGCCGGCCCGTTTCGGCTGGGCGCTGATCGGGCTCGCGCTCGCCGCGCTCGTCCTCATGGTCGCTCGCGGCCGGCGGCTCGGTCCGCCCGAGCCCGAGCGCCGCGACCTGCCGCCGCCGCGGCGCGCGTACGTCGACGCGCTCGCGGCCACGATGGCGCGCGGGAAGGATCACGAGGAGGCCGTGGCGCCGGTGCGCGCGGAGGCCCGCCGCCGCCTCGCCCGGCGTGCCGGGCTGGGCTCGCGGGCGGACGCGGAGGCGTGGCAGGCCGCGGCGCTCGCGGCCGGGCTCGAGGAGGACGAGGCGCGAGCGCTGGCCGGGCGTGCCGACGACGACGCGGCGGTCGTGGCCACCGGACGCGCGCTCGCCGCGCTCGCCGGACCCCGTGACACGATGCGGCGCGACGCCGGAAGGGAGGACGATGCGGGAGCTCCATGACGCGGTGGCCGGTGAGGTCGCCAAGGTGGTGGTCGGCCAGCGCGAGACGGTCGCGACGCTGCTCGCCGCCGCGGCGCTCGGCGGCCACGTGCTGCTCGAGGGCCCGCCGGGGGTGGCGAAGACGCTGCTCGCCAACGCCGTCGCCCGCGCGCTCGGCGTCGAGTTCCGGCGCGTGCAGTTCACGCCCGACATGCTGCCCTCCGACCTGACCGGCAACGTCACGCTGCGCGGAGGCGAGCTGAGCTTCCGCCGCGGCCCGGTGTTCACGAACGTGCTGCTCGCCGACGAGGTCAACCGCACGCCGCCCAAGACGCAGGCGGCGCTGCTCGAGGCAATGCAGGAAGGCCAGGTCTCGGTCGAGGGCCGCCCGGAGCTGCTGCCCGACCCGTTCCTCGTCGTCGCGACCCAGAACCCGCTCGAGTACGAGGGCACCTACGCGCTGCCCGAGGCGCAGCTCGACCGCTTCCTGGTCAAGCTCAACGTCGGCTACCCGTCGGCGGAG
>JAXDGC010000374.1:0-3746 GCA_034665245.1 Solirubrobacteraceae bacterium | reverse complement strand
GCCCGCGGCTATCCGGCGATCGAGGGCGACCACGCGCTGATCGTCGAGGTCGCGCCGGGCCTGGCGATCGAGCGCATCATCGACCTCGCGCTGAAGTCGGTGCCCGACATCGAGCCGGGCATCCACTTCGTCGAGCGGCAGTTCGGCGTGCTCGAGGTCCACGCGTCCGATGCCGCGCTCGTGGAACGGGCGGGCGAGGCCATTCTCGCGGGCATCGGTGCCCGCGCCGAGGACGCGCTGCGCCCGCGCCTCCTCTACGTCGACGTGATCGAGGACGTGACCGATCAGCACGCGGTGATCGTCAACCGCAACCGCGAGGCGTCGATGCTGCTGCCCGGCCAGACGCTGCTCGTCGTCGAGGTGACGCCGGCGCTGTTCGCGGCGGTCGCCGCGAACGCGGCCGAGCGCGTCGCTCCCGGGCTGACGCTCGTCACCGTCTCGATGATCGGCGCCGCCGGGCGCGTCTACCTCGCCGGGACGACCCCGGATATCGTGCTCGCGCGCGACGAGATCACGCGCGTTCTCGAGGCTGTGGAGGGAAGGACCGGATGAGCATGGACGACCTCGCTGCGGCCGCCGTCGGCCGCTTCGGCCTCTCGCCGGCGGCGACGGCCACGCTCTGCAACGTCTCCGAGAACCACACCTACCGCGTCGAGGACCCCGCGTCCGAGCGCCGCTACGCGCTCCGGGTCCACCGCCCGGGCTACCGGACGAGCGAGCAGATCGAGTCCGAGCTGCAGTGGGTCGACGCGCTCCGGGAGGACGGGGCCGTCGACACCTGCGTGCCGGTCCCCGCGCCCGGCGGCGAGCGCGTCGTCACGGTCTCCACCGACGACCTCGGCGCACGCAACGTCGTGCTCTTCGATTGGCTCCCGGGCCGCGAGCCAGACCCCGAGGGGGCGGCGGTGATCGCCGGCTTCCGCACGCTCGGGGCGGTGTCGGCGCGCATGCATGCGCACGCGCGCGCGTGGCGGCCGCCTCCGGGGTTCGACCGGCCGACCTGGGACTACGAGCGGACGCTCGGAGCCGGTGGGTACTGGGGGCGATGGCAGGACGGCCTGGGGATCGGCCCGGAGGAGCGCCGGCTGCTCGATCGCCTCGACGCCGCGATCGCCGCGCGCCTCGAGGCCTACGGCCGGGCGAGCGACCGCTTCGGGCTCGTCCACGCGGACATCCGGCTCGCCAACCTGCTCGTCGACGACGGCGACGTCCGCGTGATCGACTTCGACGACTCCGGGTTCGCGTGGTTCATGTACGACTTCGCCACCACCGTCTCGTTCATGGAGGATCACCCGCGCGTGCCCGAGCTGCGCGAGGCGTGGCTCGAGGGCTACCGCTCCGTGGCGCCGCTCGACGCGGCCGACGAGGCCGAGCTCGACACCTTCGTGATGCTGCGCCGGCTGCTGCTGGTGGCCTGGATCGGCTCGCACCACACCTTCGCGACCGAGGCCGCGGAGCTCGGCGCCGGCTTCACCGCCGGGACCTGCGCGCTGGCGGAGCGCTACCTGTCAACCACACCGGAGGCATGACCCAAGTGTTCACCCCTCTCACCGACCGCGTCGTGCTCGTCACCGGCGGTACGAAGGGCATCGGCAAGGGCATCGCGGGCGTCTTCGCGCGCGCGGGCGCCAAGGTGGTCGTCGCGGGCCGCGACCAGGCCACGGGCGAGGCGGCGGCGGCCGACCTCGGCGGCGCCTATGTGGCCGCCGACGTCGGCCGGGCGGAGGACTGCGAGCGGATGGCGGCCGAGACCGTCGAGCGCTTCGGCGGTATCGACGTCCTGTGCGCGAACGCGGGGATCTTCCCCGACACCAAGCTCGCGGACATGACCGAGGAGGACATCGACGCGATCTTCGCCACCAACGTCAAGGGCACGATGCTCTCGGTCAAGGCCTGCCTGCCCGCGCTCGAGCGCAGCGGCCACGGGCGCGTCGTGGTCACCTCGTCGATCACGGGCCCGATCACCGGCTTCCCCGGCTGGTCGCATTACGGCGCGACGAAGGCGGCCCAGCTCGGCTTCGTCCGCACGGCGGCGATCGAGCTCGCCGGCAAGGGGATCACGATCAACGCCGTCATGCCCGGCAACATCGAGACGGAGGGGCTCGCGGAGCTGGGGCCGGAGTACCGGCAGCAGATGGAGATGTCGATCCCGCAGGGCAAGCTCGGGAAGGTGGAGGACATCGGGAACGCCGCGCTCTTCCTCGCCACCGACGAGGCCTCCTACATCACGGGCCAGACGATCGTGGTCGACGGCGGCCAGGTGCTGTCGGAGTCGATCATGGGACTCGAGACGTAGGAGTGGAGGGCTCGGCCGTCTCGCTGGGGCCGACGGCGCTGGCGGCGCGCGACCGGCTGCTCGGCGAGCTGCCGGGGCCGGGCGAGCGGCTCGGCGCGGAACGGGAGCTGGCCGAGCGGCTGGGCGTCTCGCGCTCGACGATCCGCGCGGCGCTGGCCGACCTCGAACGCAGCGGCCTGGTCCGGCGCACACGCGGCCGCGCCGGCGGCATCTTCGTCGCCGAGCGCAAGGTCGAGCGGGATCTCACCAGCCTCGCCGGACTGCCGGCCTACCTCCGCCGGCAGGGCTTCCAGTCCGACGCCCGGGTGCTGTCGACGAGCACCGTCGAGGCGGACGGCGAGACCGCCGCGGCGCTCGGGCTCTCCGAGGCCGCGCTCGTGCTCGAGGTCGTGCGCGTACGGCTCGCAGACGGCGAGCCGATCTCGCTCGAGCGGGCGCTGTTCCCGGCCGAGCGGTTCCCCGACCTGCTCGATCGCTCGCTCGGCGGCTCGCTGTACGAGCTGCTCCAGACCGGCTACGGCCTGGTGCCCGGCGAGGCGGAGGAGCGCATCGAGGTCGTCGCGGCGGGCGCCGCCGAGGCCAGGCTGCTGGGGCTGCGCCGAGGTGCGCCGCTGCTCGCGGTGGCGCGCACCGGCTGGGATGCGGACGGCCGCGCGTTCGAGCGCTCGCACGACCTGTTCCGCGCCGATCGCGTCCGCATCGTCGTGCGCGCGCGCTCGTCACCCGCCGCGCCGACGCTCGTGGGCGCCGCCGTCCAGGTGCAGTGATCGCTTGCCACGGCGTCGACCAGATGGTTCAATGGCGCAAACCTGTGTTGTAGGACAACTTCGTCCGCGAAGGATCGCGTAGAGGAGAAGGGGGAGCATGGCCACCACCAAGCCGGATCCGAAGTTCGAGGTCCGCCATGAGGGCACCGTCGAGTCCGTCTATGCGGGGGACTCGGGCGTCGATCGACTGAAGCCGAACGCCATCGGCCTGTGGGGCGTGATCTTCGTCGGCGTCACCGGGGCCGCACCCATCTCGGCGATGCTGTTCAACGTTCCGTTCGCGACCGGCTTCGGCACCGGCCTCTACACGCCGGCCGCGTTCCTGTTCGCGACGATCATCCTGACGATCTTCACGATCGGCTACGTCGCGATGGCGCGCAAGATGCGCGCCGCCGGCGGCTTCTACACCTTCATCTCCCACGGCCTCGGTCGTGAGCTCGGGCTGGCGACCGGCATCACCGGCGCGATCGCCTACTCGCTGTTCGAGGTCTCGCTGCTCGGCGGCTTCGCCTACTTCGCTGCGACCAACTTCAACGACTGGTTCGGCTGGCACATTCCGTGGGTCGCGTTCGCGCTGTTCGCGGCGGTGCTGATCAGCGTGCTCTGCTACCTCCACGTCGAGTTGTCGGTGAAGGTGCTCGGGTTCGCCCTGGTCGGAGAGATCATCATCCTCACGATCTTCG
>JAXDGC010000373.1:0-3138 GCA_034665245.1 Solirubrobacteraceae bacterium | reverse complement strand
GTCGACTTCTACCGCGGGCGCAAGCGGGTGGCGCGCGATCGGCGGCGGCCGTTCCGGCGCGTCGTGCGACTGGGGCGCGGCCGGGTGACGATGCGGGCGCGGATCGTGTTGGTGGACGGTCGGCGGGTGATCCGGACTCGGCGAGTGGGCCGGGCCCGGCACGGTTCAACTGCGCATTGAGGGGAAGCCCGGAGGGGGGAGTGGTCGATTGACCCGAATAATTGGGGTCAATCGACCACGCGTGCTGGAAATACCCCAATAGTTGGGCACTATCCAGCACGCGGCCGGCAGCCTCACTTCCTCACCCGCCGCCGTTGACGTCCGCCGACTAGGCCGCGGCACTTCGAGCCGCCGCCGCGAAGAACCGCCGCACCGCGGAATGCGTCTCCCGCGGCGCCTCGAGCTGGGGCACGTGCCCGCAGTTCAACTCCACGTGCTGCGCGCGCGGGAGCGCCTCGCGGACGTGCCGAGCGAACGCGATCGGGACGAGGCGGTCGTGGCGGCCCCACACGAACAGCGAGTCGCTCTCGAGCTCGCGGAGGCGGGTCCAGAAGCCCTCCTCGCCCTCGGGCTCGTCGAGGTAGATGTGGCGCAGCGCCGCGTAGAACGCGGCCCGCCCGCGCGGCTGCAGGTACGCGCGGAGGAACTCGTCGACCCCGACCGCGGACCAGCCGTTGCGCCCGCCGGGCACGAAGCGGCGGGCGAACTCCTCGACGACCGGCCGCGGCGCGATCTGGAGCAGCCCCAGCTCCGGCCGCAGTGCCTTGACCAGCGGCGCCCAGCGGCGATCGCGGCGCCAGGCCGGCGACGCCGCCAGCCCGACGATGCGGTCGACGCGCTCGGGGTGGCGGAAGCCGACCTCGAGCGCCACGCGGCCGCCCATCGAGTTGCCGATCAGGTGCGCCCGGTCGACGCCGTCGGCGTCGAGGAAGTGGCAGACGGCCTTGGCGAAGAAGCGCGGGTCGTAGGCGGCGCCGACGGGCTTGACCGAGTCGCCGAAGCCCGGGAGGTCGATGGCGAGCGTTCGGTAGGAGTCGGCGAGCGCGGCAACCGTCGGCAGGAACGAGGCCTTCGTGCCGCCGAGGCCGTGGAGCATCACCACCGGCTGCGCCTCCGGGTCGCCCGCCCGCGCGACCGCGATGTCGCCCATCGGTGTCCGGAGGCGGCCCATCTCGAGGCGCGCGGGGTCTGTGTTCCCGCTCGTCGCGGCGAGGAAGCCGACGCCGAGGTGGAGGTTGTCGCGGATCTGCAGCCGCCCGCCGCGGAACGCGTTCATGCCCCCGCGCAGGTCGCGCCCGATGCGGCCCCAGGTCTCGCGGTCGGCGCACAGCCGCGCGTCCGGGCGCAGCCGCTCCTCGGCCGACTCGAGGTCGTGGGTGGTCCCGTTGACGACGAGGTCCCACGAGCCGTCCTCGTCGACCACCAGCCGCAGCCGCGCCCGGTCGCCGGGGACGTCCCAGGCCGAGGGATCGAGGCGCTGGCAGAGCCGGGTGAGGACCTCGGGCGTGGCGGGCATCCGCTCGTCTTACCCCGACCGGGCCTATCCTCAGCTCCCCATGAGCTCCGACCTCGAGACCCGCACCCGCTATGAGCCCTCAGAGGCCGAGCCGCGCGTGTTCGAGCGCTGGGAGCAGTCCGGGCTCTTCCACCCCGAGCCCACGGGCTTGCCGGAGGAGAACTACTCGATCGCGATCCCGCCCCCGAACGTCACCGGCGCCCTGCACATGGGCCACGCGCTCAACGGCTCGATCCAGGACGCGCTCATCCGCCACGCGCGCATGCAGGGCCGCAACACCAAGTGGATCCTCGGGACCGACCACGCCGGGATCGCCACCCAGACCCAGGTCGAGCGCATGTTGCGGTCGCAGGGCACGAGCCGCGAGGAGATCGGGCGCGAGGCGTTCATCGCGCGCACGTGGGAGTGGCGGGAGCGGTACGGCGGCACGATCATCGAGCAGTACAAGCGCCTGGGCGCCTCCTGCGACTACTCCGAGGAGCGCTTCACGCTCGACCCCGCGTATGCGCTCGCCGTCCAGAAGGTCTTCGTCGACCTCTACGCCAAGGGCCTGATCTACCGCGACAACTACATGGTCAACTGGGACCCTGGATCGCGCTCGGCGATCTCCGACCTCGAGGTCGAGGAGCGCGAGGTCACCGACACCCTCTACTACGTCGACTACCCGCTCGAGAGCGGCCACGGCTCGCTCACCATCGCCACCGTGCGCCCGGAGACGATGCTCGCCGACACGGCGATCGCGGTCCATCCCGACGACGACCGCTACACCCGCCTGGTCGGCGAGACGGCGATCCTCCCGATCGTCGGCCGGCGGCTCAAGATCATCGCCGACCCCTATGTGAAGCCGGAGTTCGGCACCGGCGCGCTGAAGATCACGCCCGGCCACGACCCCAACGACTTCGAGATCGGCCGCGCCCACGGGCTCGAGGAGATCTCGGCGATCGGCGAGGACGGGCGCATGACCGAGGCGGCGGGCGAGCGCTTCGCCGGCATGCCCGTGCTCGAGGCCCGCGAGGCGGTCGTCGAGGCGCTGCGCGAGGAGGGCCGGATCGCGCGCACCGAGCCCCACGTCCACAACGTCCCGTTCTCCCATCGCTCGGGTGAGCGCATCGAGCCGCTCATCTCGCTGCAGTGGTTCATGCGCATGGACGAGCTCGTCAAGCCTGCGATAGAGGCGGTCACGAGCGGCCGCATCCGCATCCACCCGGAGAACTGGACCCGCGTCTACCTCGCGTGGATGGAGAACATCCGGCCCTGGTGCATCTCGCGCCAGCTGTGGTGGGGGCACCAGATCCCGGTCTGGTATCGCGGCGAGGAGACCTACTGCGGCATGGAGCCGCCGCAGGGCGAGGGGTGGGCCCGCGACCCCGACGTCCTCGACACCTGGTTCTCGTCGGGGTTGTGGCCGTTCGCGACACTCGGCTGGCCCGAGGACACGCCCCAGCTGCGCGCCTTCTACCCGACCGACGTGCTCTCCACGGGCCGCGAGATCCTCTTCCTGTGGGTCGCGCGCATGATCATGCTCGGCCTCGAGTTCGCCGGGGACATCCCCTTCAGCGACGTCTACCTGCACTCGATCATCCAGGCCCCGGACGGGCGCCGGATGTCGAAGTCGCTGGGAA
>JAXDGC010000372.1:0-19324 GCA_034665245.1 Solirubrobacteraceae bacterium | reverse complement strand
CGGTGCAGCTGCGGGTCTCGAGCCCGTCCGACACCGCGCTCGTCCTCGGCCGCACGGTGCGCGTCAGCGGGAGCGTCAACCCGAGCACCGCGCAGGTGCAGGTCCAGGGGCGAACCGCGCAGGTGAGCGGGGGGCGCTTCAGCTCCGAGGTCGCGCTCGAGCCGGGGGCGAACGTCATCGACGTCGCCGCCACGGCCCGCAACCGCGCGGCGGCGCTCACCGCCTTCCGCGTGACGCGCGAGCAGCGCGTGACGGTGCCGGACCTCGTCGGCACCGGCGTCGACGACGCCCAGCGCAGGATCGAGCGTCGCGGGCTCAGCCTCGAGCGCAAGCGCGGCGGCGGCTTCCTCGACCCGCTCGTGCCGAAGGGCCTCGGCGTCTGCGAGCAGAAGCCGGCGGCGGGCAGCGAGGTCCGGCGCGGCGCCACCGTCCGCGTCATCGTCGCGCGCGCCTGCTGATCTAGCCGCTCGGCGTGACGGCGATCAGGCCGATGCGCGGCTCGCCGCGGTCGCGCACCATGTTGAGCACGATCCGGCCCTCGATCGGCTTGCCGCCCTTGCGGTCGACGCGGTAGCCGCCGCTCGCGCGGCCGACGCGGCCGCCGTGCACCTCGAGGTTCTGGAGCTCGTAGCCGCGGGTGTCCTGCGACCGGAACTGGCGCACGTACTCGTTCACCACGCTCGCGCGGCCGCGCGCCACGCCGCTGGGGAGCACGCGCTGCACGTCCCCGGTCAGCACGCGCCGGAGCGCCGCGCCGTCCTCGGCCTCGTAGGCCCTCGCGAACTCGTCCGCCACGTCGCGGACGTCGGCGTCCGACAGCGGCGCGGTCGATCTGCCCGCGCCGGACCCGCCGCCGCCGCCGGCGAGCGCGAGCGTCGTCGCCGCCGCGGCGGCCACCACGAGCGCGCCGCCGAGGACGACCCCGCGCCGGCGCCCCCGGTGCCGCACCGGCGCGTCGCCGGGCGGCGGGGGGATCAACGGCGAGCGGGTCTCCCTCCGGCGACGTACCTGGGGGCTCTCCGGCACGGCGACGGTCGCTGCGGTCGGCGGCGAGTCGACGATGGTCGCCGCCGTCGGCGGGCCGGCGTGGCCGTTGGTGGGCGGGTCGGGCGCCGCCGGGCCGACGGCGACGCTGCGCTCGGACTCGGTCACCGGCTCGCCGCGCGCGGCCGCGAGCGCCGCGCGCCCGAGGTCGCCGGCGGACGGGTAGCGTCGCTCGGGGTCCTTCGCCAGCGCCCGCGCCATCACGCGGTCGAAGCCGGCCGGCGCGCCGGACTGCGACGGCCGCGGCACCGGCTCCTGCATGTGCGCGAGCAGCGTCGCCGGCAGCGTCCCGCGCGGGAACGGAGGCGTGCCGACGAGCGCGGCGTGCAGCACGCAGCCGAGCGAGTAGACGTCCGCGCGGGCGTCGATGCGATGGCCGCTCAGCTGCTCGGGCGCCGAGAAGTCGATCGTGCCCATCCACTGGCCCGTCTCGGTCAGCTGCGTCTCGGACGCCAGCAGCCGCGTCAGCCCGAAGTCGCTGAGGTAGGCGTGCTCCTCGCGCTCGGTCCCGCCGAGCAGCACGTTGGCGGGCTTGACGTCGCGGTGGACGAGCCCGGCGGCGTGCGCGGCATCGAGCGCCGAGGCGACCTGCGCCACGATCGCCGCCGCGCGCTCCGGTGCCAGCGGGCCCGCGCGCTTGATCAGCGCGTGCAGGTCCGTCCCGCGCACGTAGCGCATGACGAGGTAGAGCTGGCCGTCCTGCTCGCCGGCGCCGTGGACCGGCACGACGTTGGGGTGGTCGATCGCGGCCGCCATCCGCGACTCGCGCTGGAAGCGCTCGCGGAAGTCCGGGTCGGCGGCGTGGTCGGCGGCGATCAGCTTGAGCGCGACCGGCCGCCCGAGATCGAGCTGGACGGCGCGGTAGACGACGCCCATGCCGCCGCGCCCCGCGACGGCCTCGATCCGGTATCCGCCGAACACGTCACCTGGGGAGAGCGCAGCCACGCTCCCATTCTGACTCAGCGCTGCTCGGGCCTCAGGCGGTGACCCCCACGCGCTCGGCCGCGATGCGCGTGAGCGCGGCGCGGTGGCGCCGTGCGCCGCCGAGCAGCGCGCTGTCGAGCTGCGCGCGCTTGAACAGCCAGTGCACGTCGGCCTCCCACGTGAAGCCGATGCCGCCGTGCGCCTGGATCGCGCTCGCCGTCACCTCGCGCCCGCCGTCCGCGGCGGCGGCGCCCGCGAGCGCGGCCGCCTCCGGCAGCCGCTCCGGATCGGCGTCGGCGGCCCAGGCCGCGAAGTAGGCGGTCGAGCGCGCGCACTCCGTGCTCAGCAGCATCTGCGCGCAGCGGTGCGCGACGGCCTGGAAGGAGCCGACCGGCACGCCGAACTGCTTGCGGTCCTTGACGTAGGCGAGCGTCATGTCGAGCGCCTGCTGGCAGACGCCGACGACCTCGGCGGCGACGGCGGCGCGGACGCGATCGGCGGCGCCGGGCCCGAGCGGCTCGCCGCTCCCGCCGCGCACGGACGCGTAGCGGCGCGTCGAGTCGATCACGTCGCGCGCCTCCGCCTCGGCGCCCTCGACGAGCTCGGCCTCGTCGCCGTCGAGCAGCACGAGCACGGCGGCGCCCACGCCGTCGGCGCACAGCTCGCGCGTCCCGACGCCGGCCGTCGCCTCGCCGGAGACGAGCGCGGGAAGGTGGCGTTCGCGCTGCTGGTCGCTCCCGCAGGCCTGGATCACCGAGGCGGCGACGGCGGTCGAGAGGAACGGCGTCGCCGCGCACGCGTAGCCCAGCTCCTCGAGCAGGACGGCCAGCTCGACGGCGCCGAGGCCCTGGCCGCCCTGCGCCTCGGCGACGGCGATGCCCGGCCAGCCCAGCTCGACGAGCTCGCGCCACAGCGCATCACCGTAGTCGCGCGCCTCCGCCGCCTCGCGCACCTTCGCCCACGGCGAGCGCGCGGAGAGCAGCTCGCGCGCGACGGTCTTGATCTCCTGCTGGTCCTGGCTCAGGTCGAAGTCCATGTCCGTGCTCCTCTCAGCGTGCCTTGGGCAGGCCGAGCACGCGCTCGGCGACGATGTTCTTGAGCACCTCGGTGGTCCCGCCCTCGATCGAGTTTCCGCGCGAGCGCAGCAGCTCGTAGGCCCAGGGGCTCCCGCCCTCGAGCGCCGCCGGGCCCAGCAGGTCGGCGGCGAGCTGGGAGAGCTGCTGGTTGGTGTCCGACCAGATCCACTTGAGCAGCGACCCCTCAGGCCCCGGCTGGCCGTACTTCTGGGTCGCCGAGAGCCCGCGGTAGGCGGTCAGGCGCAGCGTCTCGGTGCGCAGGTGCAGGTCGCCGAGGCGGTCCGCCACCACCGGGTCGTCGAGCAGCCCGCGGCCGGCCGCCTCCTCGATCAGCGCGTCGAGCTGCCGGCGCATGCGCACCTGCAGCGAGAAGCCGAGCCCGGCGCGCTCGTTCATGAGCGTCGTCAGGGCGACCTTCCATCCGTTGCCGACGCCGCCGAGCACGTTGCCGTCCGGGATCCGCGCGCCGTCGATGAACAGCTCGTTGAACTCCGGCTCGCCGGTGATCTGGCGCAGCGGCACGACCTCGACGCCGTCCTGCTCCATGTCCATCAGGAAGTAGGTCAGGCCCTTGTGCTTCGGCGCGTCGGGGTCGGTGCGCGCGACGAGCATGCACCACTTGGAGTACTGCGCGCCGCTCGTCCACACCTTCTGGCCGGTGACGACCCAGTCGTCGCCGTCCTTGACGGCGCGGGTCTTGAGCGCCGCGAGGTCCGAGCCGGCGTCGGGCTCGGAGAAGCCCTGGCACCAGATCTCGTCGGCGGAGAGGATCGGGGCGAGGTGGCGCTCCTTCTGCTCGGGCGTGCCCCAGGTCATGATCGTGGGGCCGGCGAGCAGGACGCCGAGCACGTTGGCGGGCATCGGGGCGCCGGCGCGGCCGAGCTCCTCCCAGAAGATCGCCGACTCCGTCAGCGTCGCGCCGCGGCCGCCGTACTCGGTCGGCCAGTGCACCGCCGCCAGGCCGTCCGCCGCGAGCCGGCGCTGGAAGTCGCGGCGCCAGGCGTAGCTCGCGTCCTCCCCCGCGGGCTCCTCACCAGGCAGGTTCGCGGCGAACCACGCCCGCAGCTCGTCCCGGAAGGCGGTCTCGGGCTCGGTGAAGGTCAGGTCCATGGTTCCTCCTCTGCGGCGAGCCGCACGGCGCAGCCCACCAGGATGTCCTCGAGGTCGGTGACGCGCCGTCCGGCGCGCACCCGGGTGCAGGCGAGCTCGTGGATGCCGACCGCCAGGACGAACAGGGCGTCGTCCGGCGGCACCGGTCGCCCCGAGCGGGCGAAGGTCTTGCGATAGCGGGCGATGAAGCGGGTCAGCGTCGCCTGGCGCTCGGCCTCGACCGCCGGCCACTCGAGCAGGTAGACGCGGGCGAACAACGGGTCCTCCTCGAGCGTGTGGAGGTACGCGCGCACTCCGCGGCGCAGCTCCTCGCGCCAGTCGGTCGCCTCGCGCACGGCCGCGGTGATGCGCGCCTCGAGCACCTCGCAGCCGAGGCGGTAGGCGCTCGCGAGGCAGGCCTCCTTGGAGTCGAACAGCGCGTAGAACGTGCCGCGCGAGACGCGCGCGAGACGCACCGCGTCCGCCACGGTGGCCGACGCGAAGCCCTTCTCGGCGACGGCGCGCAGCATGCCCTCGAGCACCTTCGCCCGCTGGGCGGACTCGGTCAGCAGCGGTCCCACCGACGGGTGGTGGGAGAGCAGGGAGGACTCCACGCGGCCGTACCCTACAGGTACGGCGCGGTACCCGTTGGGTATGCGGGAATCGCACTATCCTGGGTCGCTGGCCGTCCCGCACGGCCGACTCGAGCCGGTATGACCCCTGCCGGCCGGGGCGACCAGAGAGCGGAACCATGGCCGGCCAGCAAGCAGTACCGAGCGCCCAGGCGCTCGCGCACTACGCCAAGCCGAACCTCGGGCGCGCGTTGCTCGACGTCGCCACCTCGGTCTTGCCCTACTTCGCGCTGACGGTGCTGATGTACCTCAGCCTCGACGTCTCCTACCTGCTCACGCTGGCGCTCGCGATCCCGGCGGCCGGCTTCCTGCTGCGCACCTTCATCCTCTTCCACGACTGCACGCACGGCGCGTTCGTGCCGACGCGGCGCGCCAACACGTGGCTCGGGGTCGCACTCGGCGTCCTCGTCTTCCAGCCCTTCCACAGCTGGCGCTACAACCACGCGGTCCATCACGGCACGGCCGGCGACCTCGACCGCCGCGGGACCGGCGACGTGCACACGCTCACCGTCGCGGAGTTCAACGCGATGCCGGCACGCGGGCGCTTTCTCTATCGCCTCTTCCGCAACCCGCTCGTGATGTTCGGGATCGGACCGCTGTACTCGCTCGTGCTCCAGCCGCGCATCCTGCGGCGATCGGCGCAGCCGCGAATCCGGCGCAGCATCATCGGCACGAACCTCGCCCTCGCCGTCATCCTCGGCGGCCTGTCCTGGCTGGTCGGCTGGCAGGACGTCCTGCTCGTGCAGGCGCCCCCGATCCTCATCGGCGGCGCGGTCGGCGTCTTCCTCTTCTACGTCCAGCACCAGTTCGAGGACACCTACTGGGAGCGCCGGGACGACTGGAGCTTCGCCGAGTCCGCGCTCCAGGGCAGCTCACATCTCAAGCTCCCGCAGCCGCTGCAGTTCTTCACCGGCAACATCGGCATCCACCACGTCCACCACCTCAACGCGCGGATCCCGAACTACAACCTCCAGCGCGCGCACGACGAGAACCCGGTCTTCCACGCCGTACCGACGCTGTCGCTGTGGGACGGCCTCCGCTCGGTGCGGCTGAAGCTGTGGGACGAGGACCGCGGACGGCTCGTGACCTTCGCCGAGGCGCGCCCGGCGCGCGCTCAGGTCGTCCTCTCGAACACCAGCCGGTAGTGATCGAGCAGCTCGCGCTCGAAGCAGACGCTGTTCGCGCTCACGCCTGAAGCGAACGCGAGCCGGAAGTCGGGGTTGGTGGCCCAGCGCGGGATGAGCCGCAGCTTGAGCAGCGTCTTGCGGAGGCTGCGCGCCGCGAAGCGCCGGCGCCACTCGCGGATCGTCTGGATGTAGTCGAGCCGGCCGCTCGCGCTCGAGACGAGGCGGAAGCCCGGCTCGGCGCTGCGGACGACCTGCTCCAGCCCGGACGGCAGCCAGGAGCCCGGGAACTGGCGGCCCATGAGCGCGAGGTACCAGGCGTCGGAGTCGCGCGGCGCGGCGATGTCGATCTCCTCCTCGGGGATCATGTTGCGCCCGAACACCATCGTCTGCAGGTACAGCCGGCCGCCCGCGGGCACCACGCTCGCGATGCGCGCGAAGAGGTCGCGGTAGATCTCCTCCTGGCGCCCCGCCCTGTGCTCCGCGGGCGAGCAGAAGTGCTCGAACGCACCGAGGCTCGCCACTGCGTCGAACGCGCCGAAGCTCTCGCGCGTCAGCTCCCGCGCATCCGACAGCCGGACGTCGAGCCCGTGACGACGGCACGCCCTCAGCTGCGCCGAGGACAGCGTCACGCCCACCCCGGCTCCGCCGCGCTCGCGCACGTAGGCGAGCAGCGGGCCCCAGCCACAGCCGAGGTCGAGCACGCGCCGGCCCGGGCCGATCCCGATCTGCTCGGCGACGTGCTCGTGCTTGCGGCGCTGCGCCTCCTCGAGGCTGAGCGAGAAGTCGCCGTCGTACTTCGCGCCGCTGAAGTCAGCGAGCTCACCGAGGCTCAACCGGAAGATCCGGTCGATCAGCGAATAGGTGAAGTCGAGATCAGCGCGGTCGGCCAAACCGAGCGCTCAAGCTAGTCGGTCGCCCCGACCGCGTCCACCTCGAACCAGACGTGCGTCCCGCCCGTGCGGTTGACCCCCCAGCGGGTCGAGATCAGGTCGACGAGGTACAGCCCGAAGCCCCCGCCGCGCTCGCGATCCGGCTCCCGGGGCACGATCTCGCCGCAGGTCCCGGGATCGCGCACCTCGACGCGCAGCGCGCCGCCGCTGAGCTGCACCGCGAGCCGGAGCGAGGCCTCGTCGGGGAGCTCGGCGTGGCCGATGCTGTTCGCGACCAGCTCGGTCGCGAGCAGCCGCGTGTCCTCGAGCACCTCGCCCGGCACGTGGCCGGCGAGCCAGCGCGTCAGGGTCGCGCGGGCCGTGGCCGCCGCGGCCGGCCCCGCCGGCAGCATCGCCTCGAGGCGATCGACGCCGCCATCGACCGCGAGCGGCGTCCGGGCCGCGTCGAGCTGGCAGCGGAGATCCGCGTTCTCGTCGCGCAGGACCTGGCCCTCGCGCATGAGGCGTTCGATCGCGACCTCCTGGTCGCGGCAGCGGCGCTCTAGCGAGCTGACGGATGGCATGAGGATCCTCCTTGGAGCCCCCTCGCGGCCGCCACGGACCGGAGAACTCTCCCGCAGATGGAGGAACAGAGTTCCGCTTCCAGAGACAGCCGGTGACCGCCCTGGCCGCGTGAAGTCTGAGGCTCCCGAACCATGAAGCCTACTCCCGGCACCAAGATTTCCTGAGCGGGCTCCGGACCGGGGCGTATGCTCGGCCTCAGGCCCATGCCCCAACCCGACCTCCACCCCACGGACGCCGCCGCCATGCGCGGCGGGCCGAGCCACGGCGGGCCGCTGCGCCAGGAGCTCTCCGACGCGATCGTCGCGCTGTTCAAGGAGTTCTTCGGCCGCGGCCCGGCCGACTGCCGCACCTATCTGGAGCCCGATCTCGTCGTCGTCGTGATGACGGGCGGCTACCACGCCGCCGAGCAGACGCTGTTCGAGGCCGGCAAGTGGCACGAGGTCCGCCAGGCGCGGATGTCCTGGCAGGACACGATGCAGGGTCGCTTCGTCGAGACCATCGAGCGGCTCACGCATCGCGGCGTCAAGGCGTTCATGAGCGCGAACCACCAGTCGCCGGACGTCACGGTCGAGCTGTTCGTGCTCGAGCGCAACGACACCCTCCCGCTGGACCGCTAGCCGCGCTAGGCTGGAGGTTCTGGTCAACCCGGTCGTCCACGACCAAAGGTTCCAACTGCAGCTGTGTATTCGGTCGGTCGCCACCGCGCACCGGGCGGGTTCGGCGGGGGTAGCGGAGCCGGAGATGCTCGGTTGGGGTTGGCTCGCTCACCACACAGCTTGCCGTTTGCGATTCTGCGCGGGACCTGCCCGCAGGACAAGCGTCCGGAGGCTTTATCGAAGCGAGCCCCCATGGACCAGCAACCCCAAGAGCTGCACGCAGTGCCGAGCGATCCGCGCTCCAGCATGCTCGCGGACATCTCGCGCGAGATGGTGCGGCTCTACAAGGAGCAGTTCGGCCGCGGCCCCACCAAGGCACGGACCGACTGGGCCGGGCCCGACGTGCTGATGACGGTGCTCGAGGACACGCTGACCCCAGCTGAGCGCAACCTGACGCGGCTCGGCGAGCACCAGCGCGTGCGCGACATGCGCACGTTCTTCCAGTACGCCACGGTGGCGGACTTCTGCGAGCCGGTCGAGCGACACACCGGCCGGAAGGTGCGGGCGTTCCTCAGCGCGATCGACACGCAGGTCGCCGGGCTGGCGATGGAGACCTTCGTGCTCTATCCGGAGGGCTATGACGGCGCCTCCCGGATCGACATCGGCAACGACTGAGCGGCTCAGGCGACGACGGGGCCGGCGCTGATGCGCCCGCCCCCGGCCGCCTTGGCCGCGTACATGCCCTGATCGGCGCGGTGGATGAGCTCGTAGGCCGCCTCCTGGCCGTCCCACGTCGCGAGGCCGATCGAGCAGGTCTGGTTGAACGGCACCGCGCCGAGGATCCGCCGCGCGACCTGCTCGGCGACCTCCGGCTCAGAGCCGGGGAGCAGGACGAGGAACTCGTCGCCGCCGAGGCGGGCCAGGTAGTCGCCCTGGCGCAGGGCGCCGCTCCAGGCGTGCGCGCAGCGCTGCAGCAGGCGGTCGCCCTGCAGGTGCCCGTGCGTGTCGTTGATGCGCTTGAGCCCGTCGAGGTCGATCGCGAGGGCGCTCAGCGGCTGCAGCGAGCTCGCCGCGTGGTGCAGCTCCCGCCCGAGGCGGTCGTCCCACGCGCGGCGGTTGGGCAGCCCGGTGAGCTGATCGTGGGTCGCCGTCGCCTGGAGCTCGACGAGCAGCGCCTCCCGCTCGCGCTGAAGGTCAAGGCGCTGCTGGGACTGCAGGCCGACGAAGATGCCGACGCCGAGGAAGGTGACGCCGCGCGCGCCGTAGCCGATCAGCCCCAGCGGCACGTCCTGGAGCACCGCCCAGCCGACCGTGCAGAGCAGCGCGCCGCCGCCCGCGAGCAGCCCGCCGCGGAGGCCGCGCTCGGAGGCGAGCAGGCTGATCGGGATCACGTAGAGGAAGCCGATCGCCTCGATCGGGTTCGAGACCGCGAGGCGCAGCAGGGTGATCAGGATCAGCAGCAGCGCGCACACCAGCACGTCGGTGCGCTCGTTTCGCGGGACACGCTTGGTAGAGACCATCAGAAGTAGTTTCGGCGGCGCGCGGATGCGGCTTGACGGCTGCGGACGGACGGTCGTGCTGCCCGTACCCCCGAGGTGTGGGCCGCACCGCTGCCACGGGGGAGCTGAGGGCCCAGGATGTGCCCATGAGCCAGCTGACCCGCCCCGCCGCCCGGATCGCCCGCGCCTCGTCGGCGACCCACGGCGCCGCGCTGACCTTCGAGACGCTCGTCGAGGACCAGGACTCGCCGGCGCGCCTGCGCATGCATGACGACACGCTGCTGCGGGTCATCGCGGGCCTCGTCCGCGTCACGATCGACACCGCGGAGCACCGGGTCCGGACCGGCGAGGAGATCGTGATCCCCGCCGGCTCGACGCACCGCCTGGCGAGCGCCGGGGGCGTCGCGCGCCTCGTTACGGGCTTTCGCGCGGTTCGCCGCTGAGCGAGTCGACCAGGCCGCACCAGCCCGCCCGCACGCGCTCGAGCGACCACCCGAGCCCGCGCCGCGAGTAGAGATGCTGCGCCGGGCGCAGCATCGCGAGCAGCGCCTGCGCGGTGAACTCGGCGTCGACGTGCGGGGCGGCGTCGCGCAGCAGCAGCGTGAGGTGCGTGGCGTAGAGCGAGTACGGGCCGCCGTCGGCGATGCGCCCCGGCGGCTCGGCGACGACGAGCAGCTCGACGTGGCGCTCGACGAGATCGAGATAGCCCTCGCCGAACGCGCGCAGGCGCTCGGCGGCCGGCACACCCGGCCCCAGCGGCGGCGCCCCGGAGATCAGCGCGTCCTGGAACTCGCGCGTGTGCTGGTCGAGCAGCGCGAGCGCGAGGCCCGCGCGGTCGCCGAAGCGGCGATACAGCGTGCCCGTGCCGACGCACGCCGCGCGCGCGACGTCGTTCATGGAGACGTGCTCGATGCCTCGCGCCTCGACCAGCTCGGTCGCGGCCGCCAGGATCCGCAGGCGATTGCGAGCCGCGTCCGCACGCTCGTGCGGCGTCTGACCTGAATCGAACTGCGGGAGCTCGAGCACGGCCTCCATCATGCCGTCTGCTCGACCGGCGATCCCACCTCGCGGACGAGATCGCCGAGAAGGTCGCCGAGCCGCGCGCCGAGCTCGGGGTCGGCGAGCGTGTCGCCGGAGCCGAACGCGGAGTCCGCCATCCCCACCGGCAGCTCGGACTCGAGCACGTGGGCGCCCGAGGCCTTGAGCGCCTTGCGCACCTCGGCCTGCGCCCACACCGCGCCGAACAGGCCGGTGCTGGCCCCGATCACCGCGGCCGGCTTCTCGCGCAGGACGTTGTCGGGGAACGGGCGCGAGGCCCAGTCGAGCGCGTTCTTGAGGCCGCCCGGGACGGAGGCGTTGTACTCCGGGGTGGCGATCAGGAGCCCGTCGGCCTCCTCGACCGCGGTGAGGAAGTCCTCCACGGGCGGGGGCGGCGAGTTCTCGAGGTCCTCATCGAAGATGGGCAGGCCGCCGAGGCCGTCCCACTCGACGAAGTCGACTCCGGGCGGGAGCATCTCGCCCGCCGCCCGGAGCAGCCGTCGGTTGTGGGAGCCCCGGCGCACACTGCCCGCGATGCCGAGGATCCGCAACGGACTACGCCTGCTCGACGAGCGAGAGCTCGACGGTCAGGGTGACGTCGTTGGCGAGCACGTTGCCGCCCGACGGGAGCGCCATGTTCCAGTTCATGTCGAACTCGGTGCGGTCGATGACGGCCTCGAGGTTGACGTGGCCGCGGGCGTTGCCGAACGCGTCGGCCGCGGGGGCGATCCAGGTGCCGGTCGCCTGGACCGGGCGCGTGATGCCCTTGATCGTGAGCTCGCCGGCGACGGTCGCGGTGCCGTCCTCGCGCAGGTCGAGATCGTTCGAGGTGAAGGTGACCTCGGGGTGGTTCTCGACGTCGAAGAACTCGGCGCTGAGCACGTGCTGGCGGAACTGGTCCGGCGTGCGGATCGAGATCGACTCGACCTTGGCGGTGCCCTCGAGGCGACCGTCGGTCAGCGTCGCGGCGACTTCGTTGAGCGTGCCCTTGAAGAGCGAGACGCCCTGGTAGCGGACGGCAAAGCCGAAGCTGGAATGAACGGGATCGGCGTTGTAGTTGCCGGCGAGCAGTGGAGCGGTGGCGGTGGCCATTGTCTTCCCCCTGTGGTGGCGGTTCGGATCGCACCTAAGCGGAGCGCGTTCCGTTTACATCACACAGAGTAGCGCAATATGTTGCGTGCGCAAGTACCTCACGGCGAGGACCTTCTAGCGGCTCAGCCCGTGCGCCTCCCAGGCGAAGCCGCGATCGGCAAACCTCGGCTCCAGCCCGCGCTCGCGGAGCGCTGCGACCATCGCCGCCGGTGGATGCGCGAAGACCCGGAACTCGCGCCGCGCGAGCCGGAAGCCGAGGTTCTCCACTCCCACGATCAGGCGCGAGAGGAGGTTTCGCCGCGGGTGGCTGAAGACGAGCAGGCGCCTCGCGTGCGCAGCGGCGGCGCCGAGCAGGCGCTCGTAGTCGGGGTAGCAACAGACGACGCGGTGCAGGACGACCACGTCGGCGGGCGCGATCGCGTCCGGGTCGACGGCGATGTCGTGCATCCGGCGCTCGATACGGCCCTGCACGCCGGCCTCGGCCGCGAGCCGCGCGGCATCGGCGTCATAGGCGGGTGAGAGCTCGAGGTTGACGGCCCGCTCGGCGCCGCGCCGGAGCAGCTCGAGGTGGATCTCGCCCACCCCGCCGCCGATCTCGAGCACGGTCGCGCCCTCGATGCCCTGACGCTCGAGGAACGCGACCAGCTTCCGCGCCGTCGGGTCGAGGCCGCGCCTGCGATAGCGCCCGGCCATGCGACGGGCGAACCGGCCGCCGAAGAAGCGGTCGCAGCCCCGCGGGTCGCAGCAGCTCACGCGCGGCGCTCAGTCGTCGCGGCCATCCCCGGGAGCATCCCAGCCACGGTCGTAGAGCGAGCCCCACCCCCGCCCGGCGCCCTCTCTCGCATCCGGGGCGACCCATGCGACACGACCGAGCCTTCCGGTTCGCGTTGGAGAAGCGCCGTCGTCTGGTGAAAAGTCGTCGCCGTGGGGCGAGGCTCGGATGCGAGCCTAGCGTCGCTCCCTGAGCCCGACAAACGACAACGGCCCGCCGGATGGCGGGCCACTGAGGTTGGGGGTGTGCGGGGAGCGGCTACGCGCCCCGCCGCCCATTGCGCTAACCGCGGCGGTCGTGGTGGCCCTGGCGGCCGCTGTCCCAGCGGTCTCCGCCGTGGTGGCCGTGGTCGCCGTGGTCGTCATCGTCGCCGTCGTGGTGGCCGCGGGGCGGACGCTTGAGCGTGACGGTGCCCGAGACCCACTCGTCGACGTAGGAGCAGACGATGGAGTTGCGCTTCGTCACGCCCTCCTTGCTGTCGACGAAGTGGAAGTCCCCGAAGGACACGTCCCAGGCCACGGGCTCGTAGCTGCGGCCGGTCGCGAGGTTCACGAGCGGGGCGTAGATGTCGTCCGTCGACCCGACCTGGACCGGGCCGTGGCCACAGTCGATCGTCGCGATGAACGAGAAGCTCGCGGGGTCGGGCAGCGGCTGCTTCGCGGAAGCGGGAGCGGCGACGGCCAGGGTCAGAACAAGAGCCGCAAGGGCGGCGAGGGGTAGGCGCATGAAACGAGTCCTTTCGATTTGCGTCCTTCCCTCCCGACATCGGCGCCGCCCTGTAGACGCGCGACCGTGCCTGGACGCACGTTGGAGCCGCTCGCGCTAGTGCCGCTTCTTGTACAGGTGCTTGACGGTCTCGCAATGGCGAGTGCGCACGAGGCGGTTGAAGCCGATGTTCACGCGGTCGTGTCCGGGGCCGCAGTCGACGGTCGCGCGGCCTTTGGCGTAGGCCTCGACGATGTCGTCGCCGGCGCCGCCGAGCACCGTGTTCGGGCCGTCGCCGCGCAGGCGCACCGTGTCGTTGCCGTTGCCGGCGTAGATGCGGTTGTGGCGCGGGCCGCCCTGCAGGAAGTCGTCGCCGTCGCCGCCGACGATCTTGTTGCCCGCGCGGCTGCCGTAGACCGTGTCGTTGCCGGGGCCGGCGTCGATCACGTCGGTGCCGAAGCTGGCACCGTCGTGGTTGCGGTTGCCGAACACGACGTCGTCGCCGGCGTGGCCGAGGATGTGGTCCGGGCCGGGGCCGCCGAGCAGGTTGTCGTTGCGCTCGGTGCCGCGCAGCGTGCCGCCCTGGCGCGAGTTCGCGTTGCGCGTGACGCCCTTGGCCGGGTCGTGGGTCTTCTCCTGCTCGATCACGTGCTCGCAGTTGCGGATGTTGCCGCGGCGGATGTCCGCGGCATTGGAAACGCCGCCGCGGAGCGCGTAGGGATTGATGTAGATCGTGTCGTCGCCGGGACCGCAGTCGACGGTCTCGACCGCGGTGCCGTTGTTGACGTAGACCGTGTCGTTGCCGTCGCCGGCCTCGATGCGGTCGGGGCCGGAGTCGCTGTAGACCTCGTCGTCGCCGGGACCCGCGTTGATCGTGTCGGCGCCGCTGCCACCGTGGATCTTGTCGTTGCCGGGGCCGCCGTTGAAGCTGTCCGGGGCGGCGCCGCCGTCGAGCTGGTCGTCGCCCTCGCCGCCGTCGAGCGAGTCGTGGCCGAAGCCGCCGAGCTCGGTGTCGGCGCCGGACTCGCCCACCAGCGCGTCGTCGCCGGACCCGCCGTCGAGCAGATCGTCGCCGCCACGTCCGGAGAGGGCGTCGCCGCCGGTCTCGCCGTAGAGCTGGTCGGGGCCGGCGCCGCCGACGACGCGGTCGTTGCCGCCGCCCGCCCGCGCGACGTTGCCCGCGGCGTTCCTGACCGTCATGCGGTCCGGCGCCGGCGAACCGGTGAGCGGCCGCGCGTCGGCCGAGGCCGCGACGATCAGGGCAAACAGGATCAGGGCGGCGAAAACGGCGGGGAGGCGACGGGATAGGAGCATGCCCTTTGAATCGACAGATGGGCCGCAGACTGGAGTCACCCCCCTGGCTTGATCGTCCACTCGTCCAGATGGGCGCCGATCGGTCACGTCGCCGCTCGCCGAAGCGGTAGCCCCTACGCTCACGCTCATGGCGCGGGATGTCTACGTGGTCGGCTCGGTCAACGTCGACCTCGTCGTCACGGCCGCGACGCTGCCGGCGCCGGGCGAGACGGTGGCGGGCGGGACGTTCGAGCGCCACGGCGGCGGCAAGGGCGCCAATCAGGCCGTGGCCGCGGCGCGGCTCGGGGCGCGCGTGCGGATGGTGGGGGCCGTCGGCGACGACGACCTCGGCGAGGAGGCCATCGGCCTGCTGCGCGCGGAGGGGATCGACGTCTCCGGCGTCGCCCGGCTCGAGGGCAACGCGACCGGCGTGGCCCTGATCGTGGTCGACGAGGCGGGCGAGAACCAGATCGCGGTCGCGTCCGGCGCCAACGCCGAGCTCGGTGCCGCCGCGGTCGAGCACGGCCTGCGCGCGGCGGGGGGCGTCGTCTCGGTCGACGCCGGCGCCGTCGAGCAGGGCCTGCGCGACGCGGCACGGGGCGTCGTCCTGCTCGGCCTCGAGGTGCCCGACCCGCCCGTGCTCGCGGGGGCGCGGGCCGCGCGCGCGGCGGACCTCCAGCTGGTGCTCAACCCTGCCCCGGCGCGCGAGCTTCCCGGCGAGCTGCTCGATCTCTCCCCCCTGCTGACGCCCAACCGCGACGAGGCGCGGGCGCTCGCCGGCGAGGATGACCCTGAGCGGGCCGCGCGCGCGCTCGCAACACGCACCGGGGCGCCCGTCGTGGTGACGCTCGGGGCCGACGGTGCGCTCGTGGTCGACGGCGACGCGCTCGAGCGGATCCCCGCGCCACGGGTCGACGCGGTCGACACGACGGGCGCGGGCGACGCGTTCAACGGCGCGTTGGCCTGCGAGCTGGCGGGCGGCGGCGCGCTGCTCGACGCGGTCCGCACCGCGGTCGCGGTCGCCGCCGAGTCGACGCTCGCGCCCGGGGCGCGGGCGGTTACCCGGCGCCGCCCCCTGGGGTAGCCCAGCGTCATGCCCTCCACCGAAGCCCAGAAGCTGCTCGCGATCTACCTCCAGGACCACTACGCGGGCTCGACCGGGGGGCTCGAGATGGCGAAGCGCAGCGCGAACGCCAACGGCGGCACGGAGTTCGGCGAGCCGCTGACCCGGCTCGCGATGGACATCGGCGAGGACCGCGACACGCTCAAGCGCATCATGGGCCGGCTCGACGTGAGCCTCGCGCCGGTCAAAGCCGCGCTGGCCTGGGGCGCCGAGAAGGCGGGCCGGCTGAAGCCCAACGGCCGGCTCCGCGGCTACTCGCCGCTCGGCCGCATGGTCGAGATCGAGGCGCTCGTCACCGGCGTCAGCGGCAAGCTCAGCCTGTGGCGCGCGCTGAAGTCGATCGCGCCGAGCGACGCCCGCCTCGACGGCGCCCAGCTCGCCGACCTCGAGGCGCGCGCCGAGGACCAGCTCGCACGCCTGCACGACCTGCGCGACCGCGCGGCGGCGATCGCGTTCAGCTGACGTACATGTCCAGGCATGTATATGCCTGATCGGTTATACTCGTCGGCATGCCGTCCACCTGGTCCGTGCTCGCCGACCCCCACCGCCGCGCGATGCTCGAGCTGCTGCTCGAGCGCCCGCGGCCCGTCGGTGAGCTCGTCGACCAGCTCGGGCTGACCCAGCCCGGGACGTCCAAGCACCTGCGCGTCCTGCGCGACGCCGGCCTGGTGCAGGTCCGCACGGAGGCCCAGCGCCGCGTCTACGCGCTCGATCCCGGCCCGCTGGCCGAGCTCGACGTCTGGCTCGCGCCCTACCGGCGCCTGTGGAACGAGCACCTCGACGCGCTCGGGCGGCACCTCGACCGCACGCGACCGACGGAGGAATGACCATGTACGGGACCTACGAGACGATCGACGGCAAGCCGGCCGTCCGCTTCGAGCGCCGCTACCCCCAGTCCGTCGACCGCGTCTGGCAGGCCGTGACCGAGCCGGAGGAGCTCGGGCACTGGTTCCCGAGCGCCGTCGACGTCGACCTCAGGGAGGGCGGGGCGATGCACTTCACCTTCCCCGACGGCGACATGGAGCTCGAGGGGCGCGTGACCGAGCTCGATCCGCCGCGCCGCTTCAGCTTCCTGTGGGGCGACGAGCACCTGCTGATCGAGCTCGAGCCCGACGGCGAGGGCTGCCGCCTGCGCTTCACCCACGTCCTCTCCACGCGCGAGCAGGCCGCGCGCGACTCGGCGGGCTGGCACGTCTGCCTCGACCGCCTCGAGCGCCTGCTGTCCGGCGACGCCGGCGAGGCCCCGGGCACCGAGGCCACGAGCGAGTGGAGCGAGCTCTACGACGAGTACCAGCGCCGCGGCACGCCCGCGGGCGCCCCCGTACCGGGCGCCTCCTAGCGCGGCAGCGCGGCGCTGTCGAGCCGCGCGCGGACCGCGGTGGCCGCGCGGTCGAAGACGACCGGGTCGTGCATGAGCTGGAACTGCTGGTTCGAGGCTGCTCCGAGCGCGTCGAGCCCGGCGCTCGCGTTCCGGCCGGACCTGGCGATCGTGTCGGCCGGCGGCAACGACTCGCTGCGCCACTCCTTCGACACCGGCGCCGTCGAGCGCGAGCTCGACGCGATCGTGGAGCCGCTCCGGCACACGGGCGCCGACGTGCTGCTGCTCGAGCTGATGACATCGTCGCCTCCGGCCTCGTGCCGCGCGAGCACGCGGCGGCGCTCGACGGGCGGATGCGCCGCCTCGCCGCGCTGACCCGCCGGGTCGCGCGCCGCCACGGCGCGATCCTCGTCGCGATGCGGGGGCACGCCGCGTCGGCCGACCCGGGCGGTGGTCAGCGCAGCAGCGCCCGGGCGAGATTGCCGGTGCCGGCCGCGAGCGCGCGGCAGGCGACGGCGGTCGTCGGCAGCAGCGCGAGGCCGATCAGCACGCGCAGGACGGAGTAGCCGACGGAGGTGCTGTCGAGCAGCGGGATCGTCTCGTCGCCTGACGGCAGCGCCCAGTACCAGGCGGGCGAGGTCAGGGAGCCCAGCGCGACGCTCCAGAGCGTCACGGCGACCGTGAAGCCGGCGATCCCGACCGGGAGCAGCACGAGCGAGTAGAGCGTGTCGCGCCAGGAGGCCGGATCGGAGGCGATCGCCTTGGTGCGCTCCCACGGGCTCCCGCTCAGCGTGCGCTCGCGCCCGGGCATCGGAGTGCCGAGGAGCCACTCGGCGCGCCTGCGCTCGAGCGCGGCGAGCCCGCGGACGGCCAGCAGCGTGGCCACCAGCACCGGGATGCCGGCGAGCGTGACCAGGAGCCCCGCGGCGAGCGAGAGGCCGGTCACGGCGATCGTGAAGGTGGCGATCCCGAGCGGGAGCCCGAGGACGAGGTAGGTGAAGTCGCGGGCCATCACGGCGGGGCGCGGGATCGGCGCGAGACGGCCGGAGGCGTGGTCGATGGAGATCTCGGTCATGTCTCCAGGTTGCCGCCGCGCGGGCCTCGAGACCATCCAGCAGACCCGCCTCGTAAGGTGCGGGTTGCCTCAGCGCTCGTGCGCAACCCTCGAGCGGCCGATGGGTTCGGACACACTTGGCCCCGACGAGAAAGGACCTATGTCCAATCGCGCCCTCAGCGGCCTTGGAGCGCTCCTGCTCCTCGCACTGCTCTCGATCATCCCGGCCGCCTCGGCCAACCATATTCCCGGTCATCCGTGCCATGGCTGCGCGTCACACGCGTACTGGCCGACCATCCACGGCAAGTTCAGGAAGGCCACCCACGGGCGCTCGGCGCGCTTCGTCGGCACCCGGAAGTCCGATGAGCTGCTCGGCCATCACGGCTCCGACGTGCTCAGCGGCCGCGGGCGGTCCGACATCCTGTGGGGCGACCACGACGGCGTGGGCCAGCCCACGAGCCAGAACGACCTGATCTTCGGCGGCGGGGGCAACGACTTCATCTACGGCTCCCATGGCCGCAACACGATCTACGGCGGCGCGGGCAACGACGCCATCTCGGTCCACTACGGGCACGGGTTCGTCGACTGCGGCCCGGGACGCGACATCTACCACGTCGCGCGCTCGATCAGGAAGCACTACCGCTTCGTCCACTGCGAGAAGGTCGAATACCGCTCCGAGCGCCAGCGCGGCGGCGGGCTGCGGCCGCTGCCCTGACCTCGAGGGCAGGGCAGCGGCCAGGCGCCGCTAGGCCTTGATGAGCGGCTTGACGGCCTTGAGGACGGCGCCCTTGGAGAGCGACTTGTCGAACGCGCCCCTCGTCGGGTCCATCCCGTCGAGGAAGCGCAGCGCCGCGGCGTGGCGCGCCTCGACCTGCACGATGCTGCCGGCGGCCGCGAGCACGTCCTTGCCCTGGATCATCGGCGCCGCGCCGTTGTAGGCCGACACGCCGGTGTCCTCGAGCGTGATCGCGAGCTTCACGAAGTCCTTCTGGGACTTGAGGCCGAACGCGAACGTCGGCGACGCGACGGGCTTGCCGCCGAGCTGCTTGATGGTGGCCTTGAGCGCGTTGACGTGCTCCTGCTCGTTGGCGCCGAACTCCTTCGCCAGCGACTGGTACCGGCCCTTGAGCGAGAGCTTGCCCGCCTGCCGGTAGAAGTCCGCCTCGAGGTACTCGAGGGTGAGGGCGAAGTTGAGGATGTCGACGTCCCCGCCCTTGCCCTGCGCGAGCGCCTGGCCCACCCAGGGGGTGACCGACGCGGCGCCGACCGCGGCGCCGGTGGCGAGCGCGCCGCGGACCAGGAAGGCCCCGCGGCTGATGCCGTGGATCTCGATGTTTTCCATGTCGTTCGTGACCTTTCGCGCTAGGAGACCAGGAAGGGCTTGACGGCCTTGAGGACCTCGTCGGCGGTCGCCGGCTTGGCGAACGCGCCGGAGGCCGGGGCCTTCTTCGTGGCGAGGTTGAGGACGGCGGCGTGACGGGCCTCCAC
>JAXDGC010000371.1:0-8871 GCA_034665245.1 Solirubrobacteraceae bacterium | reverse complement strand
CGTAGTTCGAGCAGCCGATGTAGCGCACCTTGCCCGAGTCCACGAGGTGATCGAGCGCGTCGAGCGTCTCCTCGAGCGGCGTCGCCCCGTCCCACTCGTGCACCTGGTAGAGGTCGATGTAGTCGGTGTCGAGGCGGCGCAGGCTCGCCTCGCAGGCGCGGATGAGGTGGTGGCGCGAGAGCCCCGCGTCGTTGGGCCCGTCGCCCATCGGCATGCGCGCCTTGGTGGCGAGCAGCACGCGGTCGCGGCGGCCCCTGAGCGTCCGGCCGACGATCTCCTCCGACAGGCCGTCCGAGTAGACGTCGGCCGTGTCGATGAGGTTTATGCCCGCGTCGAGGCACATGTCGACCTGGCGCGTGGCGCCGTCGACGTCGGTCGAGCCGACGTTGGCGAACTTGTCCCGGCCGCCGAAGGTCATCGTGCCGAGGGTGAGGGCGGAGACCCGGAGGCCCGAGTTTCCGAGTTGGCGATAGTCCATGGCCCGAGCCTACGCGAGCGCGGCGCGAGCGTTGTCCAGGTCGTCGGTCGCGATGACGAGCCGGGCGCCGCCGAAGGTGGAGTACGCGAGCTCGATGTTCACGTTCGCGGCGGCCAGCTCGCGCGCCAGCTCGCCGAGCGTCCCGGGGCGGTCGTGGATGTCGACGACGAGCACCTCGCGGTCGTCGGCCAGGCCGATCTTCTCGTCGTGCAGCGCTTTCGTGGCGCGCTCGGCGTCCTCGTCCTCGACCAGCAGGTGGATGATGCCGTTGCCCTCGCCGGTGAAGGCGGCGAGCCCGCGGAGGTTGACGCCCGCCTCCCCGAGCACCTCGCCGAGGCGGGCGAGCTCGCCCGGGCGGTCGTGCAGCACCACGGTGAGGTTCCGCGACATCGCGCAAATCTTGCCAGCCCTGTCACGAATCGCACCACGTCGCACGCAGCGCGCGCGCCTGGGCGTCATCCATCCACATCTCCCAGCGCCCGGAGGCCGACTGGCGCTCGTCCTGGAAGTGATAGGGGCGGCGGCCGCCGAACTCGGTCTGGCGCAGGTGGAAGACGCCGCCGAGCACCGAGGCGATCCGGCGCCGCGGCCAGCCCATCGCGTCCTCGATCTCGGGGAACGGGCGAGGCTGATCGGGCGCGTCGGCCAGCGCGTGGAGCAGCGCGTGCATGAGCTCGCTGCAACGGTCGTGGAAGCGGGCGATCTCGCCGGGATCGGTCAAGGCGTTCTGCGGCGCGTGCTCGACGAGGCCGGACATGCGATCCCAGCTTGCCCGACACACGAGGGTGATGTAATCGGGTGATGCTCAGACGCGTCCTCGCAGTCCTCTTGCTCCTGCTCGTCGCGGTGCTCGCGATCAGGATCGCCGTCGGCCTCGTGGTCGGCTTCGTCTCGGCCGTGCTGTGGATCGTCGTCGTGGTGGCGCTCGTCCTTGCGGTGCTGTGGGCGCGGGCGACGCTGAAGGGCGCGCAGCGCAAGCGCGAGGTGAAGCACTCCGGCTCACGGGAGGTGGCCGCCCGACCCACCGAGGATCCGATCGAGGTCGAGATGCGCCGGATCACCGAGCAGCTGCGCGAGCAGGGCCGCGGCCGTTAGCCACACTGACAAGCACCCGCAAGAAGGAGACGCACGCCAATGTCCAGCATCGATGCCACCCAGCTCCACGGCCCCAAGCACGTAGAGGCCTATCTCGAGACCGACGGCGAGGTGGGCCATGACTGGAAGAACGGCACTTCGACGCTGATCCTCACGACCAAGGGCCGCAAGTCCGGCGAGGAGCGCCAGAACGCGCTGATCTACGGCATGGCCGGTGACAATCCGATGATCGTCGCCTCCAAGGGCGGCAATGCCAAGCACCCCGCGTGGTACCTCAACCTGCGCGACCACCCCACGGTCCAGGTGCAGATCCGCGGCGACAAGTTCGACGCCACCGCCCGCGACGCCACGCCGGAGGAGCGCCCCGAGCTGTGGAAGCAGATGGCCGAGATCTGGCCCGACTACGACTCCTACCAGGAGCGCACGGACCGCGAGATCCCGATCGTGATCCTCGAGCGGACCAACCTGCCGAGGCGCTTCGCCGAGGGGAACCGCTAGCCGCGCGTCCGGATCGCCTCCTCGGCCAGGCGCTTGGGCGCCACCTTGAGGTAGGCCTCCTCGATCGCCCCGGCGATCTCGTTCCAGTCGAGCCCGCGGTTGAGGTGCACGCCGACCCAGCCGCGGTGCCCGACGTAGGGCGGGACGAAGTAGTGCTCCGGCTCGCCCTGCACGAGTGCCGCCTGCATGCCGTCGGGCGCCGCGCACCAGAGCGCGAGCCGGCCGTCGCCGTGGTGGTCGTCGAGGTACATCACGAACGTCTTCTTGCCGCCGATGAACCACGTCGGCGAGCCGTGGCTCAGGCGCTCGCTGGTCTCCGGAAGCGCGAGGCAGAGCGCGCGGACGCGGTCGAGTGGTGTGGTCGCGGACACGCGGGCGCGACGCTATCGCCCCGATCAGGTTCAATGGCGGGATGAACCTGCGGGCGGGTGTCGACCTCGGCGGCACAAAGATCCAGGCGGTCGTCGTCGACGAGCGCTTCTCGGTCCTCGGCCAGGAGCGCCGGGCGACGCCGACGAAGGGCAAGCCGGCCGACGTCGCGGCCGAGATCGCGGCCGCCGTGCGCGGCGCCGCGGAGATCGCGGACGCCGAGCCGTCCGAGCTCAGCTCGATCGGCGTCGGCTCCCCGGGTGACGTCGACGACGAGAACGGGACGGTCACGAGCGCGCGCAACCTCCCCAACTGGGAGGGCTCGTTCCCGCTCGCCGGCGCACTGCAGGATGAGCTCGGCCCGCCGGTCTCGCTCGGCAACGACGTCAACGTCGCGACGATGGCCGAGGCGACCCTCGGCGCCGGCACGCCGTACCAGTCGATGCTCGGCGTGTTCTGGGGCACCGGCGTCGGCGGCGGCATCGTGCTCGACGGCAAGCTCTGGCTCGGCCGCGACGCCGCGGGCGAGATCGGCCACATGGTGGTCAAGGTCGGCGGCGCGAAGTGCCCATGCGGCCGCCACGGCTGCATGGAGGCCTACGCGGGCCGCGGCGCGATGGAGGCCCGGGCGCGCGAGCTCGTGAAGAAGGGCGAGCAGACCGATCTGTTCGCGATCATGGAGAAGCGCGGGCGCGAGCGGCTGACGAGCGGGATCTGGGCCCGGGCGCTGGTGCGCCAGGACCCGATGGCGGTGCGGCTCGTCGAGCGCGCGCTCGAGGCGCTCGGCGCCGGCGTCGCCTCCGCGGTCAACCTGCTCGACGTCGAGGCGGTGATCCTCGGCGGCGGCCTCGGCGTGCGGCTCGGCGACCCCTACCGCAAGCGCCTGGAGCACGCGATGCTCCCCCACATCTTCGCCGACCACCGCCCGCCGCGGGTGCTGCTCGCCCAGCTCGGCGACCTCGGCGGCGCGATCGGCGCAGCGCTGCTCGCGAGCCAGTCGGAGACAGCCCGGGCCTGAGGCCGGGCCCGGCCCGGCCGTGACGCACCCCGCTCCCGAAGTCACGCCCGGCCCGGAGGAGGAGAAGCCCCCGCGGGTCAAGCGCCGCCATCAGGCGGGCATGGCCGCGCTGTCGCTCGGCGCGCTCGGGATCGTGTTCGGCGACATCGGGACGAGCCCGCTGTATGCGCTCCAGACCGTCTTCTCCGCCGACCAGCACGCGGTGAAGCCGACCGAAGCCGGCGTCTACGGCGTGATCTCGCTCGTCTTCTGGGCGATCACGATCATCGTCTCGATCAAGTACGTCGCGTTCATCATGCGCGCGGACAACGAGGGCGAGGGCGGCATCATGGCCCTGATCGCGCTGATCCGGGACGTCGGGCTCAAGCGCCGCTCCGCGCAGGTCGTCCTCGTCGCGCTCGGCATCTTCGGCGCCTCGCTGTTCTACGGCGACGGGATGATCACGCCGGCGATCTCGGTGCTGTCGGCCGTCGAGGGCATCGGGGTGGTCGCGCCGTCGCTCGACTCGCTCGTCGTGCCCGCGGCGCTCGCGATCCTGACCGTGTTGTTCGCCGCCCAGCGCTTCGGGACGGGCGCGGTCGGCCGCCTGTTCGGGCCGGTGATGGCCGTGTGGTTCACGCTCCTCGCCGTCGCCGGGCTCAACGAGGTGGTCAGAGAGCCCGCGATCCTGCGCGCGATCTCGCCGACCTACGGCATCAGCTTCATGTTCGACCACGGCCACATCGCGTTCATCGCGCTCGGCTCCGTCGTCCTCACGGTCACCGGCGCCGAGGCGCTCTACGCGGACATGGGCCACTTCGGGCGCTCGCCGATCCGCCGCGCCTGGTTCATCGGCGTCTTCCCGGCGCTCGTCCTCAACTACATGGGCCAGGGCGCGCTCATCCTCCACACGCCGAAGGCGGTCGACAACCCGTTCTTCCTGCTGATCCCGCACTGGGGCCGGATCCCGATGGTCGCGATCGCGACGGTCGCGACGGTGATCGCCTCGCAGGCGGTGATCTCGGGCGCGTTCTCGGTCACCCGCCAGGCGGTCCAGCTCGGCTTCCTGCCGCGCCTGACCATCCTCCACACCTCGCGCGAGGCGGGCCAGGTCTACGTGCCGGCCGTCAACTGGGGGATCTTCGTCGCGGTCGTCGCGCTCGTGATCGGGTTCGGCTCCTCGGCGCACCTCGCGTCGGCCTACGGCATCGCGGTCACCGGCACGCTCGCGATCGACACGCTGCTGTTCTTCGTCGTCGTGCGCGTGCTGTGGAAGCAGCCGGCGTGGGTGGCGATCGCGGGCGGCGGGTTCTTCCTGCTCGTCGACCTGACGTTCTTCTCGGCCAACGTCCCGAAGGTGCTCCACGGCGGTTGGTTCCCGCTCGCGATCGCCGGAGTCGTCTTCGTCGTCCTCACGACGTGGCAGCGCGGCCGCGAGATCGTGACGAAGAAGCGCGAGGAGCTCGAGGGGCCGCTGCAGGACTTCATCGAGGAGATCCGCGACCCCAAGCAGCCGATCTCGCGCTCGCCGCGCACGGGGATCTTCCTCGACGCCAACCCCGAGACCACGCCGCTCGCGCTGCGCGCCAACGTCGAGCACAACTGCGTGCTGCACGAGAGCGTGGTGATCGTCTCGGTCCAGACCCTCAACGTCCCGCACGTCGAGGAGTCCGAGCGCGTGACCATCGACGACCTCGGCTACCGCGACGACGGCATCACCCACGTCACGGCGCGCTTCGGCTTCCAGGACGACCTCGACGTGCCGGCGACGCTGCGCGCCGCCGCCGAGCGGCTCGAGCGCGAGGCCGACTTCGACAACGTCTCCTACTTCCTCTCGCGCATCTCGATCATCGCCACGAACGAGCCTGGGATGGCGCGCTGGCGCAAGAAGCTCTTCATCGCGATCGCCCGCAACTCCGCCAGCCCCGTCCCCTACTTCCACCTGCCCGACGAGCGGACCGTGGTGATGGCCTCACACGTCGAGCTGTGAGCGCTCGACCGCGACTACGCCTCGGCCTTCGCGGCGCGCATCGCCGCCTTCTGCGCGCGCTTGCCCGCCTGGTAGTCGGCGAGCGCCTGCGCGGAGTCGACGTCGCCCAGCGTCGGGTGCGCGGGCACGAGCGGCTCCGCCATCGCGACGCCGAAGTGCTTGGCGAGGATCGCCGCGAGCGTCTTGACCTTCATCTCGCCGAACCCGGGGAGCGCCGCGAGGTTGGCCTCGAGCTCCTGAGGCGTGCCGGCGTCGGTCCAGACCCGGGCGGCGTCGCCGTCGTAGCGCTCGAGGAGATGGGCGGCGAGGTCGCGCACGCGCTTGGCCATCGAGCCGGGGAAGCGGTGGATGGCGGGCCGCTCGCGGAAGACCGGCTCGAGCTCGGCCGCGAGGAGGGTCTCGGCGTCGAACCGGCCGAGGCGCTCGCGCAGCACGAGCGGTCCCGCGAACGCCTTCTGCACCGTGACCTGCTGATCGAGCACGAGCCCGACGAGCAGCGCCAGCGGGTCCGCCGCGATCAGCTCGTTGGCCTCCTCGGAGGCCGTGAAGTGCAGTTGGTCGGGCATCAGGCGGCGAGCGGGATCGAGGCGTGGATGCGCGTGCCGCCGCCCGGCGGGCTGTCGACGTCGAGGCAGCCCTTGAGGACCTCGACGCGGTCGGCCAGACCGGAGAGGCCGGTGCCGCACGTGGCGTCGGCGCCGCCGACGCCGTCGTCGGCGACCTCGATGTGCAGCTCGCCGGCGCGCGGGTTCACGTGTACCTCGACACGGCTCGCCTGCGCATAGCGCGCCGCGTTGGCGAGCGACTCGGCGGCGATGAAGTAGGCGGCGGCCGCGATCTCGTCGGGCAGGTCGTCGGCGGCGATGTCGAGCTCGACGGCGACCGACGACGTCGCGCACAGCGACTCGAGCGCCGCCTTCAGCCCGCGCTCGGACAGCGCGACCGGGTGCAGCCCGCGCGCGAGCTCGCGCAGCTCCGCGTGCGCCTGGGCGAGCTCCTGCTCGGCGGCGGCGAGCAGCCCGTCCGCGGGTTCGTCGGACTTCATGCGCGCCACGCGCAGCAGGTTCGAGACCGCGAGCAGCCGCTGCTGCGCACCGTCGTGGAGGTCGCGCCCGAAGCGGCGCCGCTCGGCGTCGGCCGCCTCGATCACCCGCGCGCGCGAAGCTTCGAGCGCGCGCGCCTGCTGCTGGCGCTCGAGCTCCGCCGAGGCACGGGCGGCGAAGATCCGCAGCGCGGCGACGTCCTCCTCGTCGGCCTCCATCGGGCGCGCATCGAGCACGGCGATATGGCCGAGGTGCACGTTCTCGGAGGAACGTAGGCACACCGCGAGGTAACTCTGGAGCCCCAGCTCGACCGCCGGCCGGTCGTCGGGGAAGCGCTCGGTCAGCGCCTCCGGGAACGACACCCACGGGTGGTCGGCGATCACCGCGCACGGCTGGCCGGCGGTGTCGTACTCGATCGGCTCCTCGACGAAGGCGCCGTCGTACCAGCAGGCGAGCGCGCGGACGTGCATGCCCGAGGGGTCCGACGCCTCGGCGATCAGGACCAGCTTCGCGCCGAACGCCTCCGCCACGTTGCGGGCGAGGCAGCGCAGGAACTCCTCGCCCACCGCGCCGGCAGTACCCTCGGCGACGGCGCGCAGGAGCTCTTGACCTCGGAGCCGGCGGGGTGCGGTGGTCGTTTGCACGTCTCCGATCGTACCCAGCCCGAGCGGCCACTCCGGTCTCCGCCCCTCATGGGCCTGCTCCCAGACGACGATGCACCCCCTACGCGACTCCCAAGCCTCATCCGTGCAACCCGTGCCTGATCGGGAGATCGCGCTCGGGGTCCTGCTCGAGGGGCTGCCCGACGCGGCGGTCGGCGCCGGCCGCGACGGCCTGATCGTCTACGTCAACACGCTCGCGGAGGCGCAGTTCGGCTACCGCCAGGATGAGATGGTCGGCAAGCCGCTCGAGATGCTGTGGCCTCCGAACGTCCGTGCCCGCTACCGCCGCAACCTCGAGCTCTACTGGGAGCTCGAGCACCCGTTGCGCTTCTCGGACCGTGCGTACGGCCGCCGCAAGGACGGCAGCGACTTCGTCGGCGAGATGAGCTGGGGGATCGTCGAGACCGACCAGGGGCCGCTGCTGCTGGCGATCGGGCGCGACATCTCCGAGCGACTGAACACCGAGGCGCAGCTGCGGCGCCAATCCGAGCAGCAGGCCGCGGTCGCGGCGCTGGGCGAGCGGGCGCTGCGCGGCGTCGGCCCGCAGGAGCTGAGCGAGGAGGCCGCGGAGCGCATCCGGGCGACGCTCAGGGTGGATCGCGTGGCGGTGCTCGACGGACCGAAGGAGATCGCGGCCTGGGGCGCGGTCGAGACGTCCGTCAGCCGCTTGAGCGTCCCGATCCACACCGGCGACGAGGTCCACGGCGCGCTCGTGGCGGCCGCGTCGCGCGAGAACGCCTTCGGCGACGAGGAGGGCTCGTTCCTGCAGGCGGTGGCCAACGTGCTCGCGATCGCCTTCTCACGCCTGCACACCGAGGAGCGGATCCGCCACCAGGCGCTGCACGACCCGCTGACCGGGCTCGCCAACCGCGCGCTGTGCCGCGACCGCATCGAGCACGCGCTCGCGCTGTCCGAGCGCGCGGGCAGCGCCGCCGCGGTGCTGTTCATCGACCTCGACAACTTCAAGCGCGTCAACGACCTCTTCGGCCACGCCGCCGGCGACGCGCTCCTGATCGCGCTCGCCGGCCGGATGACGGCCGCGGTGCGCCCCGCCGACACCGTCGCGCGCCTCGGCGGGGACGAGTTCGTCGTGGTCTGCGAGGACGTCGACGAGCGCACCGCGCTCGCCCTCGGCTGGCGCGTCGCCGCCGCGGTGGCGGAGCCGGCCGAGCCGGGTGCGACCCCGCTCACGGCCAGCATCGGGATCGCGTTCGGCCGCACCGGCGCGACCGACCCCGACGTGCTGATCGGTCACGCCGACGCCGCGGCCTACCGGGCCAAGGAGCGCGGCGCCGGCCGGGTGGAGATGTTCGACGAACGGCTGCGCCGGCGCGCGGCCGATCGCGTGCAGACCGCGACCGACCTCGAGGGCGCGCTCGAGCGCCGCGAGCTCGAGCTCGAGTTCCAGCCGATCGTCACGCTCGCCGACGGCGCGACGGTCGGGCACGAGGCGCTGCTGCGCTGGCGGCGGCTCGGCGGGCGCGCGATCGACCCCGCGGAGTTCATCCCGGTGGCCGAGGAGTCCGGCCTGATCATCCCGATCGGCTCCTGGGTGCTCGAGCACGCCTGCCGCGAGGGCAGCGGGCTCGCCGCCGGACAGGGCAGCTGGATCTCGGTCAACCTGTCCGCCCGCCAGGTCGCCCAGCCCGACCTGCTCGACGTCGTCGCCGGCGCGCTGGAGGCGGCCGGGCTCGCGCCGTCGTCCCTCTGCCTCGAGCTGACCGAGGCGGCGCTGCTGG
>JAXDGC010000370.1:0-6098 GCA_034665245.1 Solirubrobacteraceae bacterium | reverse complement strand
GACGAGTACCAGGACACCAACCACGCCCAGTACCGCTGGCTCCAGCTGCTCGCCTCGGAGCACCGCAACCTCGCCGTAGTTGGCGACGACGACCAGAGTGTCTACGGCTTCAGGGGAGCCGACATCAAGAACATTTTGAACTTCGAGGACGACTTCCCCGAGTCCCATGTCGTGAAGCTCGAGCAGAACTACCGCTCCACGCAGACGATCCTCTCCGCCGCCAACGCCGTGGTCGCGAACAACCGGGGGCGGATGGCGAAGGCGTTGTGGACGGAGATCGGGGAGGGGGATCCGATCAAGGTGCGGGAGCTCTCCGACGAGCACGCGGAGGCGCGGTACGTCGCGGCTGAGATCGAGCGGATGGTCGACGAGGGCGTCTCGCGCGAGGAGATCGCGATCTTCTACCGGACCAACGCGCAGTCGCGGGTGCTCGAGGACATGCTGGTGCGCGCGCAGATCGGCTACCAGGTCATCGGCGGCACGAAGTTCTACGAGCGGGCGGAGATCCGGGACGCCGTGGCCTACCTGACGTTCCTGGCCAACCCGCAGGACGCCGGCGCCTTCACGCGCGTGGCCAACTCGCCCAAGCGCGGGCTCGGGCAGACCTCCCTCTCGCGCGTGCTCTCGCACGCCGACACGATGGGCGTGCCGGTGTGGGACGCGGCGGCGGAGCCCGAGAACGTGCCCGGGCTCGGCACGGCGGCGCGCAAGGCGCTCGGGCGCTTCATGTCGGTCATGGTGCGCCTGCGCGAGCGGATGGAGACGGAGGCGCCGGTCGGGGACCTGCTGGACGAGCTGCTGCGCGAGACGGGCTACTTCGACGCGCTCGAGGCCGAGCGGACGATCGAGGCGCAGGGGCGCCTGGAGAACCTCGAGGAGCTTGTGCGGGTCGCGCGCGAATACGACGCGATGGCCGAGCAGGGCTCGGTCGGGGAGTTCCTCCAGCAGATCGCGCTGATCGCCGACGTCGACTCGCTGCGCGACGACGAGGGCCTCGTGACGCTGATGACGCTCCACAACGCCAAGGGCCTCGAGTTCCCGATCGTGTTCATGATCGGGATGGAGGACGGCGTCTTCCCGCACTCGCGGGCGCTCGAGGAGGGCGTGCTGGAGGAGGAGCGGCGCCTCGCCTACGTCGGGCTCACGCGCGCCATGCGCGACCTCACGCTCACCTACGCCCGTCGCCGCAACACGTTCGGGAACAATGCGCCCGCGCTGCGCTCGCGCTTCATCGACGAGATCCCGCGCGAGCTGACCGACCAGGAGGACCGCAAGGCGGTCGGCGCCGGCTGGGCGCCCGGGCGGGTCGCGTCGTGGTCCAACGCCGCAGCCGCCACCGCCGAGGCGCGGCAGCCCGATACGGCGGGGGCCGTGTTCCGGCTCGGCGACGACGTCATCCACGCCGCGTTCGGCGAGGGAGTCGTGACCGCCACCGAGCCCGGCGGGATCGTCGTGGTGCGCTTCGCCGGCGACGGCTCGGAGCGCAAGCTGATGGCGGACTACGCGCCGATCCGGAAACGCTGACGCCCGCGCCTTAGTCTCGGCGCCGTGCGCCGCACTGCCTCGCTTCGCTCGTCACCGGGAGGCCTTCGGCTGTCCCTCGTCCTCCTCGCCTCGGCGATCGTGTTCACGGACACGGTCTTCTACGCGGCGATCGTCCCGCTGCTGCCGACCTACGCGGCCGACTTCGACCTCTCCAAGACGGGCGCCGGGATCCTGGCGGCGGCCTATCCGGCAGGCACGTTCCTGGCGGCCCTGCCGGGCGGCTGGCTGGCGTCGCGGATCGGCGTCCGCCCGACCGTCTTCGTCGGGATGTCGACCCTGATCGTGTCCTCGATCGCCTTCGCGTTCGCCTCGAGCATCGTCGTCCTCGACCTCGCGCGCTTCGTCCAGGGCCTCGGCGGGGCGGCCTCGTGGGCGGGCGCCGTCGGCTGGCTGATCAGCGCGGCGCCGCGCGAGCGCCGCGGCGAGCTGATCGGCTCCGCGATGGCCGCGGCGATCGTCGGCGCGCTCTGCGGCCCGGTGCTGGGGGGCGCGGCAGCCACGCTCGGTCCCGAGGTCGTGTTCAGCGGCGTCGCGGCCGCGGGCGCCGGGTTGCTCGTGTGGGCGGCGCGCACGCCGACTCCGACACCGGGCCCCCGGACCGCGCTGCGGATGGTGATGAGGGGCCTGCGCGACCCGCGGATCGCGATCGGGATGTGGCTCGTCGTGCTCGTCGGGTTGATGTTCGGCACGCTCGACGTGCTCGCCCCGCTGCGCCTGGACACGCTCGGCGCCGGGGCGGCGACGATTGCCGCCACGTTCCTGTTCGCCGCCGCGATCGAGGCGGCCGAGAGCCCGATCACCGGCCGGTTCTCGGATCGCCACGGCCGGCTGCTGCCCAGCCTGGTGGGCCTCGCGGCCGCCGGCGCCGCCGTGGCGTTGCTGCCGTGGCCGGCGACCAGCTGGCTGCTGATCGCGCTGATCGTGCTCGCGTCGCCCTGCATCGGCCTGCTGTGGTCGCCGTCGATGGCGATGGTGTCCGACGGCGCCGAGGACCGCGGGATCGACCAGGGCTACGCGGTCGCGCTCCTCAACCTGGCCTGGGCATCGGGCCAGACCGCCGGCGCGGCGGGCGGCGCGCGGCTGGGGGAGGCCTACGGCGACGCGCTGCCCTACCTGGCGCTGGCCGCCATGTGCGGCCTCACGCTGCTCGCCCTCAGCCGCCCGCGTTACTCGCTCGCGCTGGCTGGGAAGTAGGTCCGCATGGGAGCCACACCGCCCAAGAAGACCGAGAGCAAGCAGCGCGCCACCGCCGTCCGTCTCCTGCTGGTCGGCGCGGTCCTGTTTGCCATCGGGCTCGTGATCGTGCTGCTCGTCGACGGCGGCGGCGGCAAGGCCGAGGGCATCGGCGTCGCCTTCATGTCGCTGGCGGCCGTCCCGACGCTCGCCGCGCTCACCCTCGCGGTTTCCGCGTGGGTGTCGCGACGCTCGCGTCAGGACAAGCCGTTCGCCTGACGGCTACGGGCGCGGCGGGCGGACGAAGCGGGGCCGCGGTCCGCCCTGCTCGACGAGGCGGCGGGTGAGCTGGACTGCCATATGTGTGGGAATGACCATGCGGTCAGGGTGCCGCGGCGATGGCATTAGCGCAAGCACGATTCTGGAGCCTTCGATAAGCTAGGCTTATGTATGACCTCCGGCGCCTGCGCTCGTTGTGCGCGATCGCCGACCACGGCACGCTGACCGCCGCCGCCGATTCGCTGACGTTCACCCAACCCGCGGTCTCGCAGCACCTCGCCGCGCTCGAGGCGGAGGTCGGCGCTCCGCTCGTCACGCGCTCGCGCGGCGGCGCGCAGCTGACCGACGCCGGCCGGTTGCTCGTCGAGCACGCGCGCGCCGCGCTCGACCGGCTGGCGCTGGCCGAGGTCCAGGTCGCGGACCTCGTCGCCCGGGAGCAGCTGCGCGTCCGGCTCGCGGGCCACTCGTCGTCGCTGGCGCGCCTCGTGCCGCTCGCGGTCGCCGACCTGCGGCGCCGGCTGCCCGACGCGGCGGTCACGATCCGCGAGGCCGGCCCGCCGGGAGCGCTCGAGGCACTGCGCAACGGCGAGGTCGACCTCGCCGTCGTGTTCCGGCGCGAGGGCTCGCAGGCGCCCGCGGACGTCGAGGAGCGGCTGCTGGTCGAGGAGGCGATGTACGCCGTCCTCCCGCGCGCCCACCCGCTCGCGGACGAGCCGCGGGTCGACCTGGCGCGGCTGCGCGACGACCCCTGGGTCCAGGGCCCGTCGTCGACCTCGCCCGGCCTGATCCGCGAGCTCTGCCGCGACGCGGGCTTCGAGCCGCGGATCGCCTTCGAGAGCGATGACCCGCTCGCAACGCGCGGGATCGTGGCGGCGGGGCTCGCGGTGAGCCTGATCCCGTCGCTCACCAAGGACGACACGGCGCGCGACCGCAACGTCCGCGTGCTGCCGCTGCGCGACCCGCCGCGGCGCCGCGTGGTCGCCGCCACGGTCACGGGCGGCCGGACGACGCGGGCGACCGGGGAGATGGTCGAGGCGCTCGCGCGCGCCGGGGCCCGGATCGGCCGGAGCAGCGGCTAGCCTGCGGCTCATGGCGGCAGAGCTCATCGACGGCAGGGCGATCGCGCAGCTCGTGCGCGCGGAGGTCAGGCAGGGCGTCGCCGAATGGATCGCGCAGGGCAACCTGGCGCCCGGGCTGGCGACGGTGCTCGTCGGCGACGATCCCGGCTCCGCCGTGTATGTGAGCAACAAGCAGAAGGCGTCGGCCGAGGTCGGGATCGTGGGCCTCGACCACCGGCTGGGCCAGGACGCGTCCCACGAGGAGGTCGAGGCGCTGCTGCGTGAGCTGGCCGCGGCCCAGCGCGTGTCCGGCATCCTGCTCCAGCTCCCGACGCCGCGCCAGGTCGACGGCGGGGCGCTGACCGCGCTGATCCCGCCGGGCAAGGACGTCGACGGCCTCACTCCGTTGTCGGCGGGCCTGCTCGCCCAGGGCCGTCCCGGGCTGCGCCCGTGCACTCCCTCCGGCGTGATGGAGCTGCTGCGCCGCCACGACGTCCCGCTGCAGGGCGCGGAAGCGGTCGTCGTCGGGCGCTCCGACCTCGTCGGCAAGCCGATCGCCGCCCTGCTGCTCGCCGCCAACGCCACGGTGACCGTCTGCCACTCGCGCACCCGCGACCTCGGCGACGTCTGCCGGCGCGCGGACGTGCTGATCGCCGCCGTCGGCCGCCCGCGCATGATCCCGGGCGAGTGGGTCAAGCCGGGCGCGACCGTGATCGACGTCGGGATCAACCGCACCGACGACGGTCTCGTCGGCGACGTCGACTTCGAGCCCGCGGCCGAGCGCGCCGGGCTGATCACGCCGGTGCCGGGCGGCGTCGGCCCGATGACGATCGCGATGCTGCTGCGCAACACGCTGCTGGCGGCCAAGGCCGCTGCCGCGTCGCGGGTCGAGGCGGGCGCGGCATGGAACTGAACCGGCTGCGCCAGGGCGACCTGATCGCGGGCGTCGGCGGCGTGGCGCTGCTCGCCGTGATGTTCCTGGAGTGGTATGGCGCGGGCGGCGCGGTGGCTCGGAACGCCTGGGAGACGTTCAGCATCACGGACCTGATCCTCGCGCTCACCGCCGTCTCCGGGATCGCGCTCGCCGTCATCACCGCGACCCGCCGCAGCCCCGCGCTACCCGTCGCCCTGAGCGTGATCACCGCGACGCTGGGCGCCCTGGCGACGCTGCTCGTCTTCTACCGGATCCTCAACCAGCCCGGGCCGAACGAGTTCGTCGACGTCAAGCTCGGCGCCTTCCTCGGCTTCCTCTCCGTGCTCGCGATCGCCATCGGCGGCTGGCTCGCGACGCGCGACGAGCAATGGGAGGAGGCGCCGGTGCCCACCGACGTGCGACCGGCACCGCCGCCGGAGGCACAGGACCCCCCCGAGGCCGAACCGCGCGCCTGAGCCGCGGATCCTAGAATCGGCGCGATGCTGAGCCGAGACCAGGTCCTCCACGTCGCCCGCCTCGCCCGCCTCGAGCTGAGCGAGGAGGAGCTCGAGGTCATGGCCGGCGAGCTGTCGGGCGTGCTCGGCCACATCGAGAAGATCGGCGAGCTCGGCGACCTCGAGGACGTCGCGCCGACATCGCACGTCGTGGCGGTCGAGAACGCGCTGCGCGCCGACGAGCCACGGCCGTGCCTGCCGCGCGAGGTCGCGCTCGCGAGCGCCCCCGACGCGGCGCAGAGCGGCTTCCGCGTGCCCAGCCCGGGCGCCGCGCCGGTATGAGCGAACTGCTCGAGCTGACCGCGGCCCAGGCCGCCGAGGGCGTCCGCACGCACGCGATCGATCCCGGCGAGCTGTGGACGGCCTATCGCGAGCGCGCGCTGGCCGACGAGCTCAACGCGTTCTCGTGGGTCTCCGGCGAGGTCACCCCGCCCGAGGTCGAGCGCAACGCGCCGCTCGGCGGCGTCCCCGTCGCCGTCAAGGACCTGTTCTGCACCAGCGGCATCCCGAGCCAGGCCGGCTCGAAGATCCTCGAGGACTACCGGCCGCCTTACACCGCGACCGTCGTCGAGCACCTCGTCGCCGCGGGCGCGCCGCTGTTGGGCAAGACCAACC
>JAXDGC010000369.1:0-5320 GCA_034665245.1 Solirubrobacteraceae bacterium | reverse complement strand
TGCTCGGGCCCGACGACGTCGGAGCCCTCGAGGTCGGCGGCGGTGCGGGCGACGCGGAGAACGCGGTGGTGGCCGCGGGCGCTGAGGCCGTCGCGGTCGTGGAGCTCGTAGAGCAGGCGCAGCGCGCCCGGGGTGGCGCGGATGAGCTCGCGCACCATGCGCGGCGTCATCTGGGCGTTGCAGGTGACGCCGAGGCCGGCGAAGCGGCGCGACTGGCGCTCGCGCGCGGCCACGACCTGCTCCCGCAGGACGGCGGACGCAGGCGAGCGCTGGTCGCGCAGTGCCCGCGCGGACGGCCGGCCGACCGCGACGGTGACGTCGATGCGGTCGAGCAGCGGGCCGCTCAGCCGGCGCTGGTGCCGCGACAGGTCCGCGGCCGAGCAGCGGCAGCGATCGTCGCCGTGTCCGCACGGGCACGGGTTCGACGCGGCGACGAGCATGCAGCGCGTCGGGAACATCATCACCCGCTGCGCACGCACGATCACGATCCGGCCGTCCTCGAGCGGTTGGCGCAGCGCCTCGAGCGACGAGCGCGCGAACTCCGACAGCTCGTCGAGGAACAGCACGCCGTGGTGGGCGAGCGTGACCTCGCCGGGCGCGGGCAGCGCGCCGCCGCCGACGAGCCCCGACGGCGAGATCGTGTGGTGTGGCGCGCGGAACGGCCGCGCCTCGACGAGCCCGCCGCCCGAGTGCAGGCCGGCGATCGAGTGGATGCGCGTTACCTCGATCGCCTCGGATCGCGTGAGCGGCGGCAGGATCGAGGGCAACCGGCGCGCGAGCATCGTCTTGCCCGTGCCCGGCGGGCCGTGGAGGAAGAGGTTGTGGCCGCCGGCCGCCGCGACGACGATCGCGGGCAGGAGCGCGTTGTGGCCGCGGACGTCGGCGAGGTCCGGAGGCTCGAGGACGGCCGCCCCCGTGGCCTCCGGCTCGCGGTCCGGCAGCGGCGGGACGTCCCGGCGCCCGTCGAGGATGTCCACCGCCTCGTGGAGCGCGGCGACCCCGATCACCTCGACGCTCTCGACCAGCGCGGCCTCCCGCGCCCGCGACGCGGGCACGACGACGCGGCCGATCCCGTGCGCGGCAGCGCCCTGGGCGACGGCGAGCGCGCCCCGCATCGGCCGCAGCTCGCCCGTGAGCGACAGCTCGCCGGCGAGTGCGCAGTCGGCGATCGCCGCCGCCTCCACCTGGCCGCTGGCGGCGAGGATCGCCACGGCGAGCGGCAGGTCGAAGCCCGGCCCGATCTTGCGCAGGTACGCCGGCGCGAGGTTGATCGTGATGCGCTTCTGCGGGAACTCGAAGCCCGAGTTGGTGATCGCCGAGCGAACGCGCTCTCGAGCCTCACGAACCGCCTTGTCGGCGAGCCCGACGATCGTGAACGCGGGCAGGCCGATGCGGATGTCGGCCTCGACCCAGACGCGGCGGCTGTCGACGCCGTCGAGCGCGAACGCGGTGACGTGGGCGAGGCTCAGAATGCCCCCTCCAGGTGCACGAGCTCCACGAGTGCGCCGCGGGCGTCGACGATGACCCCGACCGCGTCGAAGCGCAGCTGCGACGTGCGCGGCCGTGCGTGAGTCTCGCTCAGCCACGCGACGCCCATGCTGCGCACCCGGCTCTGCTTGCGCTCGCCGAGCGAGTCCCAGGGTGCGCCCGAGCCGGCGCGGCGCGTCTTGACCTCGCAGAAGACGAGCGTGTCGAAGTCCGCCACGACGAGGTCGAGCTCCCCGAAGCGGGTGCGGTGGTTGCGGGCGATCACCTCGTACCCGAGCCGCTCGAAGTGCTCTGCCGCGAGCTGCTCGCCGAGGCGGCCGAGCGTGTGTCGGGGGTCGGTGGACATCACCGGGCGGACGCTAGGCACGCGCGCGTGACGGGCCTACACGTGGCTGTAGAGACTCTGCGCCGGAACCGCTGCGCGTCAGCGCACGACGAGCCCGGCGGCGCCGGAGCCTAACGAGTCGCAACCTGGGTTGACAGAACACGATCTTGTCAACTAAGGTTGCTGACGATGCCGCCCGTCCCCACCGAGCTCACCCACCCGGAGGACCCCGCCGACGCCCTCGCGGCCGTCGTCGCCCTCCGCCGGCTGGCCGACCGGATGGAGGACGCCGAGGTCGAGCGGGCGCTGCGCGACGGCTGGACCTGGGCGCAGGTCGCCGAGGCCCTGGGGGTCACGCGGCAGGCCGTCCACAAGAAGCACGCCAGGAGGCTGAGGGATGTTCCAGCGATTCGTCCGTGACGCGCGCCGCGTCGCGCTCGAGGCGAGCTCGGTCGCGGCCGGGCTCGGCTCGCCCAGCGTCGAGGCCGAGCACCTGCTCGTCTCCCTCGCGAGCACGCCCCACCCCGCCGGGGCCGCGTTGCGCGCGGTCGGACTCGAGCCCCAAGAGGCGCGCGACGCGATCCAGCGCGACTTCGAGCGCGTGCTCGGCCGCGTCGGGATCGACACGAGCGGCATCGACCTCCCCGCCAACTGCCGCCGCACCAAGCCAAACTGGGGCACCTCGGCGAAGCAGGCCCTCGAGCGCGCGGTCGCGGAGGCCAAGCGCCGCGGCGACAAGCACATCGGCTGCGAGCACATCCTGCTCGGGCTGCTGCGCGCCGAGCACGGCACCGTGCCGCGGCTGCTCGCGGCCGAGGGGATCGACCGCGACGAGATCACCGGCCGGCTCTAGGCGCGCACGACCACGAACCAGGGCCCGTCGTGCAGCACCTCTCCCCCGCCGAGCTCCTGCGCCAGCCCCTCGCCGGTGAAATAGCGCTTGTAGACCGTGTGGCGGGAGCCGTCGTTGAGCACCCGCTCCTGCCATTGCTCGGGCTCGACGCCTTCGCGCAGCGCTGAATCCGCGACCACGAGCTCCGGCGCCACGCGGCGCGCCTCGGCGAGGAAGCGCTCGCGCTCGCCCGGCTGGAGGTGGTCGTAGAAGTGACCGGTGAACACCCGCTCGAACTCGCCGTCGGCGAAGGGCAATGCGAGGCCGTCGCCGACCACGAACCTCGACTCCGGCATCCGCGAGCGAGCGATCTCGATCATCCCGTCGCTCGCGTCCACACCGGTCACGTCGCCACGCAGGTGGCGGGTCAGGAAGCCGGTGCCGCAGGCGACGTCGAGCGTCCGCGCAGGAGGCAACGCGGCGACCACACGACACAGCGCCGCAACGTCCTCCTCCCACCCGGGGCGGTCGCGCTCGGCGAACACGCCCGTGGCCTCGTACCACTCGTCGTACTCGCGAGCGCGCTGCTCGTAGTAGTCGCGCATCAGGCGACGACGACGGGTTCCAGCGGCCGCCCGACGCCCCTGGCGGCGTCCTCGGGCTTGCCCTTGCACCCGGCAGGCGCTGCACCCTGCGTCCTGGCCAGGGACGACGATCGATCCGCCGGCGACCCGCCGGCGCCACCTGACGCGCGACCGTGCTTCAGAGCGCCAGCTGCTGGTAGGCCATCGACTGGAACGACATCCGGTGCAGCGGTGAGACGCCCTGGCGCTCGATCGCCGCGCGGTGCTCCGGCGTCGAGTAGCCGACGTGCGCCGCGAACTCCCAGCCCGGGTAGCGCTCCTCCATCCGCCGCATGAAGCGGTCGCGCGTGACCTTGGCGATCACCGAGGCGGCGGCGATGGCGGCGCTCCTCGCGTCCCCGCCCACGACGGGGCGCTGCTCGAAGCCGGTCGCGGGCACCGGGAAGCCGTCGGACAGGCACAGGCAGCCGGCCACCCCGACGCGCCGGAGCACGTCGGACAGCGCGGCGAGGTTCGTGACGTGCAGGCCGCGCTCGTCGATCCCGCGCACGCAGCGCGACGTGATCGCGACCTTGGCGGCGATCCGCAGCACGCGTGGGTAGAGCTCCTCGCGGCCCTCCTCCGTGTGCTGCTTGGAGTCGTTCAGAGCCGTCAGCGCCCGCAGGTCGGTGAGCCCGATGCGCTCGTAGTCGAACAGGACCGCCGCGGCGACCAGCGGGCCGGCCAGGCAGCCGCGCCCCGCCTCGTCCGCGCCCGCGACGAAGCGCGCCCCGAGGGCGCGGTCGTAGGCGAACAACCGCCGCCCGGTCCGGCGTCGTTTGGCTGCTCGACGCATCGCCCGGGTTTCTACCGGTTCAGAGGAGTCCGATGCGCTTGGGAGGCCAGTAGGTCGCGAAAGCGGCGCCGATGATCCACTTCTTCGGGACCGGCCCCCAGAACCGGCTGTCGTCCGACGAGCCACGATTGTCGCCCATCATGAAGTAGTGATCGGCCGGAATCGTGACCTCGCGGGGATAGTCGCAGCCGTCGTTGCCGGGGCACGGGCGGATGAACGGCTCCTTCTGGGGCTTGCCGTTGAGGACCACGCGACCGTTGCGGATCTGGAGGCGATCGCCGGGGCCGGCCACGACGCGCTTGATGAAGTTGACGCTGGCCTTCTGGGGCGTCGCCTTCAGGCAGACCTGGCCGTTCGGCGGCGGCGCGGCGCACATGTCGTTCTGCTCGGCGCCGACCGGTGGGTGGAAGACGACGACGTCCCCCACGCCCGGGTCCGAGAAGCGGGCGCCGATGCGGTTCACGAGGACGCGCTGGCCGATCTGCAGCGTCGGCACCATCGACTCGCTCGGGATCTTGTACGGCTTGATCAGAAAGGCCTGGATCGCGAGTGCGAGCCCCAGCGCCACGGCCACGATCAGGACGAGCTCGAGGAGCGAGCCGGAGGCTGACGAGCCTTTGGAGGACAACTCAGGTGGTGGAGTCGTCGGCGCCGTCGGCGGTCGCCTCGGCGGCGTCCGTCTCGGGAGCCTCGTCGAGCGCCTGCGCGTCGACGGCCTCGCCCGGCACCTCGGAGTCCGCGGCGGCGGCGACCTCGGCGGCGGGATCGTGCAGCAGACCGGCCTGCACGACCTCCTCCGTCTGGCCCGTGTAGCGGCGCTCGCGGACGCGGGCGCGCTTGCCGACGCGGCCGCGGAGGTAGTAGAGCTTGGCCCGGCGGACGTCGCCGCGGGCGGCGACCTCGATGCGCTCGATCTTCGGCGAGTGGACCGGGAACGTCCGCTCCACGCCGACGCCGAAGGACTGCTTGCGAACCGTGAACGTCTCGCGCACGCCCTCGCCCTGGCGCTTGATGACCACGCCCTCGAAGACCTGCGTCCGGCGGCGGGTGCCCTCGACGACCTGGAAGTGGACCTTCAGGCGATCTCCAGCTTGAAAGCTGGGGACGCGGCGCAGCTGTGCGCGCTCGAGGGAATCGATGACCGTGCTCATGGCGAGAGGGCGTCCGCGGGCGTTGCCCCACCGCGGAAGCGGCGGCCTATGGTAGCGGACCCTCGGCGCCACCGGCCCCGCGGCGGCGGCTCTCCTCGAGCCGCC
>JAXDGC010000368.1:0-7064 GCA_034665245.1 Solirubrobacteraceae bacterium | reverse complement strand
CGCAACTCGCACGAGCACCCCGAGATGCCGTGGGACTTCCACGTCGACATGGCGCGCCAGACCTGGGACGAGATCCGTCACGCCGAGGTCCACGACGCGCTGATGGCGACCGAGCTCGGATGCCACTGGGGCGACTACCCGATCGGCTTCGGCTACTTCAAGTCGGTCTACGCCTACGACCTGCTCGGCCGGCTCGCGCTCTTCAACGGGACGAGCGAGCAGAAGGCGATGTGGCGCCACTCGCACCGCCGCAAGGTGCTGATCGAGATCGGCCAGCCGACCGTCGCGCGCGTGTTCGACTACCTGCTCGCCGACGAGGTCCCGCACGTGCACAACGGCAAGCGCTGGGGCACCCACCTGCTCGGCGGGGACGAGGCCGCCTACCGCGAGAAGCTGCGCGAGCTGCGCGCCGGGCTCGACGCGACCGGCACGCCGGTCGGCACGCCCGCCGCCTGACACGGATAGGACGGCGCCGTCCCCGCAGGGGGACGGCGCCGGGCTCCCGCACCCCTGCTTAGGAAAGCTTGCTGCGCCCGCGGCGGCCGGCGCTGCCGCTCTTGGAGATGGCCTTGCTCGACGTGTTGAACGGCTTCGAGAGCCATCGTCCGAGCGGGCCGGGCGCCTTGCCGGCTCCGCGCGAGCCGGTGCCCATCACCTTCTGACCGCCGCGCTCGGGGCCGCGCGAGAGGCGCGGGAAGAGGAAGGCGAAGATGAGGAGCAGCACGCAGAAACCGATGACGGCGCCGATGATCATGTCCGTTCGCGTACCCAGGCTCAGGCGGAATCAGTCGACCAGCGAGGCGAGCTCGTCCGCGAGCGCCACCGGCGCGGCGAGGATGCCGCTCTCGGTGGGCGGCGCCGGATCGAGCCGCCGGGTGTGCAGCCCGGCGCTCGCGCAGATCAGCTCGCCGGCGGCGATGTCCCACAGCTTGACGCCACGCTCGTAGTACGCGTCGTAGCGCCCGGCGGCGGTCCAGGCGAGGTCGATCGCGCACGAGCCGGCGCGGCGGATGTCGCGGACGCGCGGGAGCAGGCGGGTGACCACCGCGGCCTGCGCGGCGCGCACGTCGGCGTCGTAGCCGAAGCCCGTCGAGACGAGGGCGGTCGCGAGGCCGCCGCCGCGCTGCGGCGCCCGGAACGGCTCGCCGTTGAGGGTCGAAGCCCCGTCGCGCACCGCCGCCCAGCACTCGTCGCGCATCGGGTCGAAGACGACGCCGGCAAGCGTCCCCGACGCGTCCTCGATGGCGATCGAGACGCCCCACTGCGGGATGCCGAAGAGGAAGTTCGTCGTGCCGTCGAGCGGGTCCACGACCCAGCGCAGCCCGCTCGTGCCGGGCGTGTCCGAGCCCTCCTCGCCGAGCATGCCGTCGTTGGGCCGCGCGCTCAGCAGCGCCTCGCGGATCAGTTTCTCGGCGGCAAGGTCGGCCTCCGATACGAGGTCGGTGGGGCTGCTCTTCGTCTCCGTGGCCAGCGCGCCGCCGGAGAAGGCCACACGGAGCTGGGCACCCGCCTCGCGGGCGATCCGCTCGGCGAGCACGACGAGCTCCGTCACGTCGAGATGTCCGGCACCCGGTCAGCCCACGGGCGCTCCTGCTCGATCTGCGCGGCGAGCGAGAGCAGCGTCGCCTCGTCGTGCGGGCGGCCGACGAGCTGGACGGCGAGCGGGAAGCCGTCGGGCGTGAAGCCGGCCGGCACCGAGGCGGCCGGCTGGCCGCTGTGGTTGAACGCGGCGCAGTACGGGACCCAGCGCGAGTAGCCATTGAACGACCACAGCGCTCCGCGCCCCTCGTAGGTGCCGATCGGGATCGGGCGGCGCGTGAACATCGGCGTGAGCAGGACGTCGGCCTGCTCGAACAGGCGGCCGAAGCGCTCCGCGGCAGCGGCTCCGTCGCGTCGCGCCCGCTCGAGCAGCGGTGGCGCGATCGCAGCCCCGAGGCGGATGAAGCCCCGGGTGCGCCGCGACAGCCGCTCGGGGTGCGCCATCGCGCGCCCCTCGTCATGGATCCCGCGGAAGTAGCGCGCGGTGAACGCCGATCCGCCGGCGCCGTAATGCGGGTCGCGCTCGACGACCTCGTGCCCAAGCCCGCGCAGCAGCTCCGCGGTGGCGTCGAGCGCCCCGCGCTGCTCCGCGTCCGGGCTGCCGAGGATCGGCGGCGGCAGCTTGGCCGAGACCGCGATCCGCAGGTGGCCCGGCGTTCGCGTGACCGCGCCGGCCAGCGGCTCGCCGTCGCTGGTGGCGTCGATGAAGAGCGCGGCGTCGGCGACATGGCGGACGATCGGGCCGTAGACCGAGAGCCCGTGCCAGGCGCCGTCCTTCGGCGCGAGCGAGATCCGGCCACGCTGGGTCTTGAGCCCGAAGAGCCCGCAGCAGCCGGCCGGGATGCGGATCGAGCCGCCGCCGTCGGAGCCGAGCGCGCCGCCGGCGAGGCCGGCCGCGACCGCCGCCGCCGAGCCGCCACTCGAGCCGCCCGGCGTCCGGTTGAGGTCCCACGGGTTGCGCGTGACACCGAACGTCGGGGTCTCGGTGAACGGTGTGATCTCGAGCTCGGGGACGCTGGTCTTGCCGACGATCACCGCACCCGCCGCGCGCAGGCGGCGCACGACCTCGGCGTCGGCGGGGGCAGGCTCGCCGAACGCGTTCGAGCCGCGCGCGGTCACCTCCCCCGCGACGTCCGTGTCGTCCTTGATCGCGATCGGCACGCCCAGCAGCGGGCGGCGATCACCGCTGCCGCGACGGCCGTCGGCCTGGGCGGCCTCGGCCAGCGCGCGCTCGGCGAGCACGACGCGGAACGCGTTGAGGGTCGGATCGAGGCGCGCGATCCGCTCGAGGCAGGCCTCGGTGAGCTCGCGCGATGACAGGTCCCCCGCGGCGATCAGCTCCGCCTGGCGCGCGAGGCCGGCGAAGACGGGGTCGGTGGCGGAGGTCACGGCGGCGGAGGCTACCGGGCGTGGGATGATCGCCCGCTGCCCGTGACGCTCGCCCACACGACCGCCGAAGGCCTCTGCCGCTTCGAGGACCGCGGCCCCTGCAGCGATTCCGAACGCCGCGCGGCCGGGTGGCTGCATGACGATCTGCGCGCGAACGGCCATGAGGCGTGGGTGGAGACGCACTGGGTGCGCCCGCAGTGGGCGCTGTCGCTGGCCCTGCACGCGACGGTCGGCGTGGTGTCGAGCGTCCTGGCGTTGTCCGCGCCGTTCCCGGCCGCCATCGCGGCGGCGCTCGCCGCGCTGTCGATGGCGGTCGAGGCGGCCGGGAGGACCGGCCCGCTGCGGCGGCCGCTCCCGCGGCGGGCGACGCAGAACGTGCTGACGGTGCCGGACGAGGAGGCGGGGCGCGACGTCACGCTCCTGATCTGCGCTCGCTACGACGCGCCGCGCGGTGGGCTCGTGACGCGCGACGGCCCGCGGCGGCTGGCGGCGCGGCTACGGCGGCGCCTCGGCGGCCGGGGGCTCGGCCCGCGCGCGTGGATCGCGCTCGCGCTGGCGGCGGTGGCGCTGTGCGCAGGGCTGCGGGCGCTCGGGGTGGAGGGCTTCCTGCTCGGACTCGGTCAGTTCGTCCCCACGATCGCGCTGCTCTGCGCACTGGCGGCGGCCGGCGACATCGTCGTCTCGCCCGTCTCACCCGGCGCGGGCGACAACGCGGCCGGGGTGGGCGTGGCGGTCGCACTGCACCAGGAGCTGACCCGCAATCCGCCCGACGCCCTCAACCCGGCGCTGCTGCTGTTCGGCGCCGGCGAGGGCGGGCCGCCCGCGGTGCGCGCGCACCTGCGCCGCGAGCGGCTCGACCGCGCGCGCGTCGTGGTGCTCGAGCTCGGACCGTGCGGTGCCGGCACCCCCGTCTACGCCACCGCGCACCCGCAGCTGCGCGCCGCCTGCGAGCACGCCGCCGATGCGCTCGGCGGCGCCCGCACGCCGCTGCGGCGCTCGAGCGCCGCGGCCGCGGCCCGCGGCCGACGCCTGCCCGCGGCGTGGGTCGGCGCGCTCGACGCCGACCGCATCGCGCCCCGCTCGCGCCAGCCGTCCGACACGCTCGAGCACCTCGATCCCGCGGCGGGCGAGGCCGTGCTCGACTTCGCCCTCGCCTGCGTCGACGCGCTCGATGCCGAGCTCGCGAGGTAGCGCCGGCCAAGGTCAACGGCGGCTGGGTAGAGGTTGGATTCCGGGCGGTTTCGATCCACCGTCCTGCCCTACTGCTGCCTAGCCACACCTAGGCAGGACAGTGGCCGAAGAATCCTGCCCTGTCATCGCTATACGGGGTCAGGGCAGGACGCTGGTCGCCGCGGCGGTCGAACCCACCTTCCTACCCAGCCGCCGTTGACGTTCGAGCGCGCTGGCGCCATGCCGCCACCGCCGCCTGCCCGTAGCTGACCCCGCCGTCGTTGGGCGGGAGCCGCTCCGGCACGAGCACGCGCAGCCCGCGCGCCTCGAGGCGGCTCGCGGTCGCGGCGAGCAGCGTGCGGTTCTGGAACACGCCGCCGGAGAGCACGGCGGTGTCGAGGCCGGCGCGGCTCACCGCCTCCGCCGTGGCCGTGGCGACCGCGGCGTGGAAGCGCGCCGACACGGCGCCCGGGCCCGCACCCGCGGCGACGTCGCGCGCGGCCGCCAGCACAGCCGCTCGCGCGTCGAGGACACCTTCCGCGGTCACCGGCAGGTCGTACTCGCCGTGCTCGTCGGGATCCGCGGCGGCCTCGAGCTCGATCGCCGCCTGGCCTTCGTAGGTGACCTCGGAGCGCAGGCCGCAGAGCGCGGCGACGGCGTCGAACAGCCGCCCCATGCTCGTCGTGACCGGCGAGGAGAGGCCGGTGCGCACGAGCTCGGCCACCTGCTCGCCGCGCTTGCGGTCGGGCGCCGGCAGCGGCCCCTCCCAGCCCGCCTCGAGCAGCCACGCGCAGGCCATCCGCCACGGCTGGCGCACCGCGCGGTCGCCGCCCGGGAGCCGTACCGGCCACAGATGCCCGACGCGCTCGAAGCCGTCGAGGCCTCCGACCAGCAGCTCGCCACCCCACACGGTCCCGTCGCTCCCGTAGCCCGTCCCGTCGTAGATCGCGCCGACCGCCGGCCCGGTCTCACCGTGCTCGGCGAGGCAGGCCACGAGGTGGGCGTGATGGTGCTGGACCGCGACGGTCTCCACCCCCTCGCGAGCGAGCGCGTAGCGGGTCGAGAGGTAGTCGGGATGCTCGTCGTGGACGACGACCTCGGGCAGGACCGCGAACAGCCGCTCGAAGTGCTCGATCCCCGCCTCGAACGCCTGCAGGACCTCGTAGGACTTGAGGTCGCCGATGTGGTGACCGACCCAGGCCCGCTCACCCTTGGCGACGCAGAACGTGCTCTTGAGCTCGGCGCCGCAGGCCAGCACGTGACGGGTGGCGGAGACCGGGAGCGCGAGCGAGTCGGGCACGAAGCCGCGCGAGCGCCGCATCAGCAGCGGGCGCCGGCCGGGCACGGCGCGGAGCACGGAGTCGTCGGTCCGCGTATGGATCGGGCGGTCGTGGAAGAGCACGAGGTCGGCGATCCCGGCCAGGCGCTCGAGCGCGTCCTCGTCCACGTGGGCGATCGGCTCCTCGGACACGTTCCCGCTGGTCATGACGAGCGGCTCCCCCACGTCGGCGAGCAGCAGGTGGTGCAGCGGCGAGTAGGGCAGGAGCACGCCGAGATCCGCGGAGCGCGGCGCGACCGACGCGGCCACGGCGGCACCCGCAAGTCGTGGGGCGAGCACGATCGGGCGATCCCGGCCGGCGAGCAGCGACGCCTCTTCGTCCGTCACCACGACGAGCTCCCGCGCCGCTGCCACGTCGCGCACCATCACCGCGAACGGCTTGTCCTCGCGGTGCTTGCGCGCTCGCAGCGCCGCGACCGCGGGCTCGCGCGCCGCGAGGCAGGCGAGGTGGTAGCCGCCGATGCCCTTGACCGCGACGACGGCGCCGTCGCGCAGCGCGGCGACCGCTCCGCGCAGCGCCTCGTCGCCGTAGTGGTCGCCCGGCAGCAGCCGCAGGGTCGGGCCGCACTCCGGGCACGCGTTGGGCTGCGCGTGGAAGCGCCGGTCCGCCGGGTCCTCGTACTCCGCGGCGCAGCGCGGGCACATCTCGAAGCCGGCCATCGTGGTCTGCGGCCGGTCGTAGGGGACGCCCCGCACGATCGTGAAGCGCGGCCCGCAGTTCGTGCAGTTGATGAACGGGTAGCGGTGGCGGCGGTCGGAGGGGTCGCACAGCTCGGCGAGGCAGTCCTCGCAGGTCGCGGTGTCGGGCGAGACGAGCGCCGCCGGCTCCCCGCCCCGCGGGCTCGCGAGGATCCGGAAGCCGCGCTCGCCCGCAGGCGCGACGTCGCGCGGGCGCACCGCCTCGATCGCCGCCAGCGGCGGCGCCTCCTCCGAGAGCCGGCGCAGGAAGCCGTCGACCGCCGTCTCGCCGCCCTCGACCTCGAGCAGCACGCCGCGCTCGTCGTTGAGGACGAACCCCGCCAGGTCGAGCTCCGAGGCCAGGCGGTACACGAACGGGCGGAACCCGACGCCCTGCACCGTCCCCTCGACCCGCGCCCGCACGCGCCTCACGACGCCGCCTCGACCAACTCCCTCAGCACGTGGTACGCGCTCGCCTGCGCCTCCTGGATGCGCGGGATGTGCTCCGAGCGCGTGACGATCACGTGGTCGGCCAGCCCTTCCTCGGCCACGCGCCCGCCGCCGTAGCCGACGAACGCGATCGTCGCCAGGCCGCGCCGGCGGGCCTCCGTCAGGGCGGCGATCACGCTGCCCGAGTTGCCGCTGGTCGAGAGCGCGAGCAGGGCGTCGCCAGGGCCGCCGTAGGCGATCACCTGGCGCGAGAAGATCGCGTCGACGCCGATGTCGTTGGCGAGCGCGGTGATGATCGCCGGGTCCTCGGTGAGGTCGAGCGCGCGCCGCGCCGGCCACGGGTGCGGCGGCGCACGGAAGTCCGCGACGACGTCCATCGCGTCGGTCGCCGAGCCGCCGTTGCCGAGCGCGAGCAGCGTGCCGCCGGCGTCGAGGCGCGCGCGCAGCTCGGCCGCGGCGGCGTGCAGGGTCTGGCGGCCCTCGAGCAGCGTCTGCTCGC
>JAXDGC010000367.1:0-10084 GCA_034665245.1 Solirubrobacteraceae bacterium | reverse complement strand
GCTGCGCCAGAACCGGTCGGTATGGCTCTCGGGAACGTGCGAAAGCCAGAACGCAAAGAAGACGACGTCATAGTCTTGATCTGGCTGCCAGCTGAAGAGATCGTCAACCCTGAGCTCGACGTTGCTCCTGCCGGCATCCTGCAGCTTCGCCAGAGCGAGTTCGCGCATCTCCGGCGCTGCATCGACTCCGACTACTCTGGTCGCCGACTCCGCGAGACGGATCGTCCATTCCCCGTGCCGTAGGCAAGCTCGAGGACGTCTCCACGAGGCTCAAACGCATCGAGTGCTGAAAACACACGATTGAGCTCAAGACGCCATCTGGCATTGTGCTCTTCGCCCAAGTCATGGAGCCCCTCGCGACGGAACCACTTGTCGTACTCGCGAGCGCGAGCCCGATAGTAGGCGAGTTGCTCGGCGAGAATCGGATCAGTGTTCGTCACAGCGCCACTGGATACGCGTCAGGACCCCGGAGAACGTCGGCACCGCACACGGGGCATCGACCGCCACCCGAGAAGCCTGACAGACCCATGGTTAGCGGCCTCTACGGACGCGACACTCGAACTGCGCGCAAGCCGTACGCAACCGCTTCGGGGGCAAAGTCGGCGTTGAGCGCGGTTAGCCTGGGCTTCCCACAAGGGCAAAGCACCAGCTGAGGCCGCCCAGGCCGGCGGGCCGCCCGATGGGCCTCAGCAGTTCCCCGAAAGCGGACCGAAAGCGGACCGGAGGCTTCGCGCACTCCGAGCTCGCGTTCGCCCCCCGAGTACCCAAAAACACAAAAGGCCCGCAAAAGCGGGCCTTTTGAGAGAGCGGCTGAAGGGACTCGAACCCTCGACCTTCTGCATGGCAAGCAGACGCTCTAGCCAACTGAGCTACAGCCGCGTGGTGTGCGCAGAATAGCGGGGGCTCACCAGCGTGCGAGCTTCCAGACCTCCGGCTGGGGCTCGCCCTCGCCGCCGACCTCGGCGAAGATCGCGACGGCGCGCTTGAGCTGCTCCATCGCCTGCTCGGGGCGGCCGGCGGCGTGGAGGAGGTCGGCGAGGTTGTTGTGGAGGGCGGCCTCGCGGTGGCGGTCGCCCTGGGTCGAGCAGAGCTCGAGCGCCGTTGTGGTCAGCTCGATCGCGCGGTCGAGCTCGCCGCGCGCGCGGTGGGCGAGTGCGAGGTTGTTGAGGGCGGCGACGCGCGCTCCGGGGTCGGCCGTGGCCTGCGCGAGGCCGAGGCTGCGGTCGAGGTGGCCGAGTGCGGTCGCGGTGTCGCCGGCGCTGGTGGCGAGGGCGCCGAGGAGGTTGTGGGCCTGGCCGAGGGCGCGGGGGTCGCCGGCCTGCTCGGCGAGGTCGCGGGCGCGCTCGGCGAGCTCGGCGGCTCGTGCCGCGTCGTCGTCGTCGTGGGCGGTGAGGCTGAGGTCGGCCGTGATGCGGGCGCGGGCGCCGAGGTCGGACTTCGCGGCGGCGACGAGGGCGGCCTCGAAGTGCGAGGTCGCGAGCGCGCGCTCGCCGCGGCGGTGGTGGACCTGGCCGATGCGGTGCTCGAGGCCGGCCAGCTGCTCCGGCGGGCAGTGGGCGGCCGCCGTCTCGTAGCTGGCGAGCGCGTCGGCGTAGTCGCCGCGCAGCGTGTGGAGGTCGCCGATGGCCGCGTGCAGGCGGGCGGGATCGGCGTGGCCGAGCGCGAGCGCCGCGCGCAGGTGCTCGAGCGCCTCGGCGTTGGCGAACAGCGCGCGGGCGTCGTCGGCGGCGCGCGCGTAGGCCTCGGCGGCCTCGGCGTCGCGGCCGGCCAGCCGCAGGTGGCGGGCGATCGCCGCCGCGGGCCCGATCAGCGCGTCGGCCGCGCGGCCGTGCAGGAGGCGGCGGCGGGCGAGGCTCGTCTCCTCGTAGACGAGCGTGCGCAGCCGCTCGTGGCCGAAGTCGTAGTCGAAGCTGCCCTCGCGGACCAGCCCGCGGCCGACGAGCTCCTCGAGCGCGCCGACCGTCTCCTCCTCGCTGCGGCCGCTGGCGGCGCGCACGGTCCCGACGTCGAACGACCGCCCGATCACCGCCGCGGCCGCGAGCACCTGGCGAGCCGTCTCGCCGACGGCGTCGAGGCGGGCGAGCAGCAGTTCGCGCGCACCGGCGGGCAGCGGCCACGCCGGGTCGTCGCCGAGCGTGTTGAGGTACTCGACGAGCAGGAACGGGAGCCCCTCCGTCTCCTCGTAGAGGCGCCGCGCGAGCCCCGGGGCGGCGCCGGGCCGAGTTGCGGCGAGCAGCTCGCCGACCTCTCCCTCGCTGAGGCGGTCGAGCAGCAGCACGATGCCGCTGTCCGCGCGCTCGAGCTCGGCGATGATGTGACGGAGGCCGGCCGGGGGCGGGGTGCGCCACGTCAGCAGCACGAGCAGCGGCCGGCCCGCGAGCCGGCGCAACCCATAGGCGACCAGCCCGATCGTCGCCTCGTCGGCCCACTGCGCGTCGTCGACGAACAGGATCCCGGGCGCCGCGCCCGCCGCGGCGACCGCGAGCGTCTCCCATACCCCGTCGAGGAAGCGCGCCTGCGCGGCCGGGCCGTCGAGTGGCGGTGGTGCGGCGGCACTGAGGTCGGGCAGCAGCCGCGCCGCTTCGGCGAGCGCGCGCTCCGGCACGGCGCCGACCCACGAGGAGTCCTCGTGCAGGCGCTCGCGCAGTGCCGCGACGAGCGGGCCGTAGGCGAGCGCGGACTCCTCTTCATAGGCGCGGCCGGCGAGCACGGCCGCGCCGCGCCCGCGCGCGTCGGCGACGAGCTCCTCGGCCAGTCGCGTCTTGCCGATGCCGGCCTCGCCCTCGAGCACTGCGACACGCCCGTCGGCGCCGATCCCGCGATGCAGCTCCACCAGCGTGCGCCGGTGGGATTCGCGGCCGACGAGTGGCGAGGCGCGCGGCGCGGGCTGCGCCTCCACTGGCGTCGCATCGGGCGGACCCTCGAGCGTGCCCTCGCTGATCGCCTCGTAGAGCCGCGTCGTCTCGGCCAGCGGCGGCACGCCGAGCTCGCGCGACAGCGTGCGCACGCACTCGCGGTACTGGGCGAGCGCCGCGGCGCGGTCGCCGCTGCGCGCGTAGAGCCGGATCAGCGCCCGGTGGGCAGGCTCGTGGAGCGGGTCGAGCTCGAGCCAGCGGCGGGCGAGCGCGAGATCGCCGGTGGCCTCGACGTGGCGCGCGAGCACCGCCGCGAGCTCGCGGCGCAGCGCGTCGGCCTCACCGCGCTGCCAGTCCTCGAACCCGGGTGCGTCGCGGAGGCCGAAGCCCTCGAGCAGCTCGCCGCGGAACTCGGCGACCGCGGCCCCGAGGTCGCCGTCCGCTGCAAACGCGCGGAAGCGGTCGATGTCGAGCTCGAGCGAGCCGCCGCGCACGAGGCTCACACGGTCGCGGGTCGCCTCCACCGCTTCGGGGCCGATCGCCGACCGGAGCGTCGAGAGCGTTCGCCGCAGCGCCCCGCGGGCATGCTCGGCGTCGTGCTCGGGCCACAGCAGCTCCGCGAGCACGTCGCGCGGGCGCGGTCGCTCGACGAGCGCCAGCACCGCGAGCAGCGCCATCGCCTTGCGCGTGTCCAGCGCCACGGGTGAGCCGTCCCGCTCCACCCGGGGCGGGCCGAGCAGCTTGACCTTGACCGCCATCTCGTCACGAACCCTTCCTCGACCGGCGCAACCGTAACGATTCCCGGACGTGCGCGGTGGACGCTGCACCGGTCCGATGGCGACATTCGCGCACACGGTGGAGATCGCTCGGCCCGTCGAGGAGGTCTTCGCGTTCCTCTCCCCCCGCGGGCCGCTCGCCGCGCGGGCGACCCGCGACGAGCTCGCGATCAACACCTTGCGGCTGAAGCACCTGCTGGAAGAGAATCGGGCATGAGCTTGGAGCGCACACGCCGCGTCGCCTGGGCCGCGCCGGCGCTCGCGGTCGCACTGCTCACGATCAACCGGATCGTCGGCCCGTGGGCCGACGTCGCCGAGTGGATCTTCGACCTGGGCTTCGTGTTCTACGCGGCGGTCGGCGCGCTGATCGTCCGCGGCCACCCGCGCAACCCCGTCGGCTGGCTGTTCTGCCTGATCGGTGTCGGCACGACGGCCGGGAACGCGCTCAGCGCGTATTCGGACGGCTCGTCGGCGTCGACGGTCACGGCGTGGTTCGAAGCGGTCGCGGGCGTGCCCGTGGACGTGACGGTGATGCTCGCCGTGGCGCTCTTCCCGACCGGTCACTACCTGTCGCGCCGGTGGCGGCGCGCCGGCATCACCGTGCTCGTGGCCAACGCGTTCGCCTTGGTCGTGGTCGCGTTCGAGCCCGGGCCACTGCCAAACCACCCGCGGATCCGCAATCCGCTCGGCCTCGATGCCGCGGCCGGTCTTCTGCACGCGCTCGCCGGCACCGCCCCCGTCATCGTCGTGGTCACGCTGCTGTTCCCGATCGTCGCGGTCGTCGATCGCTTTCGCCGATCCCGCGGGCTGGAGCGCCAGCAGCTCAAGTGGCTCGCGCTGGCCGCCGCCTACTCGATCGCCACGCTGGCGGTGCTCGTGGCGCTCGACAGCGTGCTGAACTTCAACACCGGGACGGGCCAGGTCGTCGCCGGGAGCATGCTCGGCCTCGTGATGGCGGCGCCGCCGGCGGCCGCCGCGATGGCGATCCTGCGACACGGGCTCTACGACATCGACGTCGTCATCAACCGCACGCTCGTGTACGGCGCGCTGACGGCCACGCTGGCCGCCGCCTACCTCGTGGTCGTGCTGCTCTTCCAGCTCGTGCTCCAGCCGCTGACGCCGGACACCGGGCTCGCGGTCGCGGCGTCGACCCTGGCGGTCGCGGCGCTGTTCCGGCCCGCGCGCGCCCGCATCCAGGCTGCGGTGGACCGACGCTTCTACCGCCGCCGCTACGACGCGACGCAGACGCTCGCGGCGTTCTCCGGCCGCTTGCGCGACCAGATCGACCTCGACGCGCTGAGCGCCGAGCTGCGCGTTGTGACGCAGCAGACGATGCAGCCCGAGCACGTGTCGCTGTGGCTCAGGAGCGAGCGATGAAGGTCGCCGCGGCGTGGACGCTGCTCGCGGTCTACGTCGTCCTCGCCGCCGGCGCGGTGGCGCTGGTCGCGTTCCAGGGCGCGAGCAGCGATGCGCTTGGTGCGCTCGGGTTCGCGGGCTTCGCGAGCGTCGGCGCCGTGATCGCGTTGCGCCGCCCGGGCAACGCGGTGGGATGGCTCCTGCTCGGGATCGCCATCGGCTTCGCGAGCGGGGAGACCGGCAAGGACTACGTCGAGGCGGCTTCCAATCCGGCTCGCGTCGCAGTCGCATGGGTCACGAGCTGGAGCGAGTACCTCTGGTTCGGGCTGGCCGTGGTCTTCCTGCCGCTCGTCTTCCCTCACGGCCGGCTGCCCTCCCGGCGCTGGCGCCCGGTTGTGTGGCTGGGCGTGGCCGGACTGGCGCTCGGCGCCTTCGGCTCGGCGTTGAGCCCGGGCCCGATCGAGCTGAGGCAGGGAACGAGGATCGAGAACCCGCTCGGCGTGGGGGGCGGCGCGCCCGACGCGCTGACCCTGGTCGGGACGCTCGTCCAGGTGATCGCCGTGGTGCTCGCCGCGGCGTCGATCGCCGTCCGCCTCCGCCGTGCCCGCGGCGCGGAGCGCCAGCAGCTCAAGTGGTTCGCCTACGTGGGCTTCCTGGCGACCGTCTGCCTGTTCGTGGCCGTGGTGCTCGGCTCGCTGAGCGGCGACGACCCGCCCGCCGGGCTCACCGCGCTCGCGATGGTCTGCTGGCTCGCGGGCCTTGCGCTGGTCGCCATCGGGCTCCCGGCCGCGACCGGGATCGCGATCCTCCGGCATCGGCTCTACGACGTCGACGTCGTGATCCGGCGCACGCTGGTCTACGGCGCGCTGACCGCCACGCTCGGCGTGACCTACCTCGGGCTCGTGCTGCTGGTCGGGCTGGCGGTCGGCCAGTCCGGGCTGGCGGTCGCAGCCTCGACGCTCGCGGTCGCTGCGCTCTTCCGGCCGGCGCGGGCGCGGATCCAGGCGGCGGTGGACCGCCATTTCTACCGTCGCCGCTACGACGCCCAGCAGACGCTCGAGGCGTTCGCCGGACGGTTGCGCGACCAGATCGATCTCGCAGCGCTCAGCGCCGAGCTGCGCGGTGTCACGCAGCAGACGATGGAGCCCGCGCACGTCTCGCTGTGGCTGCGAGGCGAGCGATGACCCGGCGGCTGCCGTGGGCGCTGTTCGGCGTCTGGGTGCTGATGGCCGCGACGGCCTCGACCCTCCAGCTGCTCGGCGACGACCGCTTCGACGGCGGGCTCGCCCCGGGGTTCGTGGTCCTCGCGACGGTCGGCGCCCTGATCGCCGCGCGCCGGCCCGGGAATCCCGTCGGCTGGATCCTGCTGGCGCTCGCGCTCTTCGTCACCGGGTCGATCGACGCCGACGGCGTCTACAAGAGCTTCGAGAACGATGCGAGCCCGCCCGGCGCCGTGCGGCTCCTCGCGTGGTTCAGCGAATGGGTGATCTACGTCTGGTTCGGGCTCGTGGGGATCCTGCTGCCGCTGCTGTTCCCCGACGGGAGGCTCCCGTCGCGACGGTGGCGCCCGTTGCTGTGGGTCGGCGCCGGCGTGGTCGGCGTCTCGATCGCCGGCACTGCCTTCGGCTCGGGCGGCATCTCGTGGGGCAATGGCGGCTCGATCCCGAACCCGCTGGGGATCGGCGGGCCGGTCGGCGACGCGCTCTCCGCGGTCGCGTCGGTGAGCAACGCGGCGTATGCCGCGGTGGTGCTCTGCGCGCTCGCCGCGCCGGCCCTGCGGCTGCGGCGTGCCACCGGCGTTGAGCGCCAGCAGCTCAAATGGTTCGCGCTCGCCATCTCGCTGCTGATCGTCGGCCTGGCCTCCGCGGCGATTGGAGAGGTGACCGGCTTCCAAGCGCTCGGGAACGTGGGATGGTCGCTGTTCATCGGCTCGCTCGTGCTCGGCGTGCCGCTGGCCATCGCCGTCGCGATCCTGCGCCACCGCCTCCTCGACGTCGACGTCGTGATCAACCGCACGCTCGTCTACGGCGCGCTGACGGCGACGCTGGCGCTGGCCTACCTGGCGTCCGTGCTGGTGCTCCAGCTCGTCCTGGCACCACTGACGGCGGACTCGAGCCTGGCGATCGCGGCGTCGACCCTCGCAGTGGCGGCGCTGTTCCGGCCGGCGCGGGCGCGCATCCAGGCGCTCGTGGACCGGCGCTTCTACCGTCATCGCTACGACGCGGCACGCACGCTGGAGGCGTTCGGTGGACGGCTCCGTGACGAGCTCGACCTCGAGGCGCTCGCCCTCGACCTGCGCGGCGTGGTCGACCAGACGATGCAGCCCGCGCATGTCTCGCTGTGGTTGCGGAGGACGTCGTGAACGGCGAGGACGCGATGGTGACCGCGCTGTTCGTCGACATCCGCGACTTCACGCCGTTCGCCGATCGGGTCACCGCGCGCGAGGCGGTCGCGCTGCTCAACGAGTTCTTCGGCGTCGTCGTGCCGGTCCTCCAGGCGCACGGCGGCCGTGTGCAGCAGTTCCTCGGCGACGGCCTGCTCGGCGTGTTCGGCGCACCAGAGCCGCTCCCCGACCACGCCGACCGCGGCGTCGCCGCCGCCGGCGCGATCGTCGCGGCGGTCGAGGCCCATTTCGGAGATCGCTGCCGCGTCAGCGTCGGGGTCAACTCCGGGCTCGTGATCGTCGGGACGATCGGCGGCGGCGGACGCTTCGAGCTCGGCGTCATCGGCGATCCGGTGAACGTCGCCGCGCGGGTCGAGAAGGCGACGCGGGATACGGGTGACAGCGTGCTCGTCACCGAGGCGACCCGCTGCCTGATGGAGTCCGACGGGCTCGAGCCGCGCGGGACGCTCGAGCTCAAGGGCAAGCCGGCGCCGGTCGCGGTCTATGCGCTGGTGGCGTCGTGAAGGCGCGGCTGCCATGGCTGCTCTGCGCCGTCGCGGTCGGGCTCGTCGTCGCGGGCTCGGTGGCCAACGCGCTGCTCGACTACCCGGCCGTGACCGACCTCGTCTCCGCCTTGGGCGTCACGCTGCTGGGCGTCGGCGCGGCGACGACCGGCGCGCTCGTGGCGACGCGCGTGCCCGGCAACTCCGTCGGCTGGATCCTGCTGGCGCTCGGGACGGGGCTCGGGTTCCTGATCGCCTGCGGCGCCTACGCCGAGCTGAGCGCGACGACTTCGCTCGGCCCGCTGCCGGCCGATCGCTGGCTCGCGTGGCTGGGCGACTGGCCGTCGATCCCGCTCCTCTTCGGCCTGACCGCCTTCCTGCTCCTGTTGTTCCCGGACGGGCGCCTGATCTCGCCGCGCTGGCGCTTCGCGGCCTGGTTCGTCGCCACGGGGGTGAGCCTTGCGACGATCGCCGCTGCGCTCTCTCCCGGCGACGTCCAGGGCTTCGCCAACCCGGTGGCGCCGGGCGGCGCAGCGGCCGACCGGGTGCGTGCGCTCGCCGACGTCACCGACCTGCTCGCGCTGCCGGCGCTCGGCGTGGCCGCGCTCGCCCTCGTCGTGCGGCTGCGGCGCTCGCGCGGCGTCGAGCGCCTCCAGCTGAAGTGGTTCACCTACGCCGCGTCGCTCGCCGGGCTGGGCCTCGGTCTCACCGCGGTCACGAGCGGAGCCGCTGTGAACATCGCGTTCCTCTCGGGCCTGCTCGCGCTCGCCGCGGTGCCGGTGACGGCCGGCGTCGCGATCCTGCGCTACCGGCTCTACGACATCGACCTCGTGATCCGGCGCACGCTGATCTACGGCGCGCTGACGGCCACGCTGGGGGCGGCCTATCTGGCGCTCGTCCTGCTGCTGGGGCCGGCGGTGGGCGACTCCGGGCTCGCGACCGCGGCCTCGACGCTGGCCGTGGCGGCGCTGTTCCGTCCGGCGCGGGCGCGGATCCAGGCGCTGGTGGACCGGCGCTTCTACCGCCGCCGCTACGACGCGGCACGGACGCTCGAGGCGTTCGGCGGGCGGCTGCGCGACGAGCTCGACCTCGAAGCGCTGGGCGCCGACCTGCGGGACGTCGTGCGCGAGACGGTCCAGCCGGCCCATGTGTCGCTGTGGCTGAGGAGCGAGCCGTGAGCGCTCGCACCGCACGCCGGCTCGCGTGGTCATCCTGGGCGATCGCGGTCGTGCTCGCGCTCGCGACGACGGTGCTCCTGGTCGCGGGCGGTCCCCAGCCCGGAGAGAGCGGGGCGTTCGACGTGGTCCTCGCCGTCGCCCTGCTCACCTATCCGACCGTGGGGGTGGTGATCGCCACGCGCCGGCCGGGGAACGCGATCGGCTGGCTGTTCTGCGCGGTGGGCGTTCCGTTCGCCCTGGCGACCGCCTGCTACGCCTACGCGACCTACGCGCTCGTGGCCGCGCCGGGGTCGCTCCCGGCCGGGGAGATCGCGGCATGGCTGAGCGCGTGGGTGCAGTTCCCGCCGCTGTTCGGCGCGCCGGCGCTGTTGTTCCTCCTGTTTCCCGACGGCCGGCTGCTGGGGCCGCGCTGGCGCGGCGCGGTGTGGCTGACGGGGGTGGCGATGGCCGGCTTCGCCGCGGCCCCCGCGCTGCGCCCCGGCCCGATGCCCGACGCGGCGGTCAAGGGGACCGTGAACCCGCTGGGCATCGACGGCGCTCGTGCCTTCCTCGACGTCGTCGGAAACGCCTCGGGGGTCGCCGCCCTCCTCGCGATCCTGCTGGCCACCCTGTCGCTCGCGCTCCGCTTCCGTCGCTCGCACGGCACGGAGCGGCTGCAGCTCAAGTGGTTCGCCTTCGCCGCCGTGCTGTTCACACTGGCCTGCGTCCTCGGGTTCATGGTGTTCGCGCAGAACGACGTCGCCTTCGGGCTGGTCGTCATCTCGGCGTTCTGCGCCATCCCCGTGACCGCCGGCGTCGCGATCCTGCGCCATCGCCTCTACGACATCGACGTCGTGATCAACCGCGCGCTCGTCTACGGCGCGCTGACCGCGACGCTGGCGGCCACCTACCTCGGGAGCGTGCTGTTGATCGGGCTCGCAGTCGGGCGTTCCGGCCTCGCGGTCGCCGTCTCGACGCTCGCGGTCGCCGCGCTCTTCGGCCCGGCGCGGTCGCGCATCCAGGCCGCGGTCGACCGCCGCTTCTACCGGCGGCG
>JAXDGC010000366.1:0-5314 GCA_034665245.1 Solirubrobacteraceae bacterium | reverse complement strand
TGCGGGACGACGGCATCGGAGGCGCCCGGCCCGAAGGCAGCGGGCTCCTCGGGCTGGCCGACCGGCTCGCCGCCCTCGACGGCCAGCTCCGCGTAGAGAGCCCGGCCGACAGCGGCACCCTCGTCGCGGCCGCCATCCCCCTCCGCGGCTAGCTCGCCCGTCAGTCGACCGCCCGCGCCGCTGCGGACGAGGAGCAGGCATCTCGCGTGACGCCGCCGTCGCTCCTGGAATTCGCGCAGAGCAGCAGTAAGCCCGCTGGTGCAGACGGGTGGTCCAGCCCGTCGGCAAGCTGTGACGGATAAGTCTATGCGCGGAGCGATTAGGGTCCGCGGTTCGAGTCCGCGTCGGCTTAGGCTTTAGCCGTTCGAGACGTAGCTGGTCAAGATGGTGTGGGAATCCGCCTGCTGACCATCGGCCGGGGAATGGGGGATGAAGGGTGGCACTGGACCAGAGGAGGGCGCGCGTCTTCGGCGTGCTCTACATCATCACGTTCATCACGTCGATCCCGGCGCTGGCGCTTTACCAGCCGGTGCTCGATGACCCGGTGGGCTACATCGCGGGTGGCGGGCAGGACAATCAGATCTTCTTCGGAGCGCTCCTGGAGCTGCTCCTCATCATCGCGAACATCGGCACTGCCGTCGTGATCTTCCCGATCGTCAGGCGACAGAGCGAAGACCTCGCGCTCGGGTACGTGACCGCCCGTCTCTTTGAATGTATGTTCATCCTCGTCGGCATCGTCGCGGTCCTGGGGATCGTCACGTTGCAGCAAGAGAATGCGGGCGCGGGTGAGGGTTCGGTCGCCTACACCCTCGCCGCGATCAAGGACTGGACATTCCTCCTCGGGCCGGGCTGGGTTGTCGGCTGGGGGAACGGGCTGATCCTCGGCTACCTGATGTATCGCTCGGGCCTGGTGCCGCGACAGATGGCGATGCTGGGCCTCGTCGGCGGGCCGCTCATCATCGTGTCGGGAACCGCGGTCCTGTTCGGCGCCGACACCGCGATCCAGGGCCCCGCGACGATCCCGGAGTTCTTGTGGGAGCTGTCGCTTGGCATCTACTGCGCCGTGAAGGGCTTCAGGCCGTCATCCCCGATCCTCCGAGCCGGCGCTCGGGAGGATCGCATGGACGCGAGGCCCGCGTAGCGCTCGTTTGAGCCGATTGCTCGGTCGTGGCGGGAGGCGGTACTCGTCGCCTCCCCCACGCGTCCGCGCGAGCCACCTAGCCCGACGATCTTCCGGTATGCCGGTTGCGTTCCGGTCGCGCGGCCGAGGAGGATGGGCAGGGGAGCGCCCGTGCCATGGTGCTGGGCGTCTGTGAATCCCTCCCTCGCCGCGGTGGTAGGCGTTGTAGACCTCAGCCCCTCCGGATCGGTGCATCCATGGGCCGCCCGAAGGCGGCGGATGCTCCGGAACGCAGCGCCTCGAGCTGTTCGGGCCTAGGGCACCAGCTGGATTCGAAGCTGGAGGTGTCCCAGCCGGCGGTTCGCGCGCCGGCCTCGTAGGCGCTTTGCAGGAACGCGAGCAGTGTCCCCCGCGGATCGGCCGCGGTTCGCACCGCCTCGTAGGGAAGGACCGCCAGCGACCCGTTGCCGCTGTCGCGCCAGTCACCGCCGACCAGCGGCTGCTCGCGCAGGCCATCGGGCTCCGGGGCGGTGTAGGAGTAGAAGGCCGCGTCGCCGAGGTTGTCGTCGCCGGCCCAGAAGCCGAACGAGATCACCTCGCTCGAGTAGGCCTCCTGCGTCACCGCGTCGGCCGCAAGCGGCGGGGCGTCGCGGCCGGAGAAGCGCGTCACGGCCAGGTCCAGGCCGTGCCAGAAGAGATGGACCGGGCTCGTCTTGCCCTTGAACCAGCCGCTGAACTCGTCGAGCACCCCGTCTGTCCAGTCCAGCACCGCCCAGAAGCGCTGCACGTACTCCCGATCCCACGCCGCGTGGTCGTGGTCATCGGGGAACGGCGTGGTCATCGGGACGCCGAACGGCAGCTCGCGGATCTCGACATCGACGCCGAGTCCTGCGAGCAGCGCGTGCAGCCGTCGGTCGAACTCGGCCACATCCAGCCCGTCGTGCAGCCCGAACGCCTCGCTGCGCCCGTCCGACGTGCGGGCCACTACGGCGTGATCGACGAAGTCGAGCGTGATCTCAAACGTCGCGCCCGCGTGATGCAGCCGACGGGTGGTGAGGCCGCGCACGTCGACGTAGAGCGGCACGTTCCACCAGTGATTGCGCGGTGCGGTCGTGGCGAGGCGGATCTTCCCGACCACCTGGCAGTACAGGTGCAGCGTGTCCTTCGTCGCCCGCCAGTCGGCGAGATGCAGCTCGCGCAGCATCAGCGCGCCTCGACCGCGAACGAGATCTCGTCGACGTAGCACCAGCTCCACTCCTCCCCCGGCTCGGCCGAGCGTGCGATCGCATGCCGTGTGGCATGCGCGTGACGCGACGCGTGCCGGTTCGGCGAGCTGTCGCAGCAGCCGATCTGGCCACAGCTCTGGCACATCCGCAGATGCACCCACGAGCCGCCGCTCGCCAGGCACTCCGCGCAGCCCTCACTCGTGTCGGGGAGCTCGAGCAAGTGGATCTGGTCGAGATGGGAGCACGCAGTCATGAGACGGTGACCTCCTGCATGAGGGAGCCGGCGTCGTAGGGACCGCGGTGGACGACGCCGTCGATGAACAGGGTCGGGGTGCCGAGGACCTCGCCGGTCGCGAGGCCGCTCTCGACGTCGCGGCGGATCCGCGCGAGCACGCCGTCGCCGGCACGGTCTGCCTCGAAGCGCTCGCTGTCGAGGGCGAGCTCCGCCGCGTAGCCGCGCAGGTCGTGGTGCTCGAGCGCCTGCTGGCGGTGGAACAGCAGCTCGTGCATCTCCCAGAAGCGGCCCTGCAGAGCCGCTGCCTCCACCGCCGCCGCCGCGGCGAGCGCGTGGGGATGGATGTCCGCCAGCGGGAAGTGGCGGAACGCAAACCGGACCCGGTCGCCGAGCTGGGACTCGAGGCGCTCGATTGCCCGGAACGCGCGCCGCGAGTATGGGCACTCGTAGTCGCCGTATTCGACGATGAGCCGCCCCTCCGGGCCGCCGCGGACGTGATCCACCGCCTCGTCGAGCCGATCCATCATCCGCGGTTCACGTTACTCCTCGCCCGGTTCACGTTACTCCTCGCCCGATCTCGGCAGGGCGGGCGGCCGCACCGTGGCGACGTGGACCTGCCGAGGTCTCGGGCGGACTCCGGCGGCAGCGCGGTAACCGACCTCAACCGCCGATGTAGTCGGTGGCGCGGAGCATCGTGGATGTGGTCGTTGACCACGCCGACGAGCGCTCAACGGTCGACTGCGTGGACGTGGCCTTGGTCCGTTTCCGGTTCAGCCGGCCGTGACCCGGCGGTAGCTGCCGTGGTGGAACTCGTCGATGAGTCCCGGATGGGACGGCGCCCAACCCAGCTCGGCGCGTGCCTTGGCCGCGTCGGTGACCTGATCGAGCAGGAGAACTTCGGCGAAGTAGTCGCCGACACGCGCCCTGGCTTCCTCCTCGGATCCGGGGACCGCTCCCGGCGCCCCGACTGCGACGGCGGCCGCCTCGGTCAGTTCGGCCACGGTTTGGTTCAGTCCGTCGCCGATGACGTAGTACCCGCGGGCGGAGCGGTCTTCCAGCGTGCGCACGAAGACATCAGCCAGGTCGGCGACGTGGATCGTCGCCCATCGCTGTCGCCCGCTGCCGAGCATGATCAAGTTGCCGAGCGCGTCTCGCGGTGACGCGAGAAGCAGTCCGGGCAGCCCCCCTCCGCCATCGCCGTAAGCGACGCCCGACACGATCACGACGCCGCGCATGTCTGGGGCGTCGAGGACACGGCGCTCGACCGGCGCCTTCCACGCAACCAGAGCAGGCGCGTTGAACGGCGACCCTTCGTCGATCGACGAGTTGTCTCCGTAGACCCAGACCCCGCTGATCTCGATGTAGGGCTTGCCGGTGCCCGCGAATGCCTCGATCGCTGCATCAGCCACGGCGGCATCCAGGTTCGCGCTGGTCTCGTCACCGGGGCTGGCCGTGTGGATGGCGCCATCGGCATCGCCCAGCAACCGCCCGACCGCGGGCACGTCGTACAGGTCGACCACGGCCGGGATGGCGCCGCGTGCTCCGACGATCTCGGCCCGAGCCTCGTCTCGGACCAGCGCGGTGACCTCGTGGCCGTGCTCCTGCAGCCGGCTCAGGATGTGGGATCCGATGAATCCCGTTGCACCTGTGAGTGCCACGTTCATGACTGCGCCTCCTGTCTCTGACGGTCGCTCTGGTTGTCGCCGAGTCCAGCTTTCAAACAAGCGCTTGAGTTTATAGCGCGCAACGCTGGCGCTGTCAAGCATACGTTTGATTTGTTCCCCGAGCCGCCATGCGACGCAGCCGTCGACGACCTTCTCGGTCGCCAGGCGCCGTGCCGAAGCGCTCTCGCTCGTCAGCTGGCGTTGGTGCCGCGGAGGGCGCCGGCGACAACGGGGACGAGCCGTCGCTCGATCTGCTTCACCGACAGGTTCTTCAGCTCAGCCCCGACGGGCGCGAGCACGAGCCAGTTCAACATTCCGACCGCGGCGCGCATGCGGAACGTCAACTCGCCGCCCTTGACACCAGAGACGTTGGGCTTCAATGCCTTGAGGGCATCGCGACGGATGCGGTCGAAGGTGGCATCGAACCGATCCCATCCTTGCGGAGGATCGATCCCACAGCGTGCGACGATGCGCATCACGTCGAGGTCACGACCTCCCACGGCCAAGGCGCGAAAGATCGGGCGACCGAAGGCTGCCGCTACCTCCTCGACCGTGGACCCTGCCGCCAGCGCGCTCACCTCCGCCTGCTGAGCGTCGAGGTAACGCTCCAGGGCGTGCTCGATCGCCGCATCACAGAGCGACTGCAGCGACCCGAAGTGGTAGCTGACCGCCGCGACATTGGCCCCAGCGGCCTCCGTGAGCTCGCGCAGTACCACGCCGTCCTCTCCGCGCTCAGCGAGCACGTCCAGCGCGGCGTCCAGAAGTCGTGCGCGGGTCCGCATGCCGGCCTCGCGACGCTGGTCAGGTCTCGCCCGTTCCACCGGCCAACTATTCAATCAAATGCTTTACCAACAAGCAAGCGCCTTGGCCGGGTGGTGTCTTGAGCCCTGGTCCAGGCGAGGCCGAGTTGCACCCGCGCTGCCAGGTTGAGGGCCTGAGTCAGCGCAACTTCGCTCGAAATTGGACCCCGTTTGGACCCCGTTCGGGTCCTAGATCAAGCCAGCGGAGTGAAAAAGGGCTGATTTGCTGGACTTTCCTAGTCGGGGAGACAGGATTTGAACCTGCGACC
>JAXDGC010000365.1:0-2689 GCA_034665245.1 Solirubrobacteraceae bacterium | reverse complement strand
CGGTCCTGCTCGAGAGCGCCGAGGCGGTGCTCGCGGTGCGCCCCGGCTTCATCGGCGAGCTCGACATCGGCCTCGCCGGCCCCTGCCCGCCCGGCTCGGCGGAGCAGTTCGAGGTTCGCGCGTTCTTTCCGAAGGACGGCACGACCGTCGAGGACCCGGTGACGGGCAGCCTCAACGCGTCGCTCGCGGCGTGGCTGCTGAGCACGGGCCGCGCGACCGCGCCCTACGTCGCACGCCAGGGCACCGCGCTGGGCCGGCGCGGGAGGGTCCACGTCACGCGCGACGGCGACGGGGCGATCTGGGTGGGTGGCGGGACGGTCACGTGCGTCGAAGGCGAGGTCGAGCTGTAGCCGGCTTGTGCAGCCGTCCCGCGGACCTACCGATCGGGACATGGCGGCCACTGCCTCCACCGACGTCGAGCGGGACGAGAGCGAGGCGCTCGCCGAGTCCGCGGTGCAGTCGCGCAAGGCCGACCACGGGCTTGCGACCGCGCTCGGCATGCCGCCGCCCGCACACGATGTCGGCGCCGACTACCTCGACGAGCTCGGCCGCCGGAGGGCACCGGAGGGTGAGGAGGAGCGCGAGCTCGTCCGGCGGGCCCAGGGCGGCGACGCCCGTGCCCGCGCGCAGCTCGTCGAGGCCTACCTGCCGCGGATCTCCGCGGTCGCGCGCCACTACCGCACCTCGACCACCGATCGTGTCGAGCTGGTGCAGGAGGGCATGGTCGGGCTGCTGGAGGCGCTCGAGCACTACGACCCGGAGCGGCACCTCCCGTTCTGGCCCTACGCGCGGTCATGGGTGCGGCGCTCGATGCAGCATCTGCTTCGCGAGCTGAGCCGCCCGACGGTCCTGTCCGACCACGCGCTGCGCCGCCTCTCGCGGATCCGCGACGCGCACGACCGCGCGGTCGAGCAGACCCACCGCGAGCCGACTGTGGGGGAGCTGGCCGAGCGCACGGGGATGGACAAGGACGAGGTCGCGCACCTGCTCGCGGCCGACCGGCCGCCCCGGCCCATCCAGGAGACGCGGGAGCTCGACGACGGCGGGACGATCGTCGTCGATCACGCCGTCGACCACCTCGCCGAGGGCGAGTACGAGCGCGTCCTCGACGTGATCGAGGGGCAGCAGCTCCTCGGTCTCCTCAGCCGTCTGTCGGAGCGCGAGCGGACGGTGCTGCGGATGCACCACGGGCTCGACGGCGAGGAGCTCAGCCACCGGGAGATCGCCGAGCGCCTCGGCATCAGCACCTCGCGGGTGCGCAAGATCGAGCGCCGGGCGCGCGCCAAGCTGGCCGCGGCCGCTCAGACGGTGAGCTCGTAGCGCTGCTGCTCCTCCGCGGTCCGCTCGGCCCAGGGAATCAGCTCGAGGCGCTCGTCGGGGATCGGCTCTCCGCTCTCGACCGACAGCCCGTAGGTCCCCTCCTCGAGCCGCTTCTCGGCCCGCTCGATCGCCCTGAGCTCCTCCTCCAGCCGGATCCTGAGCGTGTCCTCGAGCTCGCGGTCGAACAGCTCCGTCGCAATCTCGGCCGGGTGCTGGTCGACGTGGGCGAGCTCTTCGTCGGGCGGCGGCTCACGCAGCTCGGCGAGCTCGCGCTCGACGCGTGCCCGCTCGCGGGCGAGCAGCTCGCGTGCGTGTCCGGGATCCATTCGGTTGCCATTAGGCCGGCGCGAACGGCCGGCCAGGGAACGGCAGCGGCGCCGGTGAAGGGTCGCCGCGCGAGTTCACCGCCGTTCCAGCGCCAGGCGCACGCCCAGGCCCACCAGCACCCCGCCCGCCAACCGCTCCACGCGCTTCATCCACGCGCCCTCGACGAACGCCCGCCGCGTGCGCGCCACGCCGTAGGCCAGCGCCGAGTACCAGACCAGGTCGAGCGCGACGATCTTGCGGGCGAACAGCCCCTGGAGCCCGAGGATCACGAGCACGACCGCGCCCACGAGCTTGATCGTCGTGAACAGCGACGCCGAGGCGGCGACCACGGCCGCGACCCCGACCGCCGCGTGTGCAGCATGGCCTAGGCGAGCTTGTTGTCGATCTGCAGTGGCGGCGCGCCCGCCTGCGCGCCCTCGGGGGCATCGGCCGGCGCGTCGTTCGGCGCCTCGACTCCCAGCACCCCGGCGAGCTCGCCGGACTCGTACATCTCCGCGACGATGTCGGCGCCGCCCACGAGCTCGCCGCCGACGAACAGCTGCGGGATCGTCGGCCAGTTGGAGATCGCCGACAGCTCCTGGCGGATGCGCGGGTCGGGCAGGACGTCGACGGCGGCGTAGGGCTTGCCGAGCGCGTCGAGCGCCGCGGCGGTGCGGGCCGAGAAGCCGCACATCGGCCGCTCCGGCGTGCCCTTCATGAAGAGGAGGACGTCGTGCTCGCCGATCGCCTCGCTGATGGCCTCGCGAATGGGGTTCTCCGTGGTCTCGCTCAAGGTCTGCTCACTCCGCTCTGGTTTCGAGGGACAGTGCGTGGATGGGGCCGCCGATGTCGGCGCCGAACACCGAATAGACGCGCCGGTGCTGCTCGATCCGGCTCATCGCGGAGAACTCCGGAGCCACCACCCTGGCGCGGAAATGGTCGCCGCCGCCGGTGAGGTCGGTGACGTCCGCCCGAGCTTGGGGTATGGCTGCTTCGATGCGCTCCCTGAGCTCCTCGGCACTCGGCATATAACAAGCCTAGCGACCGCTACACTTCGTGAAGC
>JAXDGC010000364.1:0-5243 GCA_034665245.1 Solirubrobacteraceae bacterium | reverse complement strand
GAACAGCAGCTCGGCCGGCTCGCTCCACTTGGAGACCGCACCCTGGCCGTCCGTGAGGACGAAGAAGCCGTTGATGATCTGCGTGAGGAGGGCGTCGAGCGGGTCGTCGTGACCCGCCGCCTCGTCGACGTCAGGGCTCTGTGGTGATGTCTGGATGGGGTTCATCGGGGTTCCCGGCTTGCTTCCTTATCGGCCCGGGAACCGCGGCGGCTGAGCGTTCGCGTGCGAGCCAGCCCTCGAGGAGCACAGCGGCGGCACGGGAATCCTCAGCCGTCGCACCCCCAGATCGGTGCGCCAGCTTCGTGGTGAAGCGTTCGTCGTAGACCTCAATCGGCAGGTTGAGCCGATCTCTCAACCGCTGGACGAATGCGCGGGTCTCGCGCGTCTGGTCCGAATCGCCGCCGGAGAGCGAGAGCGGCAGACCGACGACCACGACGCCCGCCTCGAGCTCCGCGATCCGCGCCACGAGGCGGCCGAAGCCGCGGCGGGTCGCGGGCGCCAGGACGGGCTCGACCGGGGTCGCGAGCGTGCGGGTCGGATCCGAGACGGCGACGCCGCAACGGGCGCTGCCGTAATCGAGCGCGACGACGCGGCTGCTCAAGCGAGGACTTCGCGGATCGCCTGCTCGGCGGTCTTGAGCGCGTCGGGCAGCTTGTCGGGATCGCGGCCGCCGGCCTGGGCCATGTTGTCGCGGCCCCCTCCCCCGCCACCCACGACCTGGGCGGCGGTCTTGACGATGTCCCCCGCCTTCACGCCGCGCGTTATCGCGCCGGGTGTCGCGGCGACGAGCAGGTTGACGCGCCCTTCGCCCTTGGCGGCGAGGACGATCACGGAGGGGTCGCCGAGCTTGCCCTTGATGCGGTCAGCGATCTCCGCCAGCAGCTTCGGGTCGGCGACCTCCTTCGTCTCGACGACCACCTTCACGCCGTCGATGTCGAGGACCTCGTCGAACCCGGCGTCGACCGGCGCGGTGGGCTGCTTCTCGAGCTCGCGCCTCTTTGCCTCGCGCTCGGCGACGACGGCCGGGACCTGGTGCGGCTGGGTGCGCAGGACGGTCGCGGCCTCCGCGAGGATGCGGTCGCTGCGGCGCAGGTCCTCGATCGCGACCGGGCCGGTGATCGCCTCGATGCGGCGCACGTTGGCCGCGCTCGAAGTCTCCGTGGTCAGCTTGAAGGCACCGATCTCGGCGGTCGAGCGGACGTGCGTGCCACCGCACAGCTCGCGCGACCAGTCCCCGTCGCCGACCTCGACCATCCGCACGACGTCGCCGTACTTCTCGCCGAAGAGCGCCATCGCGCCGAGGCCGCGCGCCTCGTCCAGCGTCGTCGTGAGCGCGCGCACGGGCTGATTGGCGAGGATCCACTCGTTGACGCGATCCTCGACCGCCGCGACGTCGTCCGCCGAGAGCGGGGCGCCGTGGGTGAAGTCGAAGCGCAGCTTGTCGGGCCCGACGTAGGAGCCGGCCTGGCGCACGTGGGTGCCGAGGCGCTCTCGCAACGCCGCGTGCAGGAGGTGCGTCGCGGTGTGGTTGCACTCGGTGGCGCGGCGTGCGGCGCGGTCGACGAGCGCGATCACGCGCTCGCCCTCGTGCAGCTCGCCGGCGACCGGCTCGAGCACGAGCACCTGGTCGTCGCCGAGGCGCAGAACGTCGGTCACGCTCGCCGCGCAGTCGCCGGACTCGCAGCGGACCTCGCCGGCGTCATGGACCTGGCCGCCGCCGGTGGCGTAGAACGGCGACTCGACGAGCTTGACGAGCAACCTCCCGTTCTCTTGAGCCACCGCCCCGACCGCCGTGGCCTGCTCGACCGTCTCGTAGCCCGTGAACGTCGTGCCGAAGCCCGCGGCGTCCGCGAACACGCGCGCGCGCTCGCGGTCCTCGTCGCGCCCGCCGCGGCCGGCGCTCGCGCGCGCCCGCGTGCGCTGTTCATCCATGAGGGACTCGAAGCCCTGGCTGTCGACGCCCAGCCCCTGCTCCGCCGCGAGCTCGAGCGTGAGGTCGAACGGGAAGCCGTAGGTGTCGTGGAGCTGGAACGCCTCGGCCGCGCCGATGCCCTCCTCCCCGGCCGCCTTCGCGCGCGCGATGTGATCCTCGAGGATGCGCGTGCCCTGCTCGAGCGTCTGGCCGAACGCCTCCTCCTCGCGCGCGAGCCACATGTCGATCGTGTCGGCGTGCTCGATCAGCTCGGGGTACGCCGCGCTCATGAGGTCGCGCACGACCTGCGCGTAGCGCGGCATGAAGCCGGGCTCGATACCGATCCGCCGCCCCTGCAGGATCGCCCGCCGCATCAGGCGGCGCAGCACGTAGCCGCGGTCCTCGTTGGAGGGCACGACGCCGTCTGCGACGAGGAACGAGGTGCCGCGCGTGTGGTCGGCGAGGATCCGCAACGCGCGATCGACCTCGAACGTCTCGCCGTAGCGCTTGCCGCTCAGCTCCTGGCCGAGCTCGATCAGCGGCCAGAACTGGTCGATCTCGTAGACCGAGGACTTGTCCTGGAGGATCGCCGCCAAGCGGGTGAGCCCGAGCCCGGTGTCGATGTTCTGCGCCGGCAGCGGCGTGAGCGTGTTGACCGGGTCCTGGTTGAACTGCATGAAGACGAGGTTCCAGTACTCGAGGAAGCGCTCGTTCTCCTCGCCGGGGAGATCGTCCTCCTTGCCGTAGGAGGCGCCGCGGTCGTAGTAGAGCTCCGAGCACGGGCCGCACGGTCCGGTCGGGCCGGCCTGCCAGAAGTTCTCCTCACGGCTGCACTGCACGATCCGCTCGCGCGGGAAGCCCGCCGCCACCCACGCCTCGATCGCCTCCTCGTCGGGCCCGAGACCGAGCAGCTCGTCACCCTCGAAGACCGTGACCCAGATGCGGTCGAAGTCGAGGCCGAAGCCCTCGACCGAGAGCTTGAGCGCGTACTCGACGGCACCCTGCTTGAAGTAGTCGCCGAACGAGAAGTTGCCGAGCATCTCGAAGAACGTGTTGTGGCGCGCGGTCGAGCCGACGATGTCGATGTCCACCGTGCGGAAGCACTTCTGGCAGGTCGTCAGCCGATGGTGCGGCGGCTTCTCGTGGCCGAGGAAGTACGGCATGAGCGGGTGCATGCCCGCGGTGGTGAGCAGCACCGACGGGTCGTGCTGCGCCGGGACGAGCGACGCCGACGGCGTGCGCAGGTGATCGTTGGCCTCGAAGAAGCTGAGGAACGTCTCGCGGATCTCGTCCGAGGTCACACGACCAGTCTATGGACGAGCCGCCCACGGGCCATCGGGAGCAGGGCGAGCCCGGCGAGCACCGCCGTGACCGACATGAACACCCAGCCGGAGCCGAACGCGTCGACCGCGTCGGCGGCCGAGGGCGTGCCCACGATCGCCACCCACGAGGCGAGCCCGAGCGCCGCGCCGATCTGGCGGCACATCGTCTGGACGCCGATCCCGGTCGCAAGCTGCTCGGGGGCGAGCGTCGCCGCGGCGGTGGCGGTGAACGAGGGCAGCAGCAGGCCGACGCCGATCCCGGTCAGCACCTGGCCCGGGAGGATCGCCGAGAGGTAGGCCGGCTGCACCCCGGCGTGCGTGATGAACCACAGGCACCCGGCCGCGAACACGAAGCCGCCGACCGCGCCGAAGGCGGCGGGTTGACGGCCGTCGGCAAGACGGCCCGAGGTGATGGCGGTCGTCGCCGCGAGCAGCGGCCCGGGCGCGAACGCGAGGCCGGCCTTCAGCACGGGGTAGTCCCAGACCTCGGTGAACCAGAGGACGTTGCCCAGCAGCAGGCCCGCGAAGCCCGCGGAGAACAGGAGCGTCGAGAGCCCGGCGAGCGCGAACGCGGGCACGCGCAGCAGCGCGAGCTCGACGACCGGCGCGGGATGGCGGGCGCAGCGGCGCAGGAACACCGCCCCGAGGACGGCCGCGAGCGCGAAGGCGCCGACCACGCGCTCGTCCCAGCCCCAGCGCGGGCCCTGGGTGAGGCCGAGCGTGAGCAGGCCGACCGCCGCCACGAGCAGCGCGATCCCGAGAACGTCCGGCAGGCGCGTGGCCCGCGCATCGCGGACCTCGGGCGCGAGCCGCAGCGCCAGCACGATCGCGATCACGCCGAGCGGCACGTTGACGATGAAGATCAGCCGCCAGCTGACCTCGACCAGCAGCCCGCCCAGCGGCGGCGCGATCGAGGCGCCGACCGCACCGATGCCCGCCCAGGCGCCGATCACGGTCGAGCGCTTCTCGGGCGGGAACAGCGGCAGCACCAGCCCGAGGGAGTTGGGCGTCAGCGCCGCGGCGCCGATCCCCTGCAGCACGCGCGCCGCGACGAGCGTCCCGAGCGACGGCGCCACCGCGCACAGCGCCGAGCCGAGCGTGAACAGCCCGAGGCCGCCGACGAACAGCCTGCGGCGCCCGTAGAGGTCGCCCAGGCGCCCGGCCGGCACGAGCACCGCGGCGTAGACGATCGCGTAGCCGGTCAGCACCCACGAGAGGCCGGCGAGGCTGGAGCCGGAGAAGTCCGCGTGCAGATCCGGGAACGCGATGTTGACGATGAAGAGGTCGAGGATCGAGAGGAACACCGCGAGGCCGACGACGGCGAGGACGCGGGAGGGCTTGGCCGGTTGCTTCATGCAACCACCCTACACGACTGGTTGCTTGATGCAACTCCCCTCCCTACACTGGAGCAGATGCTCGACAGCACCTATCCAGCTCAGATCTGCTCGATCGCGCGCACGCTCGAGGTCGTCGGCGAGCGTTGGAGCCTGCTGATCGTGCGTGACGCCTTCCTCGGCGCCTCGCGCTTCTCGGACTTCCAGCGCAGCCTCGGGATCGCGCGCAACGTCCTCACCCAGCGGCTCGCTCACCTCGTGGACGAGGGCGTCTTCGAGCACCGCGAGGACGGCGCCTACGTGCTGACGAGGAAGGGCCGCGAGCTCGCTCCCGCCCTGCACCAGCTGATGAAGTGGGGCGACCGCCACTACGCGCGCCCCGAGGGCCCGCCGCGGCTCACGCTCCACGACGGCTGCGGCGGGAACGTCGGCGCCGAGATGGTTTGCGACCGCTGCCGCGAGCACGTGCGCCAGCGCGATATCGAGGTCGTGCCGGGCCCCGGCTTCGCGGCCCGAACGTCAACTGCGGCTGGGTAGGAGGAGGGTCCGGAGTGCCGCGGGGCCACGAATGTCGCCTCTACCACCTATGCGGGGGTAGAGGCGACATTCGTCGCGCCGCGGCGGTTCGGATCCACCCCTACCCAGCCGCCTTTGACGTTCGCCGGAGCTAGGCGA
>JAXDGC010000363.1:0-5090 GCA_034665245.1 Solirubrobacteraceae bacterium | reverse complement strand
GCGGCGGCGGCGCGGGGCGCCCGAGCGCACCGAGGAGGAGATCGCGGAGGAGGTCAGCCGCGAGCAGCGCGCGATGCGGGCGCGCGCGGCGGCCTTCCGCGCTCGCGAGGGGCACCCGCCCGAGGAGCAGTGAGCTGGCGCGGGTCCTGATCGTGGGCTGCGGGGGGCGCGGCCAGGCGCTCGCGCGCGAGCTGCTCGCCGCGGGCCATGCCGTGCGCGGGACGACGCGCGACCCGGCGCGCGCGGAGGCGATCGCGGCGGCGGGCGCCGAGCCCTACGTCGGCGACCCCGACCGCATCGCCACGCTGATGGAGGCGATCGGCGGGGTGACCGTGGTGGCGTGGCTGCTGGCGAGCGCCACGGGCCCCGGGGCAGAGGAGCTGCACGCGGGGCGCCTGCGGATGCTGTGCGAGAAGCTCGTTGACACGCCGGTGCGCGGGCTGCTCTACGAGGGTGCGGGGACGCTGGGGGCCGAGGTGCTGGCCGGCGGCGCGGAGGTCGTGCGGAACGCGGCGGCGACGTGGAACATCCCGCTCGAGGTGCTCGCGACGCCGCCTGAGGAGTGCGAGGCGTGGACGCGCGACGCGACGGCGGCGGTGGAGCGGCTGCTCGCCGGATGAGGTGGCTGAGGAGACTCGGGCTGCCGGCGGCGCTCGCGGTCGCGGCGGTGGTCGGCGTCTCACTCCTGCGCGGGGCCGACACGCCACCGCCGCCGCGCCTGCCGGCCGCCGGAGAGGACGCTGCTCCGAGCGGGCCGCTCGAGGGGACGCTGGCCGCGACCGCCGGCTCGTTCGTCGGCTACCGCGTCCGCGAGACGGTCGCGGGAGTCGGGCTCAACGAGGCGGTCGGCCGCACGGGGCGGGTGGACGGGACCGCGCGGATCGCGCGGGGCCGCATCGTCGACGCGCGCTTCGAGACCGACACGCGGACCCTGCGCTCCGACGAGGCGCGCCGCGACGAGGCGCTGCGCGGGCGCGGGCTCGAGACCGACCGCTACCCGGTCGCGGGCTTCGTGCTCGGCCCGCCGGCCCGCATCGCGGCGCGCTTCACGGCCCGCGGGCGCCTGACGCTGCACGGCGCCTCGCGCTCCGTGCGGGTCGCGCTGCGCTCGCGCCGCGTCGCCAACGGGATCGACCTCGTGGGCTCGACGCCGATCCGCTTCGCCGACTACGGAATGCGGCCGCCGAACGTGGCCGGAGTCGCCTCCGTGCGCGACCATGGAGTCATGGAGGTGCGGCTACGGCTGCGGTAGGGAACTTCTTCAACGTCCCGAGCGAGACCGGAGCCGGCTCATAGACCGCGCGACGCTTTCCGCGATCACGCATCGCGGGGTCCCCTTCGCCAACCCGCTCTCGCAGGCGGCGATCGACGGCGCGATCGCCGCCTTGGCGCTGCCCGCGGGCGCGCGCGCACTGGACGTCGGCTGCGGGCCCGGCGAGCTGCTCGCGCGCCTCGCGGCTCGGTTTGGACTGCGCACGGAGGGGGTCGAGCCGGCCGCCGAGTGGGCGGCCGCGGCCCGCGAGCGCGTCGACGTGGTGCACGAGGCGCGGTTCGCGGAAGTCACGCTCGAGCCGGGCGCCTACGACCTCGTGGCCTGCCTCGCGGCCTCGCACGCGATCGGGTCGTGGGAGGAGTCGCTGCGCGCGCTCGCCGCTCTCGCACGTCCCGTCGGCGGGCTCGCGCTCGTCGGCGAGGGCTTCTGGCGGCGCGAGCCGAGCGCCGGCTACCTCGAGCGCCTCGGCGGGGCGAGTGCCGACGAGCTGCCGGAGGGGCTGGACGCGTTGCGCGCGGGGGCTCGAGCGGCCGGCTGGGAGGTGCTCCGGGCTGCGGTCGCCTCCGATGCCGACTGGGCGGCCTACGAGGAGACGGCGCTCGCCAACGGAGAGCGCTGGTTGTCGCGGGATCCCGACCCCGACCTGCGCGCCTGGGTCGACGCCTCGCGGGCGCGCTGGGAGGGCGAGGGCGGCCGCGACACGATGGGGTTCGCGCTGCTGACGCTCCGGCGCGCCTAGCCGCCCGCCGGCAGCCGCGCCAGCAGGTCGCGCACCATCCGCGCGGTCGCGCCCCAGATCAGGTGGTCGCCCATCTCATAGGTGTCGGTGCGGAACGGCACGCCGCGGCGCACGAGCCGGCGCATTCCGTGCGCGGCGCGCACCGCCTCGAGCGGGAACTCGAGCACGTAGGCGACCTCGGCGTCGGCGAGCTCCCACTCGAAGCCCGGCTCGATCAGCCCGACGAAGGGATAGACGGCGTAGTTGGTGACGAAGGTGGGCGTGGGCGGGAGCGCGCCGACGATCTCCACCGCGTCGGGCGGCAGCCCGATCTCCTCGTGGGCCTCGCGCAGCGCCGTCGCGGTCAGGTCGGCGTCGCCGGGATCGCGCCGGCCGCCCGGGAACGAGATCTCGCCGGCGTGGCGCTTGAGGTCGTCGCGGCGCTTGGTGAAGACGGCATGCAGCTCCCCGGCGGCGTCGAGGTAGAGCGGGGCCAGCACCGCTGCCTCCGTGCCGCCGTGGACGTCGATCGCGAGCGCGGCATCGGGCGCCAGCAGCGCGCCGCGCAGCTCCTCGGCGAGTGCGGCCCGGGTCCTCAGGCGAGCTCGACCCGCTCGTCGAAGAGGACCTCGCCCTCCAGCGTCCGGTGGACGGGGCACTTGGCCGCGATGATCTGCAAGCGCTCGACCTGCTCCTCCGAGAGATGGGCGGGCATCCGCATGACGAGCTTGAAGTTGGTCGCGCATCCGCGCTCGGCGGGGGTGTAGTCGACGTCGACCTCGAGCCCCTCGACGTTCCACTTCTTGCGCTTCGCGTACATCTCGATCGTGATCGCCGTGCAGGAGGCCAGCGAGGCGGCCAGCAGCTCCTGCGGGCTGGGGCCCATGTCGTCGCCGCCCTCGTCCTCGGGCTCGTCGGCGGTCAGCCGGTGCTTGCGCACCTTCAGGTCGTGCGTGAACTTCTCGCGCTGGCGGGCGACGGCTCTCATGCCCTAGAGATTAGGCCAGCGGGTTGAAGATCATTCCCGTGAGCACCTTCGGGAAGAAGTACGTGGACTTCGGGGGCATGTTGACCCCGGTGGCGGCGACGTCGCGGACGCGCTCGACCGGCGTCGGGCTCATGAAGAACGCCGCCTCGACCTCGCCCGCCTCGACGCGGGCGCGCGCCTGGTCGGTGTCGCGCGCGTACTCGAGGCCGTTGAGGTCGGAGATGTCGTCCTCGGTCATGCCGAGCGCACCCTTGAGCACGAGCGCCTCGAGCACGGCGGTGTCGAGCCGGCGGTAGGGCTCGGGCATCCCGGGGAGCGCGGCGTCGGCGATCGCCGCGTCGCGCAGGGTCAGCATCAAGGGACGCTTGTGGTGGGCGTCGAGGTAGCCGATGCGGATGGCGCCGTCGGCGCTCGCCTGCGGCTCGAGCGCCTCGGACGCGACCTCGGTCATCTCCCAGTCGCGCGTGAGCGCCTCGCGCAGCGCGACGCGCTGCTCGTCGCTGAGGGCGGTCAGCAGCCGGTGGGTGGGGAACACGGTGAGGCCGGGATCCTGGAGCGCGACGAGGCACATCAGCACGTAGCGATGGCCGCCCTCGCCGCCGATCTCGTCGGCGTAGACGCGGGCGGTCTCGTAGCGATGGTGGCCGTCCGCGATCAGCAGCTCGGTCTCACGCAGAGCGTCGCGCACCGCGACGGCGGCGTCCTCCTCGGGCACGCGCCAGAGCCGGTGCTGGGTGCCGTCCTCGTCGGTCACCTCGCCCCATGGCACGCTCTCGGTGTGGGGGGAGACCGCGCTCCAGGCCGCGCCCTCCGGGTCGTCGTAGAGCGAGAAGATGGGGGAGAGGTTCGCCCGCGTGGCGCGCGTGAGCCGCAGCCGGTCCTCCCGCGGCCCCGCGTGCGTGCGCTCGTGGGGGCGGATGCGCCCGGCGCCGTAGTCCTCGACGCGCACGCGCGCGAACAGGCCGCGGCGCGTGTAGGCGTTGCCGTCCGGCCCCGTGTAGTCCTGGGCGAGCGCCCACAGCGCGGGCTCGGGGTCGCGGACGAGGATGCCCTCCGCCTGCCAGTCGCCGAACAGCCGCGCGGCATGGGCGTAGAGGTCCAGGTCGCCGTCGGGCCGCGGGAGGTCGATCTCGACGACGTTGTAGGGGGAGCGGGCCGCCAGGGCGGCGCGCTGCTCCGGGTCGATCACGTCATACGGCGGCGCCACCACGGGCGGCAGGCCGCCGACGTGGTCGAGGGCGTAGTGGAGGGCGTGGAGGGGCTGGACGTCGGCCACGAGGGCGGCGGAGGCTAACAACCGCCCCCGACCGCCCGCGTGACCCGCGCAGGCCCTGCCCGCTATCGGCGGAAGCCGAAGTCCGTGGTGTACGTGGCGCCGGACTGCGACGCGGAGAGGTGGACCGGCACGCCCGGCGCGATGCCGATGCCGATCTCGCGGAACGAGCGCTGCAGGATGTTCGCGCGGTGGCCCGCCGAGCTCATCCACGAGCGGTGGATCTGGGCGGCCGTCGCGAGCCGGCCCGAGGCCCAGGCGATGTTCTCGCCGATGGACCAGGCGTGAGCGCCGTTCACGTAGCCCGTGCTGCGGATGCGCTGGGCCATCGTGAGCCCGCCCGGCGTGGTGTGGTCGAAGAAGTGGGATCCGACCATGCGCGCGGAGTGGCGGCTGGCGGCGCTGCGCAGGCGCCAGTTCTCGCGCAGCTTCGGCAGCCCGTGGCGGGCGCGCTCGGCGTTGTGCAGGCACAGCACGGCGCTGCGGACGGCCCCGACATTCGCGGCGTTGGGCTTGAGGTGCGTGTTGGCGCAGCCCTGCGCCTGGGCGCCTGCGGGTGCGAGCATCGCGGCGAGCGCGAGCACGACGGCGAACAGCGGTGCCCTGCGTAGGACGGTGGAACGGAACACGGTTACGGCCTCCCGGTGCGTAGGTGCTTCGGATCGGTGGTCCGTTCTGACCCGAAGCCCTAGAGCGTTCCTTCGGTAACCCGGCTGGCTCTGGAGGGAGCCCCGTGGTTTTGCGTCCCGTCCTCGCGGACGGTTTGCCCTTTCGGGAGGCGAACCTGAGAGATGTATCGGTTATGGAACGCTCAACTTGAGCGCTCTGGACCGCTGTT
>JAXDGC010000362.1:0-6390 GCA_034665245.1 Solirubrobacteraceae bacterium | reverse complement strand
GACCCGCGCGGGAACGAGGTCGTGCTGATCAAGAACAACGCGACCTGGCCGATCGACCTCGAGAACTACGAGCTCAAGAGCAAGCCCTTCCGCTACGCGTTCCCACCCGGCTCCGTGCTGAACCCGGGCGAGTCGATGCGCGTCTTCACGCAGGGCGATCCCGACGAGGACACCCAGTTCGAGAAGCACTGGGGCATGACGGGCCAGATCCTCACCAACACCGGCGGCGCGGTCAGCGTCGTCACCTACACCGACATCACCCTCGCCTGCACGGCCTGGGGGTCGAAGTCCTGCTGAGCCTTCTCTACTAAGTCGGTAGACAAGATAGAGTAGGTAGCTCCTCGACGGACGAAGGGAGCGTCACGTGCACGACGAGCAGGTCGATCAGCTTGCGCGCGAGGAGTACTGGCGGTGGAACGCGGGGCGCTCGCTCTCGCGCCGTGAGCTGCTCGCGCTGGCCGCCGCCTCCGCCCCGCTGCTCGCGGGCGCCCGCCCCGGGCTCGCGAGGGCGCAGTCCGCGGCCCCGATCGTCAAGCCGCTGCCGCCCGAGTGGTTCGTCCGCCTCGGCACGAACGCCGAGATGCGCTGGGAGGCGATGCGCGATCAGGGCTACACGGTGGCCAACCAGCGCTTCTTCGTCCGCAACCACACCGCGACGCCACGGATCGATCCGTCGACCTACCGCCTCGATCTGGTCGGGAGCGGGCTGCGCCGGCCGCGGGCGTTCAGCCTCGGCGACCTGCACCGCCTGCCGTCGCGCGAGCTCACCGCCTTCATCGAGTGCGCGGGCAACGGCCGCTCCTTCTTCGCGAGCCAGCAGGGCACCCCCGCCGCCGGCAGCGCGTGGAAGCTCGGGGCAATCGGCGTCGCGCGCTGGCGCGGCGTGCCGCTCGCGGAGGTGCTCGAGCGCGCCGGGGTCCGCCACGGCGCCGTCGACGTGATGCCCGAGGGCCTCGACGCCACCGTCGTGACCGACGGCGTCGACTACGGCCACGTGCGGCGCCCGCTGCCGATCGGCAAGGCGCTCGACGACGCGCTCCTCGCCTACGAGATGAACGGCGACGAGCTGCCGCCCGATCACGGCGCCCCGCTGCGGCTCGTGGTGCCGGGCTGGATCGGGGTCGCAAGCGTCAAGTGGGTCGGGCGGATCGAGGTCTCCGACCGCCGGCTGGCCTCGCCCTGGAACACCAAGTGGTACCGGATGACCGGGCCCTCCTACCCGCCCGACTCCCCGCCGCTCGCCGAGCAGGCCGTCAAGAGCGCCTTCGAGCTGCCGTGGGACGCCACCCTCCGCGCCGGGCGCCGGCACGTGCTGCGCGGGCGCTCGTGGTCGGGCGCCGGCGCGATCCGGCGCGTCGAGGTCAGCACCGACGGCGGGGCGACCTGGCGCGCCGCGAGGCTTCGCCGCCCGGACCTCCCCGGGGCCTGGGTGCGCTGGGAGCTGCCGTGGGCGCCACGGAAGGCCGGGAGTCACGAGCTGCTCGCTCGCGCGACCGACACCAAGGGCCGATGTCAGCCCGCCGCCGTGCCGTTCAATGACGGCGGCTATCTGTTCTGGGCGGTCGTGCGCCACCCGGTGCGCGTCACCGCGTGAGCAGGCCGGCGTCGATCACGAGCGTCGTGCCGGTCACGTAGCGCGCGCCCGGGCCGGTGAGGTAGAGGACGGCCTCGGCGACGTCGCTCGGCTCGATCCACGGCACCGGCAGCAGGTTGCCAGCCGAGCGCTCCGCGATCTCCTGCGTCGTCAGGCCCTCCATCGCGGCGAGGCCGTCGTTGAGCGGCGTGTCGACGCCGGTCGGGTGGATCGAGTTCACGCGGATGCCGTGCGGCGCGAGCTCGATCGCCCACGACTTCGACAGCCCGGTGAGCCCCCACTTGCTCGCCGCGTAGTGCGACAGCCGCGCCATGCCGCGCAGGCCGGCGATCGAGGAGTTGTTGATGATCGAGCCGCCCTGCGCCTCGATCATGTGCGGGATCACGTGGCGCCCGACGATCCACGCGCCCTTGAGGTTGATGTCGATCATCGCGTCCCACTCGGGCTCGGTCAGCTCGTGGGCGAGGCCGTAGGCGCAGATGCCGGCGTTGTTGAACAGGAGGTCGATGCGGCCGAAGCGCTCGATCGCGGCGCCGACCGCGGCTCTGACCGCCGCGTCGTCGCGGACGTCGGCGACCGCGATCAGGCACGCCGAGCCCGCGACGGCGCACTCGGACGCGAGCGACTCGAGCTCGGCCGGGGTGCCCATGCCGTAGCCGGGGTACTCGAGCGGCGCCGCGACGTCGAGCGCGGCGACGTCGTGGCCGGCGCCGGCGAGCGCGAGCGCCACGGCGCGGCCCTGGCCGTGGGCTGCGCCCGTGATGAACGCGACCGGGCGTTCGGTCACGCGACCGCGCCGCGGTACGGCTCGAGGTAGCCGTCGAGCGGCACGCCGAGCGCGTCGTTGACGACGTTGGTGGCGACCATGATCGCCCCGAAGGCGGTGAGCAGGACGATCTCGCCCTCTGAGAAGCGGGCGTCGAGCCGGGCGCGGAGCTCACCCTCCACCGCGTGCGGGTCGGTGGCGAGGCGGCGGCCGAAGTCGACGATCAGCGCGTCGAGCTCGTCGAGCGGGAGCGCGTCCGGGTCCTCGCCGTCGTCGATCAGGATGCGGCGGAAGAACGTCGAGCAGATCAGGCAGTCGTTCTGGACCGAGATCGCGTGGCAGAACAGCGTCGTGCGGCGCTCGCCCAGGAGCGGCACCACCTCGTCGTGCAGCGGATACCACTGCAGCAGCGCCTCGAGCGCCGCCGGGACGTGCGCGAGCGTCCACTTCATGTTGGTCATGCGCCCGCCGCTGGCGGCGTGGGCGTCGGCGCCGGCGCGCGATCCCTCCGGCGCGGTGGACTCGTCGAGCGGGGTGATCCAGGGCATCAGCGGATGATGCCAGCGTCGGGGTCGATCCAGGCCGCGCGCCCGGCGAGGATGGTCGCTGCCACCAGCGGCACGCCGGGGCGGTAGACGAGATGCGAGTAGGACGGCGCGGCGAGCACGGCGGCGTCGGCGCGGGCGCCGGGCGCGAGCCGGCCGACGTCGGTGCGCCGCAGCGCGCGGGCGCCGCCGAGGGTGGCGGCGAACAGCGCCTCCTCGGCGGTCATGCGCATGTCGCGGACCGCCAGCGCGAGGCAGAACCCCATCGCGGTCGTGTAGCTCGAGCCCGGGTTGCAGTTGGTCGCGACCGCGACCGCGACGCCGGCGTCGATCGCGCGGCGCGCGTCGGGGTAGGGCTGGCGCGTCGAGAAGTCCGTGGCGGGCAGGAACGTCGCGACCGTCTCGCTCCCCGCCAGCGCCTCGACGTCGGCGTCCTCGAGGTAGGTGCAGTGGTCGACCGAGGCCGCGCCGAGCTCGACCGCGAGCCGCACGCCCGGCCCCGGGCCGAGCTGGTTGCCGTGGACGCGCAGGCCGAGGCCGGCGGCGGCGCCGGCCTCGAGCACCGCGCGCGACTGCTCCGCGTCGAAGGCGCCGTCCTCGCAGAAGACGTCGATCCAGCGCGCGTGCGGAGCGCAGGCCGCCAGCATGTCGGTGCAGACGAGCTCGACGTAGTCGTCGGCACGCCCCTCGTACTCGGCCGGCACGACGTGGGCGCCGAGGAACGTGACGTCGTCGGTCAGCTCTGCGGCCACTGCACACGACCGCGCCTCGGCCTCGACATCGAGCCCGTAGCCCGACTTGATCTCGAGGTGCGTGATCCCGGCCCGCAGCGCCTCGCGGCGGCGGGCGGCGGCGAGCGCCGAGAGCTGCTCGCGCGTGGCCGCGCGCGTGGCCTCCGTCGTCACGCGGATGCCCCCGGCCGCGTACGGCGCCCCCGCCATGCGCGCGGCGAACTCGTCACCGCGATCGCCGGCGAACACGAGGTGGGTGTGCGAGTCCACGAAGCCCGGGATCACGCAGCGCCCAGCGGCGTCGAGCTGCTCGTCCCCGACCGCGCCCGCGCGCTCGACAGCGATGACGACGCCGTCCTCCATGACGAGCGCCGCGTCGCGCACGAGGCCGAGCGGGCCGTCGCCGAGCGACGGGTCGTTCGTGACGAGCAGGCCGATGCGGTCGACGACCAGGGTGGTCATGGCGCGAGCGCCGCGTGCAGCTCCGCGGCCACGTCGAGCGACACGTGCTCGCCGTCGCGCACCACCCAGCGGCCGCCGACCATGACGTCGCGCACGTCGCCGGGCGCGGCGGCGAAGACGACCGACGGCACCGCCTCCTCCGCGGGCGTGCCGGCGAGCCGGACGCCGTCGAGCGAGACCGTCGTGAGGTCGGCGAGCGCGCCCGCCTCGAGCCGCCCGCCCTCCGGCCAGCCGAGCGCCGCGTAGCCGCCGGCCGTCGCCGCATGCAGGAGCTCGGCCGCCGGGTGCACGCCGCGCACCCCGGTGGCAAGCCGCTCGTCGAGCTCGATCGCGCGCCCCTCCTCGAAGAGGTCGATGACGGCCTGCGAGTCGCTCCCGACCGCAAGCGACGCGCCCGCGTCGAGCAGCCGTCGAGCCGGCCCGATCCCGTCCGCGAGGTCGCGCTCCGTGGTCGGGCAGAGGCAGGCGGTCACGCCGGCGCCGCCGAGCAGGACGACGTCGTCGTCGGTCAGGTGGGTCGCGTGCACGGCGGTGAAGCGCTCGGACAGCGCGCCGGCGTCGGCCAGTAGCCCGGTCGGCGTGCGGCCGTGCGCGGCCAGGCACTCCTCGTTCTCCTTCGGCTGCTCCGAGACGTGCGCGTGCAGCGGTCGCCCGGCCGCCCATTCCGCGACGACGCGCGCCGACGCGGGGTCGACCGCCCGCACGCTGTGGATCGCCGCGCCGACGCGCGCCGCCGGCCGCTCCGCGATCGCGCCGACGCGCTCCGCCCAGGCCTCCGCGTCGGCGTCGCGGAACCGCTCGATCCCGCCCTGCAGGTAGCACGCGTCGAGCAGCGTGATCCGCAGCCCCGCCGCCTGCGCGGCGGCGAGCACGGCGCGGCCCATCGCGTTGGGATCGTCGTAGGGCGTGCCGTGCGGATCGTGGTGGAGATAGTGGAACTCCCCGACACAGGTGATCCCGGCCAGCGCCATCTCGCCGAACGCCGCGCGGGAGAGCGCGAGGCAGGCGTCGGGGTCGAGCGTGCCGGCAAGCGCGTACATCTGCTCGCGCCAGGTCCAGAACGAGCCCGTGCCCGTGTGCGTGCGGCCGCGCAGCGCGCGCTGGAAGGCGTGCGAGTGGGCGTTGGCCAGGCCGGGGATCGTGAGGCCGGGAAGGCGTTCGACGTACTCGGCGGCGACCACCCGGCCGGCGACTCCGTGGTACGCCGCGGGCGCCGCCACGCCCGGCGTCACGGTGACGATCCGGTCGCCCTCGATCTCCAGCACCACGCCGGCCTCCGCCCGCTCGCCCCCCAGCCAGGCGAGCTCGCACCACACGGTCGTCACGAGCCGACCCGCTCCACCAGCGCCCGCGCGCGGGCCTCGAACGCCTCGCGGTGGTGGCGGTCGAACTGCTCCCAGGTCGAGAACGTCGCCGGGTCGCGCACGCGGTCGAGGAACAGCACGCCGTCGAGATGGTCGACCTCGTGCTGGAACGTGCCGGCGGTCAGCCCCCGCCGCACCTCGTCGTGCTCCAGACCGTCGCGGTCGAGGTAGCGCACCCGCACCGTGACGTGGCGATCGACGGTCCCGCGGAGGCCGGGCACCGACAGGCAGCCCTCGTTGATCTCGGCCGTCTCGTCGCCGACCGGCTCGAGCACCGGATTGACCAGCACGGTGAGCGGGATCGACGGCTTGTAGGGATAGCGCGGGTTGCCCGGCTACACCTCGACGACCGCGATCCGGTGCGTGTCGTGGACCTGGTTCGCGGCCAGGCCGGCGCCGTCGGCGGCGCGCTTCGTCTCGATGAGGTCGTCGATCAGCCGCTGGACCTCGGGCGAGCGCAGCGCCTCGGCGCTGACCTCGGTCGCGCGCTCGCGCAGGACGGGGTGGCCGACGGTCGCGATCTCGAGGACGCTCACGCGGAGCGGCCCTCGCGCATCGGGATCCGCACCCCCCGCTCCTCGGCCACCTCCACCGCGCGATCGTAGCCCGCGTCGACGTGGCGGATCACGCCCATGCCGGGGTCGGCCGTGAGCACGCGCTCGAGCTTCTCGGCCGCGAGGTCCGAGCCGTCGGCGACGCAGACCTGGCCCGCGTGGATGGAGCGGCCGATCCCGACGCCGCCGCCGTGGTGGATGCTCACCCACGACGCGCCCGCCGACGTGTTGACGAGCGCGTTGAGCAGCGGCCAGTCGGCGATCGCGTCGGACTCGTCGGCCATCCCCTCCGTCTCGCGGTAGGGGGAGGCGACCGAGCCGGAGTCGAGGTGGTCGCGGCCGATGACGATCGGCGCCGACAGCTCGCCCGAGCG
>JAXDGC010000361.1:0-2746 GCA_034665245.1 Solirubrobacteraceae bacterium | reverse complement strand
TGAAGCGCACGACGTAGGGCGTGCGGCGGGCGAACTCGGCGAAGCGGACGACCTCGTCCTCGGTGAAGTCCTTGAGCGCGACGACGTTGACCTTGATCGGGCGTAGCTCGGGATGCGCCTCGGCCGCCTCGAGGCCCTCGAGCACCTGGGCGAGCGAATCGCGGCGGGTGAGCTGGAAGAAGCGGTCGGGCGCGAGCGAGTCGAGCGACACGTTGACGCGCTTGAGCCCCGCGCGGACGAGGTCGCCGACCTGGGCCTTCAGCAGGTAGCCGTTGGTCGTCAGCGACAGGTCGTGGACGTCCGCGAGCCCGGAGAGCATCTCCACGAGCCGCCACAGCTCGCGGCGCACGAGCGGCTCGCCGCCGGTCAGACGCACGTCGTGCACGCCCATCGCGCCCAGCAGCGCGACGAGCCGCGCGATCTCCTCGTAGGAGAGCAGCGAGTCGCGCTGCAGCCACGGCAGGCCCTCGGCGGGCATGCAGTACTGGCAGCGGAAGTTGCAGCGGTCGGTGACCGAGATCCGCACGTCCCCGATCGGACGCCCGTGGCCGTCGACGAGCGGCTTCATGCGCGGTGGAAGTCCGCTTTGCCGCCGGTCTTGTCGAGCAGCTCGATGCGCTCGACGACGACGCCCGGCTCGATGCCCTTGACCATGTCGTAGACGGTCAGCGCGCCCACGGAGCAGGCCACCATCGCCTCCATCTCGACCCCGGTCTGGTGGGTGGTGCGGGTCTCCACGACGATCGTGACGCGGCCCTCATCGGCGTCGATCGCGATCTGCGGGTCGACGTGGGAGAGCGGCAGCTGGTGACAGAGCGGGATCAGCTCGTCCGTGCGCTTGGCCGCCTGGATCGCGGCGATCCGCGCGACCGCGACGACGTCGCCCTTCGGGTTGTCCCCGGCGGCGACGCGCGCGGCGGCCTCCGGCGACATCCGCACGACCGCGCGGGCGCGCGCCCAGCGCACGGTGGCGTGCTTGTCGCCGACGTCGACCATCGTCGCCCGGCCGGCGTCGTCGAGGTGCGTGAGCGCGGGTCCCTCCATCTCCTCCGAGTCTAGGGTGCCGGTGTGATGCAGCCGCTGTTCGGAATCTTCCCGGTGCCCGAGGCCGAGCGACAGGACGCCGTCGTCGAGCAGGTGCTGCTGGCCGACCGGCTCGGCCTCGACCTCGTCGGCATCCAGGACCACCCGTATCAGCGCCGCCATCTCGACGCGTGGACGCTCATCTCCTACCTGGCCGGCCGCACCGACCGCGTGCGCTTCTTTCCCGACGTCGCCAACCTGCCGCTGCGCCACCCGGCGCTGCTCGCCAAGGCGGCCGCCTCGCTGGACCGGCTGAGCGGCGGCCGGGTCGAGCTCGGGCTCGGCGCGGGCGCGTTCTGGGAGGGGATCGGCGCGTGGGGCGGCCCGGTGCGGACCGGCCCCGAGTCCGTCGACGCGCTCGAGGAGGCGATCGCCATCGTGCGCCGCGTGTGGGCCGCCGAGCGCGGTATCAACGCGGACGGCGAGCACTACCCGATGCGCGGCGCGCACGGCGGGCCTCCGCCGGCGCACGACATGGGGATCTGGCTCGGCGCCTACGGGCCGCGCATGGTGCGGATCGTCGGACGTCTCGCGGACGGCTGGGTGCCGAGCCTGCCGCGGCTGCCGCTCGAGGAGGTGCCCGGCCGTCAGGACGCCATCGACGAAGCCGCGCGCAGGGCGGGCCGCGACCCGGCGAGCATCCGCCGCGTGGCCAACCTCAACGGCGTGATCGCGGACGGGCCCGGCGACGGCTGGCTGCGCGGTCCTGCCGAGCACTGGGCCGACGAGCTCGTGAAGCTCGCGCGCGACCTGCGCTTCGACGGCTTCGTGGCCTGGTTCGATCACGAGGACCAGCTCGGGCAGACGGAGCGCTTCGCCACCGAGGTCGTGCCCGTCGTGCGCGAGGCACTCGTCAGCTGAGGTGATGGACCTCCTGTAGCCCGTAGACCGGCGTGTCGAGCCCCTCGATCCGCGCCTTGAGCTGGAGGGCGAGGTAGAGCGAGTAGTGGCGCGACTGGTGCAGGTTGCCTCCGTGGAACCACAGCGCCTCCTGCTGCGTCGGCTTCCACATGTTGCGCTGCTCGCCCTCCCACGGGCCGGGGTCGTAGGTCGTGTCGGATCCCAGGCCCCAGACCTTGCCGACCTTGTCGGCCACCTCCTGGGAGATCAGGTCCGCGGCCCAGCCGTTCATCGAGCCGTAGCCCGTGGCGTAGACGACGAGGTCGGCCGGCAGCTCCGTGCCGTCGGCCATCACCACCGCGTCCTCGCTCAGGTGGTCGACGGTGCCGTTCTGCAGCTTGATCTTGCCGTCGGCGACGAGGTCGGAGGCGCCGACGTCGATGTAGTAGCCGGATCCGCGGCGCAGGTACTTCATGAACAGGCCCGAGTCGTCGTCGCCGAAGTCGAGCTGGAAGCCCGCCTGCTCGAGCCGGTCGTAGAAGTCGGCGTCGCGCTCGCGCATCTCGTTGTAGAGCGGGATCTGGAACTCGTGCATGATCCGGTAGGGCAGCGAGGCGAAGATCAGGTCGGCCTTCTCCGTCGTCACGCCGGAGGCGACGGCCTCCTCGGAATAGAGCGCGCCGAGCCCGACGTCCATCAGCGTGTCGGAGCGCACGATGTGGGTCGAGGAGCGCTGCACCATCGTGACGTCGGCGCCGACCTCCCACAGCGCCGCGCAGATGTCGTGCGCGGAGTTGTTGGAGCCGATCACGACGGCCTTCTT
>JAXDGC010000360.1:0-8056 GCA_034665245.1 Solirubrobacteraceae bacterium | reverse complement strand
GACCTCCTCACGGTCCTGCACGAGCGCCACCCCGAGCGCCTCGGCGAGATGCTCGGCGGCACCGAGGAGACGACCACCGGACTGCTGCGCCTGCGCGCGCTCGAGGCCGCGGGGCGGCTCGGCTGCCCGGTGCTGGCCGTCAACGAGGCCGCCACCGAGCGTCTCTTCAACGACCACTACGGCACCGGCCAGTCGACGCTCGACGGCATCCTGCGCGCGACCAACCTGCTGCTCGCGGGCCGCACGATCGTCGTGCTCGGCTACGGGTTCACCGGCAAGGGCGTGGCGATGCGCGCCCGCGGTGCCGGAGCCCAGGTGATCCTGTGCGAGATCGATCCGATGCGCGCGCTCGAGGCGCGTATGGAGGGCTTCGAGGTCATGCCGGCGCTGAAGGCCGCCGAGCGCGGCGACGTCTTCGTGACCGTCACCGGGAGCCGCGACGTCCTCAGCACCGAGCACTTCGCGCGCATGAAGGACGGCGCGGTGCTCGCCAACGCCGGGCACTTCGACATCGAGATCGACCTTCCCGCGCTGCGCGAAGCGGCCACCGGCGGCGTCCAGGAGGTGCTGCCGATGGTCGAGCAGTACGACCTCGGCGACCGCCGCCTCAACCTGCTCGCGAGCGGCCGCGTGGTCAACCTCGCGGCCGGGCAGGGTCACCCGGCCGCCGTCATGGACATGTCCTTCGCCAACCAGGCGCTCGCCGTCGAGCACCTCGTCAGCCACCCCGGGAAGCTGGGCCCGGGCGTGCACCCCGTGCCCGAGGCGGTCGACCGCGAGGTCGCCCGCCTCAAGCTTGAGTCGCGGGGCGTCGAGATCGACGTGCTCTCCGACGCCCAGCGCGACTACCTGCGCTCCTGGAGCTAGTGGGTCTAGAGCGTCCGCAGGTACTCGGCGAGGCGGTCGTAGCTCGTCGACGCGCCGTCCTTCATCCCGGTCGCGAGCGCGGCGTCGCGCGCCTCCCGCGAGGGGTAGAGGATCGTGCTCGTGATCGTCGTCCGGCCATTCTCCTCGTCGAGGACGAGCGTGTTGAGCGTCTCGGGCCAGTCGGCGCCCCAGGACTCCGTGTTGACGAGCCGCGCCGGCGCCTCGATCTCGCGGTACTCGCCCCGCATCTCCATCTCGCTGCCGTCGTCGCGGCGCCAGACGAAGTGCCACTCGCCGCCCGGGCGCAGGTCGATCTCGCAGACGGGCATCGACCAGCCCTCCGGGCCGGTCATCCAGTGCGGCACGTGCTCGGGGCTCGTGTGGGCGTCGAACACGAGCGCCCGCGGGGCGTCGACCACGTGCGTCATCACGATCTCGCGATCCGACGGCGTGGTGAAGGTGGTCTCGGCACTACTCGCTGTGGCCATGGTGGCCCTCCTGTTTGAGCTGTTGTAGGTAGTCGTCCAGCCGCTCGTAGCTCGCGTCCCAGAAGCGGCGGTACTCGTCCGCCCACTCGGCGACGTCCCTGAGCGGAGCGGCCTCCAGCCGGCAGGGACGCCACTGGGCGTCGCGGCCACGTGTGATCAGTCCGGCGCGCTCCAGCACCCGCAGGTGCTTGGAGACAGCCGGGCCGCTCATCGCGAACGGCTCCGAGAGCTCCTTCACCGTGGCCTCGCCCGCCGCGAGGCGGGCGAGGATCGCGCGCCGGGTGGGGTCGGCGAGGGCGGCGAAGGTGGCGTTGAGCTGTTCGCTGGGCGTCTGCGTAACCATCAGGTTAGATAACCTAGTGGTTAGATACAGCGCCGTCAAGTGCTAGACGGAGTCTTGGTAGGTCCCGAAGGCGCGCGTGGCGAAGACGGCGGAGAGCACCGCGAAGGCGGCCAGCAGCCCGGCGCGCCCGGCCACGAGCCCCCAGTCGGCGCCGCTGGAGACGGCCTCGCGCCCGGCCTCGACCGCCCAGTTGACGGGGTTGAAACGGGCTGCGTCCTGGATCCAGCCGGGCGCCAGGTCGGCCTGCATGAACGCGGACGACAGGAACGTCAGCGGCAGCAGCAGGAACTGCATGACCGCGATCAGCGACTCCTCGCGGCGCATCAGCAGCGCGAGCCCGTTGGACAGCGCGCCGAAGCCCGTGCCCAGCAGCGCCGAGATGACGATCAGCGCGGCCAGGCCGCCGACGCCGCCGCCGAAGCCGGCACCGACGATGAGCGCCAGGCCGACGATGATCAGCGCCTGGATCGCGATGCTCAGCGAGCTCTGGAGCAGGCGCCCGTTGATCAGCGCGCTGCGGCGGACGGGGGACACGAGGAAGCGGTCGATGACGCCGCGGTCGAGGTCCTCGATCATCGACATGCCGCCCCAGCCGGCCGAGAACACCGCCGTCATCATCACCACGCCCGGGGCGAGGAACGCGATGTAGGAGCCGCCGTGGAAGCCGGGGATGTCGACGACGCGCTTGAACAGCGCGCCGTAGAGCAGCAGCCAGATCACAGGCTGCACGAGCGTCACCGCGATCCACCACGGCTGGCGCCACAGCGCCATCACATGGCGCATCGTCATGTACCAGGTCTGCTTGGCGGCGCTCATCGGGCGACCTCCTTGGCCTCGGCGGAATCGAAGGTGCGCCCGGCGTAGCGCAGGTAGACGTCGTCGAGCGACGGGCGCGCGACCGTGACCGAGGCGACGGCGAGGCCGCGTGCCTCGAGCGCCTGCAGGACGCCCGGAACCGCGCGCGCGCCGTCCTCGGCCCGCGCGTGCAGCGAGCGGCCGTCGAGGACGACCTCGCGGACGCCGGGGACGTGCTCGAGCGCCTCGCGGACGCTGCCGTCGGCGCCGCCGTCGGCATCGAGCTCGACGTGCACGGCGTCCCCGCGCAGGTCGGCCTTGAGCCGCTCGGGCGTGCCCTCGGCGACGACCTTGCCGCGGTCGACGATGGCGAGGTGGGACGCCAGGCGGTCCGCCTCCTCGAGGTAGTGGGTGGTCAGCAGGATCGTGAGCCCCTCGTCCTGCGCGAGCCGGGCGATCTCCGTCCACATGCTCGCGCGCACCTCGGGGTCGAGGCCGGTCGTCGGCTCGTCGAGGAACAGGACGCTGGGGCGGTGCACGAGCCCGATCGCGATGTCGAGCCGGCGCTCCATGCCGCCCGAATAGGTGCGGGCGAGGCGGTCGGCGGCGTCGGCGAGCCCGAAGCGCTCGAGCAGCTCGCCGATCCTGGTCTCGAGCTTGCGGCCGCCCAGGCCGTGGACCTGGCCCTGGAGCCGGAGGTTCTCGCGCCCGGTCGCCTCGCGGTCGACGCCCGAGCGCTGCGCGACGACGCCGATCGCGGCGCGCACGCGAGCGGGCTCGCCGACGACGTCGTGGCCGGCGACGCGGGCGCTCCCGCCGTCGGCGCGGGCAAGCGTGGTGAGGATCTTCACGGTGGTGGACTTGCCGGCCCCGTTGGGGCCGAGCAGCCCGAAGACGGTGCCGGCGGCGACCTCGAAGGAGAGGTCGTCGAGCGCGCGCACGTCGTTCGGGTAAGTTTTCTTGAGCGTTGAGGCGCTGATGGCGGGGTATACTTCTTGCATGTCGAGTATCTTAGTATCCGAAACATTCGAATGTCAAGAGAATCTCGCGACGACCTCCTGGCGAGCCTGAACGACGAGTTCCGCCTGCAGGGGCTGGTCACCGACATCGCCGACCAGGCGGTGGCCGACCTCATGGGGCTGAACCGCACCGATGCGCGTTGCCTCGACATCATCGAACGGCTGTCCCGGGTCACCGCGGGGCGGCTCGCGCGCGAGAGCGGGCTGAGCACGGGGGCGGTGACGACCGTCCTCGACCGCCTCGAGCGGGCGGGCTTGGCGCGCCGCGTGACCGACCCGGCGGATCGGCGCCGCGTCCTGGTCGAGATCACGCCCGAGGCGCGCCGCCTGACCGACGAGATCTACGCGCCGCTCGCCGGCGCGGGCGCCGAGGAGCTCGAGCGGTACTCGGTGGCGGAGCTCGGGCTGCTGCGCGACTTCCTCCGGCGCGGGCGGGCGCTCCAGGAGGAGCACATCGAGCGCGTTCGCGCGCGTCTACGCGCGCGTCAGGAGGGCGACGCGGACTCGTAGCGATCGGCCCGCTCGTCCTCGCGGTCGGCTTCAGAGAGCATGCGGGTGAAGAGATAGACGAGCGCCACGCCCATCACGAGCGACTGCTCGAGCGCCATCAGCAGGCCCGCCACGTGCAGGTCGTCGAGCCGGCTCAGCCCCCAGCGCTCGCCGGTCGCGCCGTAGCCGTCGTAGATCAGGTCCGGGGAGAACGCCAGCAGGATCCCGAGCAGCCCGACGAGCAGCTTCGTCGAGGCCATGTAGAGCACCGGGCCCATCCCGCCGAGGCGCAGGCGCGAGCGGATCGGCGAGAGCAGGTGCCACCAGTACAGGAGTCCCGCGCCCGCGAAGCTCAGGTGCTCGAGCACGTGGACGCCGGGGTGCGCGAGCGCGGCGTCGTAGAAGCGCGGGATGTGCCAGAACCACATCGCGCCGACGTAGGCGACGACCCCGAAGGCCGGGTGGCCGAACGGGCCCGCGGCGCGCTCGATCCGGTGGATCCGGCGCGTTACCGGGCGCAGGATCCACTTCGTCAGGCCGAGCGTCAGGAGGATCGGCGCGAGGTCGGCCACCAGCAGGTGCTGGACCATGTGCGCGGCGGCGAGCTGCTCGCCGAGCACGTCGATGGGCGAGATCAGCGCCAGGAACAGGCATGCCAGACCGCCGCACCAGGCCGCCGCTCGCCGGCCGCTCGCCGCGCGCGAGCCGCCCTCGGCGCGGGCCCGGCGCCAGCGCAGCCCGTAGACGACGCCGTAGCCGGCGAGCGCGACGAGCACGCCCGGCGCGAAGGTCCACGAAGTGTCGACGGGCACGGCACACGATTGTGACGAGCGCGTGCTGTTCCGCGCGTCGGCTCGCGCGAGGCTTCCCGGGATGCGCGACCAGCTGCTCTCGATCCTCGTCCCTCCGGCGTGCGCGGTCTGCCGCCGCTCGCTGCGCGGCGCCGGCGCGGTCGCGTGCACGGGCTGCCTGCGCCGCCTGCCGTGGCTCCGGGGCCACCGCTGCCCGCGCTGCGCGCTGCCGCGCCACCGCTCGGGCTGCCCGGCCGCGAGCGCCGCGTTCGATCGCGCGTGGGCGCCGCTGGCCTACGAGGGCACGGCGCGCGACCTCGTCGCCGCGTTGAAGTTCCGGGCCGCCCTCCCCGTCGCCGGGCTGATGGCGGCGCACCTTGCCGCGAACCTGCCGCTCGACCTGCGTGGCGGCGCGCCGCTCGCGGTCGTCCCCGTCCCGGCCCACCGCGGCCGCCGGCGGCGGCGCGGCTTCGATCCGGCCGCCCTCCTCTCCGCCGCGCTCGCCGGGCGGGCCGGGCTGCCGCTGGCGCCGTGCCTGCGGCGGGTGGACCGCGGCCGCCGCCAGGTCGGGGCGGGCCGGGCGCTGCGCCGCAGCGCGGGCCGCTTCGAGGCGGCGCTCGTGGTCGAGCCGCCGCGGGCCGTGCTGCTCGTGGACGACGTCCACACCACGGGCGCGACGCTGGACGCCTGCGCGCGGGCGCTCAAGGCGGGCGGCGCGGAGGCGGTGGCCGCCGTCACATACGCACGGACGCTTTAGAACCCTTATGTAGGATCAGCCCACGGGAGACATCCGGCGCATGAGAGGAGTCCCATGCAGATCGAGGTCAAGGGGCGCAACCTTCCGGTCACCGACGAGCTGCGCGAGCACGTCTCCCGCCGCTTCGAGAAGATCGCCAAGCAGGTGAGTGAGCTGGCGGTGCTCGAGGTCGAGATCTCCAAGGAGCGCAACCCGGCCAACCCGGACAACCAGGTCGCCGAGGCGACACTCCACCTCAAGGGCGTGACCCTGCGCGCGAAGGACGCGTCGCGGGACCTCAACCACTCGGTCAACCTCGTCGCCGACGAGCTCGGCCGCCAGGTCAAGCGCCACCGCGACAAGCGCCGCAAGCGCCGCGAGCAACGGGCTGCCGCGGCCGCCCCGTCCGACGCCGCCGGAGGTCAGCTCCCCGCGGTGTGAGGGGTCCGGCCCTCGGGTCGGTCCATCTACACTGAGGGGTATGACGATCCTCGACCGCGCCCTCCGCATGGGCGAGGGCAAGCAGTTCAAGCAGTACGCGAAGCGCGTCGAACGCATCAACTCGTGGGAGCCCGAGCTCGAGCTCCTCGACGACGCGGAGCTGCGCGAGCAGGCCGACGGCCTGCGCGAGCGCGCCCGCAACGGCGAGTCCCTCGACGACCTCCTGCCCGAGACCTTCGCCGTCGTCCGTGAGACCTCGCGGCGCACGCTCGGGATGCGCCACTTCGACGTCCAGATGATCGGCGGCATGGTGCTGCACGCCGGCTCGATCGCCGAGATGAAGACCGGCGAGGGCAAGACGCTGACCGCCACGCTCGCGGTCGCGCTCAACGCGCTGGCCGGCGAGGGCGTCCACCTCGTCACCGTCAACGACTACCTCGCGCGGCGCGACGCGGAGTGGATGGGCCGCCTCTACCAGGGGCTCGGGCTGTCCGTCGGGATCCTGCAGAACATGCAGCCCTACGAGGAGAAGCGCGACGCCTATGCCGCCGACATCACTTACGGCACGAACTCCGAGTTCGGGTTCGACTACCTGCGCGACAACATGGCCGTGACGCTCGACGAGAAGGTCCAGCACGGCGGGCGCTTCACGGAGGACGGCAAGCCGTTCTCCTCGCACCACTTCGCGATCGTCGACGAGGTCGACAACATCCTCATCGACGAGGCGCGGACGCCGCTGATCATCTCGGGCGCGCCCGAGCAGGCGGCGGACCTCTACGGGCGCTTCGCCAAGCTCGCGCCGAAGCTCACCGCGGGCAAGAAGCCCGAGGGGATGGACCCGAAGATGAAGAAGGGCTTCGTCGCCGAGTACGACTACGAGTTCGAGGAGAAGCACAAGACCGTCTCCGTCACCGAGCGCGGCGTCGCCAAGGCCGAGAAGTTCCTCGGCATCGACCACCTCTACCGCGCCGAGAACGGCCCGCTGGTCAACCACCTGATCCAGGCGCTGCGCGCCGAGTCGCTCTACAAGCGCGACGTCGACTACGCCGTCGTCGACGGCGAGGTGAAGATCATCGACGAGTTCACGGGCCGCATCCTCGACGGGCGCCGCTGGTCGGAGGGCCTGCACCAGGCGGTGGAGGCGAAGGAGGGCGTGCGCGTCCAGGAGGAGAACCAGACCCTCGCGACGATCACGCTGCAGAACTACTTCCGCATGTACGACAAGCTCGCGGGCATGACCGGCACGGCCCTCACCGAGGCCACCGAGTTCATGAAGATCTACAAGCTGCCGGTCGTGCAGGTGCCCACGAACCGCCCGATGATCCGCGGCGACGAGAACGACCAGGTCTTCAAGACCAAGGACGGCAAGTGGCGCGCGGTCGTACGCGAGCTCGAGGCGCGCCACGCGGCGGGCCAGCCCGTGCTCGTCGGCACGATCTCCGTCGAGGTCTCCGAGCTGCTCGGCGAGCAGCTGAAGAAGAAGGGGATCCCGCACACGGTCCTCAACGCCAAGCCCGAGTATGCCGAGCGCGAGGGCGAGACGATCGCCGAGGCGGGGCGCCCGGGCGCGGTGACGATCGCCACCAACATGGCCGGCCGCGGCGTCGACATCAAGCTCGGCGGCAACGCCGAGCATCAGACCAAGCTCGAGCTCGCCAAGCTCGGCCTGCGCCCCGGCGAGCCCGACTACGACGAGCGCTTCGACCAGCTGCTGCCGACGATCGACGCGCGCATCGAGGCGGACCGCGAGAAGGTGCTCGAAGCGGGCGGCCTGTTCATCTGCGGCACCGAGCGCCACGAGTCGCGCCGGATCGACAACCAGCTGCGTGGCCGCGCCGGTCGCCAGGGCGACCCGGGCGAGTCGCGCTTCTTCCTCTCCGCCGAGGACGACCTCGTGCGGCTGTTCGCCGGCGATCGCATCTACAAGATCCTCGACAGGCTCGGGCCGGTCAACGAGGAGGGCGAGGAGGAGCCGATCGAGGCGAAGATGCTCTCGAAGCAGATCGAGGGCGCCCAGCGCAAGGTCGAGGAGCAGAACTACCTGATCCGCAAGCGCGTCCTCGAGTACGACGACGTGATGAACCAGC
>JAXDGC010000359.1:0-5760 GCA_034665245.1 Solirubrobacteraceae bacterium | reverse complement strand
GCCGTCGTCCGTGCGCACCTCGAGCAGCGCGCCGTTGGGCAGTGCGTCGACGCGCCGCGTCGCCCACACCGATTCCGTCACCGTCGCTCTCAGCATCTACCTCTCCCGTTCGATCTCGATCCCCTTGGCGCGCGCCTTGTCGCGCGCCAGGGGCGTCAGCACCGCGCCCGGCCCGAGCACGAGGCGGGCACCGGCCTTCGCCGCCTCCTCCACCTTGCGCTCCGTCACCGCGCCGCGCTCGACTCGCACGGCGCCGCGGGAGGACGCCGCCTCGCCCAGCGTGAAGCGGAGCCTGCCGGCGCGGATCGCCTCGCGGTCGCCGGGATTCTCGAAGCGGGCGAGGAGGGCGCGCACGAAGCGGTCGAGGTCGTCGTCGGTGTCGAGCCTGACCGGCTCGATGCCCGCCTCGGCGGCGCCGCCGATCACCTCGCCGCCGGCGGGCGGCGCGCGCCAGGTCGACGGGCGCAGGACCGCGGCGACCGGCGGCGCGGGAACCTGGGGCACGGCGCCGCCGGAGCCGTTGGGACCGGCGAGCGCCTCATGCAGCAGGTCGCGGAGCATCTCGCGTGCGGCCTCGCGCTCGCTCATCCGACCGCCTCCAGCGCCGCGGTCGCCGCGTCGGAGGCCGCCCGCACCTCGGACTCGTCGCCGGTCACGTAGACGCGGCCGGTGGCGCCGATCATGCGGTAGTCCACGACCTTGATGCGCGTCGCCTTCTCCGCCTCGTTGACCGCGAGGATCGCATAGGAGGCGGGTTGCATCTCCATCACGAACAGCGACTCCCCCGGCAGCGCCATCGAGCCGAGCTTGTTGCGGTTGATGAGGAAGGCGTGCTGGTGGTCGAGGCGGGAGACGAGCGTCGAGGCGAGGATCTTCGGCCGCGTGGCCTCCGCCGGCGAGGCGTCGAGCGCCTCGAGCACCGCCGCGCTCGCCGACCGCACGGCCGCCGTCGAGCGGGAGTGGAACTCGAGGTAGCCGAACTGGCGCTCGACCACGAGGATCCCCGCCTGCAGCTGCGTGTGCTTGAGCGCCACGTCGGTCAGCGGCTCGATGTCGAGCCCGGGCGCGACCTCGATCACGGCTGCCGCCATGCCGCTCCGCGGCAGGCGCCCGCGGACCCAGCTGCCGAGGTAGCACATCGTCTGCGGCTGCAGCTGGTCGATGAAGATCGCGGAGCGGAGCTCGGCCACCTAGCCACCCACCAGCTCCCGGAGCTCGTCGAGGATCATCCGGCGCAGGTCGTCGCGCGTCAGCTCGCCCTCGGGCTGGGCGAGGGCGGTCGTGACCGGCGCGGGCTCGGGCCGCACCGACCACGGCTCGAGGCCGGCGAAGTCCCCGAACGGCTCGGCGGGATCGGAGTTGTAGGCCAGGCGCGTCCACTGCGTCAGGTGCCGGGGGTGCAGGTTCTCGGTCAGCGAGGAGCGACCGAAGAACCCGGTTCCGATCGTCATGGTCGGGGCGAGGTTCGTGTCCAGGCCCGCCGACCCGGTGCTGCCGGGCGCGTTGACGGCCACCCGCAGCACGCGCACCGCCGCGCCATAGGCGAGGATCGTGCGCGGGTCGCGGGAGTGGATCACGGCCGAGTGGCCCGCGCCGCCGATGCGCAGCAGCGCCCGGGCGGCCTCGATGCCGCGCGCCGCGTCGGGGACACGCACGAGCCCAAGCAGCGGGAACAGCTTCTCGAGCGCGAGCGGCTCCTCGGGCACGATCACGGGGAAGGGAGCCACGAGCACGCGCGTCGCGGCCGGCACCCTGATCTCCGCGGCCGCCGCCAGCGCGACGGCGTCCTTGCCGGCGAGCTTCGTCTCGATCCGGCCGTCGGGATACAGCGCCGCGCGGGCGCGGTCGGCCTCCGCGGTGTCGAGGACGTGCGCGCCGTGGCGCTCGAGCTCGCGCGCCAGCGCGTCCGCGACCCGCACCTCGACGATCGCCACCGACTCGTTCGTGCACAGGATCGAGTTGTCGAACGCCTTGGAGTCGGCGAGGCAGGAAGCCGCCTTGGCGAGGTCGGCGGTCGCGTCGACGAGCGCCGGGACGTTCCCGGGGCCGACGCCGAACGAGGGATTGCCGGAGCGGTACGCGGCGCGTACGACGGCGGTGCCGCCGGTGGCGACGATCACGTCGACGCCGCGGTCGCTCATCAGCGCCTCGATCAGCGGGATCGTCGGCTCCTCCACGACCTGCAGGCAACCATCGGGCGCGCCGGCGGCCACCGCGGCCTCCGCGAGCAGGCGGACCGCCTCGACCGAGACCCTGCGGGCGAGCGGGTGCGGTGAGACCACGACCGCGTTGCGCGTCATCAGCGCCAGGAGCACCTTGAAGTAGACGGTCGCGATCGGGTTCGTCGACGGCGTGAGGGCGAGCACGACACCGGCCGGCTTGGGGACCGCGACGATCTTCGCCTCGGCGTCGATCCGGGCGTCGACGTAGTCGCCGACCGCGAAGCGCTCGACGATCCCGCGCGAGCACGCCTCGTTCTTGCGCCGTTTGTGCTCGACCACGCCCATGCCGGTCTCCTCGACCGCGGCAATCGCAAACCTTTCGGCATTTTGGTATGCCGCCTCGGCGACCGCTTCGACCACCCGGCGGGTGCGCTCACGGTCGAACGTCGCGAACGCGGTGGCGGCCCAGCGTGCGCGGTCGAGCATCATGCGGGCGCGCGGCGCTCCGGGCGGCTCGGGCACGGTCGCATCGATGAGCGCGGCGCTCATCGCAGCGCCGCCTCGCGCGGCGACGACGCGGCGTCGCCGAGTGCCTGGCCGATCGCGACCGCGGCGCGGTCGAGGATCTCGTCGACGAGATCGGGGCCGAGCAGGAGCCCGGGCTTGAACTGCAGGACCCGGGGATCGAGCGTCGAGAAGATCGCCCACACGCCGTTCTCGTAGAGCCGGCGCATGACGAGCTTGGCGCCCTGGGGGTGGTCGAACTCGAGCCCCATGACGACACCGTCCTGGCGGATGCCGACGAGCCACTCGGGATACAGCTCCTGGATCGCGCTCAGCCCGGAGCGGAAGCGGTCGGAGATGTAGTGGACCATCGAGCGCACCTCTGGCCGGCCGCAGATCTCGAGCACCTTGAGCGCAACGATGCAGCCGAGCTCGGCGCCGCCGCCGGTCGAGATGTGGCCGAACCCGTCCTCCTTCAGCCACGCCGAGCACTCCTCGGACACGACGGCGCACGCGATCGGGTACATGCCGCCGGTGATCCCCTTGCCGACGATCATGATGTCGGGCTCGACCCCCGCCTTGGTGACCCCCCACATCTCGCCCGTCCGCATCAGGCCGGTCTGGACCTCGTCCGCGATGTAGAGCGCCCCGTGTCGCTCGCACAGCTGCTTGACCGAGCGCAGGTAGCCCGGCTCGGGCAGCGGGAAGCCGTAGGTCGCCGGGATCGTCTCGATCACCACGCCGGCGACGTCGCCGCCGCGCAGCGCCTCGTCCATCGCGTCGAGGTCATTGAAGGGGACCTGGACGAACTCGTCGGGGCGGTCGGAGAGGAACAGCGTCGAGAAGCGATCGTCCCCCGTCGCCACCGCGAGCCCGGTGTGGCCGTGGTACCCCTTGCGGATCGACACGATCTTGCGGCGCTGGCGGGTGTGGCGCGCGGTCTTGATCGCGATGTCGGTCGCCTCTCCCCCGCCCGAGCCGTAGATCACGCGGCGCAGGTTGGGCGGGCAGGTGGCGACGAGCGCTTCGGCGAGCGCGGTGCGGGCCAGCGCCGGGAAGTGGTGGTTGCCGATGTCGAAGCGGCCCATCGCCTGCTCGAGCACGGCGATCAGCTCGGGATTGCGGTGGCCGAGGTTGTACGTCCCGCCGTTGAGGTGCATGTCGATCAGCCGCCGGCCCGCCATGTCCCAGAACAGATAGCCCTCGCGGCGATCGATCACGAGGTCGACGCCGGCGTCCTGCCAGAACCGCGTCTTGTCCGGGTTCCAGAACTCCTCCGAGCGCCGGAGGAAGTCCGCCTTGGACTCGAATGAGAAGAAGCCGTAGTCGTACACGTTCCGCGCCTCCGCGGAACGTACCATAAGCTACGTCGTTAGCAAGCCTTTCTCGGGATTGGTCTGTACGCCCGCGAGGAAGGCGTCGAAGAGCCGGAAGGCGGCCGCCTCGGCGGCCTCGCGGCGCTCGCGCGACGCGGTCAGCAGCGCCGCGCCGTCGTCGATCCCGAGCTCCGCCAGCTGTCTCTGGTCCGCTGTGGCCCAGCCGGCCACGATGTCGACGGTGGCCTCGGGGTGGAACTGGACGCCGAGATGCGGGCCCAGCCGGAAGGCCTGCGGGGCATCGGTCGTGCGCGCGAGCTCCGTGGCGCCGGGCGGCGTGCAGAAGCGCTCGTAGTGCCACTCCAGCCAGGGGCCCGCCGGCACCACGCTCGGGTCGTCCGTCTGGATCTCGCGCCATCCGAGCTCGGCCACCGGAGCCCTCCCCACCGTCGCGCCGAGCACCGCGGCGAGCACCTGGCCGCCGTAGCAGAGCCCGAGCACGGGCACCTCGCGCGCGACGGCGAGCGCGAGCAGCTCGCGCTCCGCGGCCACCGCGGGGTCGAACGTGTCGCCCGCCCCGCGGTCGTGGCCCAGGGACACCACGAACGCGTAGCCGCTGGGATCGGGGAGCGGACCGAGAAGCCACGAGCGGTCGACCTCGTAGCGGAGGCCGCGGCCATCGAGCCACGTCGCCAGCAGCCCGGGCGGCGCGCTCTCGACGTGCTGGCGGATGAGGACGGGCTTCACAGCCCGAGGATACGGCCGCTTGACAACCGCGCGCGGCCTTGGTCGGATCAACCGGTGCTGAGGCGACGAGTCACTGGAGCCCTGATGGTGTGCGGCCTCACGGCCGGCGCCGGCGTGCCGGCCGAGGCCGCCGCCGGTCTTCGCGTGCGGGACCGTCTCACCTTGACCCGCCCCGACGGGACGCGCTTGGCGTTCCGTCCCGATGTCCGGGTCTGGTGCGGCCGCTGGGAGCCTGACGTCCCGGTGCCGTCGATCCATGTGCGGGTCGGCGCCGGCCTCGCGCCGCGCTGGGAGCTTCACGCCGTCGTCGCCGACGTGAAGCGCCGGCCGGTGGTGAAGCTGCCGAACGCGTTCAACTTCGATCAGCCCAAGGGCGCACTGCTGTTCGCGACCGACCGCCGCAACGAGCTCAACTCCGACACGGAGGAATCCAGCGGCCGCATCCGCTTCCAGCGCGTCAGCTGCGGCCCGCGGCTGCGGATCGCCTTCCGCATCAAGGCGCGCGTGGGCAGTGAGGTCTCCGGCGAGCCGCTCCACGTCAGCGGCTCCTTCTCGGCCTCGACATGACCCCCGAGCACGAGCGCATCACCGCGACCGTGCTCGACTACTTCGAGGGCTGGTTCGACGGCGACGTCGACCGCATCGACCGCGCGCTGCACCCCGAGCTCGTCAAGCGCTGGCCGGGCGATGAGCAGGGGGCGAGCCTCGGCATCACGACGAAGCAGCGGATGCTCGAGCTCACCGCCCAGGGCGAAGGGGCGAAGGACGCGGCCGACCGGCAGATCGAGGTCGAGATCGAGGACGTCTCCGAGGGCATCGCGAGCGTCACCGTGCGCACGGCCGTCTACTACGAGTACCTCCACCTCGTGCGGACGCACGACGGCTGGAGGATCGCGAACGCGCTCTGGAGGCCGCGCTAACGCGGCCTCCGCTTCGCCAGCACGCGCGCGGTCAGGTGCTTCGTGCTGGTGTTGCCCGCCCGGTCGGTCGCGATCACGGTGACCTCGTAGCGGGCCGGCTTGCCGTAGCGA
>JAXDGC010000358.1:0-4798 GCA_034665245.1 Solirubrobacteraceae bacterium | reverse complement strand
CCTGGGTGGCGCGGGCGTCGATCACGGCGAGGCCCTGGATCGTCTGGAGCGGCTCGGCGGTGGGATAGCGGAGGTTCAGCGTGTAGTGCTGGACGTCGTAGCCGCCGTTACCGAGGCCGGGGAAGAGCGGGTCGCCGATGCTCGGCGCGCCGGGAGAGCCGGAATGGTGTGGATCGGCGACCGCCGTGGCGGCGGACGCGAGGGTCGCCAGGAGCGCGATCGAGAGGATCGCGAGGCGGCGAAGCGTGGATGGAAGACCGTTCATCGCGCCAAGCTAGCGTCGCTCCAGCGCGAGGCAACTGCGCGGACCTGTCAGTGCCGCGTGATGCGGCGCACGCTGAGGTCGTAGCGGGAGTCGAGCGTGCGGGTGCCGCTGTCGATGTAGGCGACCACGAAGGCGCTGCGCGCCCGTCGCGACGGGTTGCGCAGCGCCAGCGAGTCCTTGTGGCGCCCGTTGTGGCGTGAGCGGCCGATGATCTGCTCGTCGTCGGCGGTCGACCTGGCGCTGCGGGTGAAGGCGGCGAGGTCGGGGTCGCCGAAGCGCGGCTGGAGCGTGATGCGCAGCTGCGCGTGCGGCGGGAAGACGATGCGGTAGACGTCGGCCGGGTCCTCGTACTTGTCGACCAGCGCGTGCAGGCGCCGCGGCCGGCCGCCGTGCCAGATCGGGCGGTCGACGTGCCCGAGCGCGCGGCCGTCGACCCAGGCCATGTCGTCGTTGGGCTCGTGCGGGTCGCTCGCGGGCGTGGCGCGGCTCAGCGCCGCTTTGACGGACAGCATCCCGAAGCCGGTCGCCGAGTCCCAGCCGCGCCGGCCGAGGTCGCGCGCGGAGCCGCGCAGGGTCTGCGCGACCTGGTCGACCTTGAGGTTCGGCCTCGCCGCCCGCAGCCACGCCGCGGCCGCGGCCACCATCGGGGCGGAGAAGCTCGTGCCGGTCACGGCCTCGTAGCCGTCAGCCGTGCCGTCGCCGTCGAACTGCGGCGGCGTGGCGGTGAGGATGCCGACGCCGGGCGCCGAGAGGTCGACCGCGGCCGACGCGCTCGAGAAGAACGGCGGCTTGAGGTCCGAGTCGAGCGCCGCGACCGTCAGCACGTGCGGCAGCGAGGCGGGGAACAGCAGCGGGTTGCCGTTGCTGAGCTCGTTGCCCGCCGCCGCCACGAGCGTGATCCCCTTCGCGGTCGCGAGCTGCAGCTGGGCGTACTCGGCGAAGCACGGGGCGGTCGCTCCGTAGCTCATGTTGATGACCGCGGCGCCCTGCTGGATCGCGCGGGCGATGCCGGTCACCGAGTCGGAGCAGCGGATCTCCTCCGGCAGCGCCACGTTGAGCGCGCGCATGCCCGGCCAGACGCCGAGGATGCCGACGTCGTTCTTCGGCGCCGCGGCCACCGCGGCGGTCTCCGTCCCGTGGGCCGACAGGAGCGGGAGGCCGCCCAGCGTCGAGAAGTTGCCGCCCGCGAACTCCGGGTGGCTCGGGTCGGCCTGGGAGTCGACCAGCGCGAGCAGCGGGCTCTGCGGCGTGACGGGCGGCGGGACGAGGCTCGGGGCCACGATCGCCGCGCGCCATGCCGCCTTGGCGTCGAGCGGGTCGGGCGCCGGGCCCTGCATCCGGCGGGCGAGCCGGTCGGGCTCGGCGTAGAGCAGCAGCCCGCGGGCACGCAGCGCGCGGGCGAGGCTGCGCGCGCGTCCGCGGGCGACGACGTAGGCGCCGCTGCCCGCGCGGCGGGCGCCGTGCGCGGCGGCGAGCGCATCGGCGGCGCGGCCCGGCCGCGCGCCGACGATCCAGGTCGAGCCGTCCGCGCGCACGGAGGCCGCCGCAGCGTCGCCGGGGAGCGTGACGGTCGGGCGCGGCGGCGCGGCGTGCGCACCGGCCGGGGCGGCGGCCATGGCCGCCACGACGACGGCGAGAAGAACGCGGCGCGGCACGCGCCCCACTGTAGGGCCGCCGGGCGCTCAGCCCGCGTCGCCGCGCAGCGCCCCGCCTGTCCGCACCGCGCGCAGCAGGGCCGGCGCGGCGCGGTAGCGCTCCTCGCGGTACTCCTCGCAGAGGCCGGCGAGGACGCCGAGTACGGCCGCCGGGCCGATCGCGTCGCCCCACTCGAGCGGGCCGCGCGGGTGGTTGAGCCCGAGCACCATGCCGGCGTCGATGTCCTCCGCGGCGCCGACGCCCTCTCCCAGCGCGAAGCACGCCTCGTTGACGAGCTGCGAGACGATGCGCCCGAGCACGAGGCCGGGCGCGTCGCCCACCCACTCGACGTGGCGGCCGAGCGACGCGAAGAACGCCTCGGCGGCGCGTGCGGCGGCGTCCGAGGTGGTCGGGCTGCGGGTGAGCTCGACGAGCCCGCCGAGCGGCACGGCGGCGAAGAAGCCGGCCGCGCTGCCCTCCGGGTCGAGCTCGGCGAGGGGTGCCTCGTCGCACAGCACGAGCTGGGGACCGCCCTGGAGCGTCACCTCCGGGTCGAGGCCGCCGCAGTCGACGATCAGGGCGGGCACGTCCTCGCCCTCGGCCTCCTCCGGGTCGGCGACCCGCCAGCCCGCCTCCGCCGCCGCCTCCGCCAGCGCCTCTGCCAGCGCGGAGCCGCCGGCGATCACCACGAGCCGGCCGTCGCCGCCGCCCGCCTCCCGAGCGGGCGGGTCGTCGGGGCGGTGCGAGCCCTCCTCCGGGTACTCGTACCAGCCGCGGCCGGTCTTGCGGCCGAGGTTGCCGGAGGCGACCTTGCGCGCGGCGAGCATCGACGGGCGCCAGCGCGGCTCGCCGAACGACTGGGCGTAGAAGGACTTCGAGACCTCGAAGCCGACGTCGACCCCCACGAGGTCCATCAGCTCGAACGGCCCCATCCGGAAGCCGCCGCCGAGGCGGCAGACGCGGTCGATCTGCTCGGGAGTCGCCAGCCGCTCCTGCACGAGCCGCAGCGCCTCGAGCCCGAACGGCCGCCCACAGCGGTTGACGAGGAAGCCGGGGCCGTCGGAGGCGTCGATGACGCGCCGGCCCATCGCCCGGCCGAGCTCCCGCGTCGTCTCGAGCGCCGCCTCGCCCGACCGCTCGCCCGCGACCACCTCGACCAGCTTCATGACCGGTGCCGGGTTGAAGAAGTGCATGCCGACGACACGCTCGGGGCCCGGCACTCCCGCCGCGATCTCGGTGACGCTCAGCGACGAGGTGTTGGTGGCGAGCACGCAGTCCTCGCGCACGTCCTCGGCCACCCGCCCGAACAGCTCGCGCTTGAGCTCGAGCGACTCCGGCGCCGCCTCGATCACGACGTCGGCGTCGGCGAGCGCGCTCACGTCCTCGGCTGCCTCGAGCGGCCCCGCCGCGCCCTGCTCCAGGCGGCCCTTCTCGACCTCGCGCTCGAGCCGCTTGCGAATGCCGGCGAGGCCGCGCTCGAGCGCGTCCGCGTCGGGGTCGTGCACGAGCGTGCGCGCGCCCGCGGCGCACGCCAGCTGCGCGATGCCGGCGCCCATGGTGCCGGCGCCGAGAACCCCGACGACCGCCGGCGCGCTCACGGCGCCGCTCCGCACGGGACTCGACGCCGGGGCATCCCGCGCTCATACCCCGCCCGTCCCGCATCGAACACGGGTCCAGCCGGGGTAACCGCTGCCGCCCACGGCGTACCTGGGGCATGGCCGCTCGCCGACTGCCGCTCCTCCCGCTCGCGGTCGGCGCGTTCGCGTTGGCGGGTGTGGTGGTGCTCTTCCAGTCGATCCTCGTGCCGGTCAGGGACGGCTGCAACACGAGCCTCGTCCCGTCGACGTTCGCGACGGCCCTCGGGCCCGCGCACCTCGCCGCCGCCGGGGTGCTCGCGGCCTGCATCTGGGTGATGAGCGGCCCGCGCCCCGGCCCGTGGACCCGCCGGGGGCTCGCCGCTGCGCTGACCTACGCGCTGGCGAGCGTCGCCGTGCCCGCCGTCTTCTGGCCGGTGGGGTTCGTCGCCGTCTTCGCGGCGCCCACGGTCGGCGCGCTCGCCGTGCTCGCGCTGCTGATCCGGACGGTCGTGGTGGCGCGCTCGGGCTGGGCTCCCGCCGAGCGCGCCCGCGAGCACGCCGTGGCGGCGCGCCGGCTGCTGTGGGGCGGGCTGCTGCTGGGGCTGCCCGCCAGCGTCTCCTACGCCTGGCTGAGCGCCGTCAGCGCCTTCTGCTTCTGACTACTGCGGGACGAGCGCGTTCAGCCCGGTCTCGGCGCGCCCGATGATCAGCTTCTGGATCTGCGAGGTGCCCTCGTAGAGCGTCGTGACCCGCGTGTCGCGGAAGTAGCGCTCGACCGGATGGTCGTCGACGTAGCCGGAGCCGCCGTGGACCTGGATCGCCAGGTGCGCGCAGTTCTGCCCCGCCTCGGTGGCGTAGAGCTTGGCGACCGAGGTCTCCGTGGTCGACGGGCGTCCCTGGTCCTTGAGGAACCCGGCGCGCCACACGAGCATGCGCGCCGCGTCGGTCTGCACCCGGATGTCGGCGATCATCGCCTGCACGAGCTGGAAGGAGCCGATCGGGCGGCCGAACTGCTGGCGCTCCTTGGCGTAGGCGACCGAGGCGTCGAGCGAGCCCTGGCAGATGCCGACGCAGCCGGCCGCGACCGAGTAGCGGCCCGAATCCAAAGCGCTCATCGCGATCTTGAAGCCCTCGCCGACCTCGCCCATGAGCGCGTCGTCCCCGACCTTGACGGCGTCGAGATTGATCTCCGCCGTGTCCGCGCCGCGCATGCCCATCTTGCCGTGGATCGCCTGGGTCGTGAAGCCCTCGGAGTCGGTCGGGACGAGGAAGGCGGCGAGCCCGCGGTGGCCCTTCTCGGGGTCGGTCTGCGCGAAGATCA
>JAXDGC010000357.1:0-2892 GCA_034665245.1 Solirubrobacteraceae bacterium | reverse complement strand
GACGGCGACCACAGCGGCGCGATCTGGCAGGTGTTCGGCAGGCGCGGGATGGGCTGGAACGCGCAGAGCCCGACGGCGGACAGCTCGATCGAGGGCTTCAAGCGCCCGCCGACCGCGGTGCTGGGCGTGTCGCCCTCCCCGGCGATCGAGCGCCAGCCCGTGAGCATCGACGCCTCCGGCTCGACAGACCTCGACGGGAGCGTCGTCTCCTACGACTTCGACTTCCAGGGCGACGGCACCCCGGAGATCGCGGGGGCGACGAACCCGGCGCAGTCGTTCACCTACCCGAATGCGGGCACGTTCCATCCGCGCGTGACGGTGCACGACAACGAGGGCCAGACGGATACCGCCGCCAGGACGCTGCAGGTGACGGTCGCGCCGACGACGCCCCCGCCGCCCTCGACGCCCGCGCCGAGTCTGGCCAGCAAGGCCCCGACAATCGTCCTCGCGCGCACGGGCACCAAGGGCCGCGTGCGCTTCACGGTCCGCTGCGACTCCGCGTGCGCCGGCACCGCGAGGCTGACGATCACGCGCAAGCTCGCGAAGAAGCTGGGCCTCGGCAGGCGCCGGACGGTCGGCAGCCTGCGCGTGCGGCTCACCGCCGCGGGCCAGAAGCGCTTCACGATCAAGCTCACGAAGAAGACGCTGCGGGCGATGAGGCGCGCCGGGGTCCGCCGCCTCACGACCAGCCTCACCGTGACGGTGACCGACGCCGAGCACCAGCGCGCGGCGAAGGGCCGCGGCACGCGCATCCGTCGCTAGCGCCGGTGCCCCGCAGCGGCCTCCGGGCCGCCTTAGGATCGCGTCATGCTGCTGGGACGCGCCTCGGAGTGCGCGCGCATCGAGAAGCTCGTGGCACAGGCTCGGGACGGGACCAGCGGGGTGCTCGCGCTGCGCGGCGAGCCGGGGATCGGCAAGACGGCGCTGCTCGAGCATGCGGCCACGGTGGCCGGCGCCGCCACGGTGCTGCGCGCGCGCGGCGTCGAGTCCGAGGTCCAGGTGGCCTTCGGCGGCCTCCACGAGCTGCTCCGCCCGGTGCTCGGCGAGCTCGGGCGCTTGCCAGGGCCGCAGCGGGCCGCGCTCGAGGCGGCGCTCGGGCTCGCGCCGGCCGGCGCGGCCGAGCCGCATCTCGTGGGCGCGGCGACGCTGGGCCTGCTGGCGGCGCTCGCGGAGGAGCGCCCGGTCCTCGTGCTCGCCGACGACGTCCAGTGGCTCGACGGGCCGTCGGCCTCGGCGCTGATCTTCGCCGCGCGGCGGCTGCTCGCCGACGCGGTCGTCGTACTGCTGGCCGCGCGGACGGGCGAGCCGTCGCCGATCGACGGCGCGGGCTTCGAGGAGCTCGCGCTGCCGGGACTCGCCGCCGAGCCGGCGCGCGCGCTGCTCGCGGTGCACGCCGCACGGCCGGTCGCGGCCGACACCGCCGGCTGGCTGCACTCGGCCACGGGCGGCAACCCGCTCGCGCTCGTCGAGCTCGCGGCCGAGGCGCCGCGACTGCGGCCCGGGCCGATCGGCGACCAGGTGCCGATCGGCGCGCGCATCGAGCGGGCGCTGGGGCGGCGGCTCGAGCGGCTGCCCGCCGACGCGGTCCCGGCGCTGCTCGCCGCGGCCGTCGCCGACGGCGAGGAGCTCGAGCCGGTGCTCGGCGCCGCGCGCGACCTCGGCGGGTCGCTGGCCGGTCTCGAGGCGGCCGAGGCGGCCGGGCTCGTCGATCTCGCGCCGGGGCGCGTCGCGTTCCGCCACCCGCTCGTGCGCTCCGCGGTGCTCGCCCGGGCCACGCCCGCCGACCGCCGCGCCGCCCATCGCGCCTACGCGGCCGGACTGGATCCGGACGCGGGCGGCGAGCGCCGCGCGTGGCACGTGGCCGCCGCGACGCTCCAGGCCGACGAGGCGGTGGCGGCGGCGCTCGCGGCGGCCGCCACGAGCGCCGGCGAGCGCGGTGGGCACGCCGCGGCCGCCGCCGCCTTCGAGCAGGCCGCCCGCCTCAGCCCCGAGCCGCCGATGCGGGCGGAGCGCCTGCGCCGCGCGGCGGACGCGGCGTGGCTGGCCGGCGACGGGCCCCGGGCCATCGCCCTGCTCGACGAGGCGGCACCGTTCGCGGTCACCGCCCTGGAGCGCGCCGAGGCCGGGCACCTGCGCGGGCGCGTGCTGGCGCGCCGCGGCCCGGTGCCGCTCGCGATCTCCGTGCTGCAGGAGGCGGGCGAAGCGATCGCCGGCGAGCAGCCGGCCAAGGCCGCGGAGATGCTCGCGGAGGCGGCGTATGCGGCGCTCCACGGGCCCAGCGCCGGTGAGGACATGGCCCGGATCGCGCGGCGCGCGGTCGATCTCGCGCCGCCGGACGACCCGCGGGCGCGCTGCCTGGCGGCGATCGCGCTGGGCGCCGCGCTGGTGCTGGGCGGTCAGGCGGAGGCCACGGACTGGCTGGCGGAGGCGGCGGCGCTGATCGACGCGACGCCAGAACTGCGCGACGACGTGCGGCTGGCCGCGCTGCTCGGCGTCCCGGCGACGTTCCTGCGCGTGGAGCGCGCCGGCTACCGCCCGCTCCAGCGTGCGGTCGCGCTCGCCCGCGAGCGAGGCGCCGTGGGCGTCCTTCCGTTCGCGCTGTTCTACCTCGGCATGGGGGCGCTCGGCAGCCCTCGCTGGGCGGAGGCCGCCGCGTACTTCGAGGAGGCCCTGCGCCTGGCGGGCGAGACCGGGCTGCGCGTCGACGCCGTCATCTCGCTGGCCGCCCTCGCTCGCCTCGAGGCGCGGCGGGGGGACGCCGCGGCGGTCGGCCACGCCCGCACGGCGCTCGGCCTCGCCCGCGAGTTCGGCATGCCCTACTTCGAGGCCCACGCGCTGCACGCACAGGGCGACGTCGCCTGGGGCCACGGAGACCTCGAGGGCGCCGTCGCG
>JAXDGC010000356.1:0-13405 GCA_034665245.1 Solirubrobacteraceae bacterium | reverse complement strand
CTGGCGCTCCTGGACGTCGCGGACGTGATCCGCCCGCATCCGGAGGTGGTGGCCTTTCTGCAAGACGTGGAGGACGAGGGCTTCCTGGACGAACTGGCCACGCTTGCGGGCGGGCGGGAAGCGCGGGACGCCATCGGGGCCTTCCTCGACAAGTACGGCATGCGCTGCGTCGGCGAGATCGACATCACGAGGCCGCGCTGGAGCGAACGCCCCACCACGCTCGTGCCCCTGATCCTCGGCAACGTCAAGAACTTCGAGCCGGGTGCCGGCGAGCGGCGCTTCGAGCAGGGGCTGAAGAAGGCGCTGAAGAAGGAACAGGAGCTGCTGACGCGCTTGCAGGCCCTGCCGGACGGAGAGCGGAAGGCCGAAGAGACCAAGCGGATGATCGACCGGGTCCGGACCTTCATCGGGTACCGGGAGCATCCGAAGTACTTCATTGTCAGCCGCTACTTCGTGTACAAGCGGGCCTTGCTGGAAGTGGCCGAGCGCCTCGTCCAGGCCGACGTGATTCGTGAGAAGGAAGAGATCTTCTACCTCACGTTCCAGGAGCTCCACGACGTCGTGCGCACGAACCACGTGGACGACCAGCTCATCTCTCAGCGCAAGGACGCGTTCAGGTCGTATCGAGCGCTCACACCGCCCCGGGTGCTGACATCGGAGGGCGAGGTCATCGCCGGGGCGTACAGACGCCACGACGTGCCGACCGGCGCGCTGATCGGCCTACCGGTTTCCGCCGGGACCGTCGAGGGGCGGGCCCGCGTCATCCTGGACATGGCGGAGGCCGAGCTCGAACCGGGCGACATCCTGGTCACGACCTACACGGACCCGAGCTGGTCCCCCCTGTTCGTCGCGATCGAGGGTCTGGTGACTGAGGTGGGGGGCCTGATGACCCACGGCGCAGTGATCGCACGGGAGTACGGCTTGCCGGCCGTCGTGGGAGTGGAGCATGCCACCCGGCTGATCCGGGATGGGCAGAGGATCCGCGTGCACGGAACGGACGGGTACGTGGAGATCCTGCCCTAGCCGCCTAACCGTCGCCGCTTGCGTGAAGACACGGTCAGGCGGGCTGCCAGAGCTCGACGCGATTGCCCTCAGGATCGGTGACCCAGCCGAATCGACCGACACCCTCCATGTCCTGCGTCTCTTCAGCCACGTCCGCTCGCTTGGCGCGCAATTGCGCGAGCATCGCGTCCAGGTCGCGGACCCGGAAGTTGAGCAGGGTCTGCTGGGCGGGGGATCCGAAGTACTCGGTCTCGGACTCGAACGTCGCGAACACCGTCGGCCCGGCTTCCTGACGCCACAGGCCGTTCTCATCGGCGTCCAGGCCCAGGCAAATCTCGGTACCACGCTCCCAGGGCCACCGGGTCGGCGGCCCGCATGAAGTAGCCACCGATTCCAAGCACCCGTTCGATGTCGCCATCTTGCCAGGACGGCGATCTGGAGGGCCGGCACCACTCCATCGCCCGCCCAAGCTACGCCGGTGACGTGCCGGCGGATGCCGTGATCGGAGCGGTGTTCTCGAGGCCGCTCACCAGCCTGCTGGTCGGCGAAGGTACTGCGGGCTCACGGTGTGACGGCATGGGTTGATCGGCGGGAGCCAGCCGGCCCTGGGCGCGCGCGAGCGTCAATCCCGCGGCCACCGCGAGGAAGAACGCGAGGATGTGCAGCGCCGCGAAGCCAGGCGCCGCTCCGAGCGGCTCTGCGTAGACGACGAGGCCGATGACGATTGCCACCGCGTTGGTGGCTCCGGTCATCACCGCGATCACCGGAATCGCGGGGCCGAGCTGCAGCCCGCGCTGAAAGCAGGCGAAGGCAGCGACGCAGAGGAGGACCAGCACGACCATCCACTGGCTCGTCACGGCGGCGATCAGGCCACCGTGGACCATCGTGACGGCCTTCGTCACGGCGTCAGCCGCCCCGTACAGCACGCCCCCGGCCGCCCCGAGCAAACGCCCTCGACACCGGTCGGGGAGTGGACAGGCCAGAGCCGCGGCAGCGATCGCCGCGACCGCGACCGCCGCAGCAAGTGCCTGCGCCGGCACGCTCGCGCGGAGGTGACCGCCGGCCCCGATGCCGAGCAACGACAGCGCGGCCACCATCACGAACACCGCGCGCAGCTCCGATCGATCCAGACGGTGGCCGAACGCCCGCGCTCCGATCGGCACGGTCAGCGCGAGCCCACCGGCCATGAAAGCCTCAACGAGCGACAGCGGCGCGTCCGCCAGGGCTGCGAAGTGCAGCCCCGACCCGAGAGCGCCCGCCGCCGCGCCGGCCAGCCACAGGCGCGACCGCAGCAGCCCCCTCAACATGACCCACGGTCGCCGGAGATCGACGGCCGGAGCGCCGCGCGACCCGGCGTGCTGGAGGAGGTACGAGCCGTTCTGGGCGAGTGAGGCGATGACCGCCCAGACGAGCCCGGCGATCAGCGCAGACGGCACCACTCGAAGGTAGGCGCGCGCAGCCGCCCGGCCAACAGGCCTTCGCTCACGATCGATCGGGCATGACGCTCATGTCGCCGCGGTGGCGACCGGATCGCCGCCTAGCTCGAGGAACCGCGCAGGTAGGTGAGGACGGCGAGCACCCGTCGGTGCTCCGTGGCGACGGGGCCGAGTCCGAGCTTGTGGAAGATCCGGGTCACGTGCTTCTCGACCGCGGCCTCGGTGACCACGAGCTCCTTGGCGATGCCCTTGTTCGACATTCCCTCCGCCATCGCCCCGAGCACGTCGCGCTCACGCGGGCTCAGCTCATCGAGCGGACCGTCCGCCCGCTTGCGGCCGAGCATCCGGCCGACCACCTCGGGATCGAGGGCGCTCCCGCCCGCCGCGACCCGGGCGACCGCTTCGACGAAGGCCTCGACGTCGCCCACTCGTTCCTTGAGCAGGTAGCCGACCCCCTCGGGACGCTCGCCGATGAGGTCGAGCGCATAGTGCTCCTCGTAGTACTGCGACAGCACCAGCACGGCGATCTCCGGACGTTGCCGCCGCAGCTCGAGCGCGGCCTGCAGGCCGTCGTCGTCTCCGCCGGGTGGCATCTGCACGTCGGTCACGAGGACGTCCGGGCGGTACGCGAGCGACTTGCGCAGGACCGCCTCGGCGTCACCGGCGTGCGCCACGACTTCGAAGCCGGCCTCCGTGAGCAGGCGGACGATCCCCTCGCGCATCAGCACGTCGTCCTCACCGACCACGACGCGCACGGGCGTTGACACGCACCCCACCGTACTTCACCTCGTGGGGTGTGGCCAGTGGCGTCCCGCCGCGACCCTCGGGGGGCGGGCGCGATCGCGCCCGCCGCCCGCGGATCGTGGGGTCCTACTCGCCGCCGCCGTAGGCGAGGTTGACCTTGGCGGCCGTCGCCTGCGACTGCGACAGGGCCGGACGCAGCACCCGCGCGCCACCGGCCGACAGCTGGTCATCGGCCAGCGCCTCGCTGATGCTCGCGACCTCGTCGGCGTAGCCGTCGAGCGTGTCGGCCATGCCGTCGGAGTAGTCCGCGCCGGCGCCTTCAGGGTCGAGGGCGATCACGGAATTCAGCAGCCGGTCGCGCGCGTCCATGGTGCGGTACATCGCGTGCGAGAGACCGTCGACGACGCCCTTGCTGTTGGTGTCGAAGAGGCCGGAGAGGCTCTCCACGACCGTCTGGTCGAGCGTGAGGACCGCGATCACCGAGTCGGGACCAGAGGTCGTCTCGGCCTCCGGATCGGCCGGCACCGCGTTCATCTGACGGCGGGCCGCTCTGTCGGCGCGATACATGTTGCGGCGGACTGCGCGCAGCGACGTCACGGCCTTGGCGGGCTCGGCCTCGTCGACGTGATTCTCGGCGTTGTCGAGCGAGCGCTGCGTGCGCCGGATGGCAGCCGCCACGCGGCCCGGGAGCACGACGGTGTCGTCGGCCGGGGTCTGGGCGGCCTTGGCGACGGGCGCGGCGGCGTGGGCGGGCGCTGCGGACAGAGCGAGCGCTCCGAGTACGAGGCCGAGCGGAACCGCAGCCTTCAATGAGGTCAGCAAGAGGATCTCCTTTTGAACCGAGGGATGAGGCCCTCGACGCTATGGGCGCCGACGCGGGATCGTGGGGGGCTTCGCGCCGCCAGGGATCGCCGCGGTGCCCTGCCCTCACCGCCGGCCGTCGCGGATGATGCCGCGGAGCTGCGCCGCCGCGGGCGGGTCGCGCTGGACGTCCCAGTCCAGCCAGCCCGCGTCCTTGAGATGGGCCGTGCCGCGGCTGGGAAGCTGCGACCAGTAGACCGCGGAGATGCCGGGGGTGCGCCTGAGCAGCCGGCGAAGATCGCGCAGCCAGCGGATGCGCCCGCGGTAGTCGGTGTTGACCTCGGTCAGCACGATCGGCTTGCGGTAGGTCGCGCGCAGCTCGGCGAGTCGCGGCACGAAGCGCGCGACCCGATAGTCCTTGACGCCCCCGAAGTCGATCATCGTCATGCCGACCGCGTCGACGTAGCGGCTGCCCGGCCAGTAGCGGCGCGTCACGCGCCGCCAGGTCCTACGCGGTTGGTAGAGGTTGGAGTTGACCGACCAGACGAAGCGGACGTTGCGCGCGCCGGCCCGACGAAACAACCGCACGATCCGGCGCCACGCCCTCCTGTAGCTCGTCGGACCCCGGGACCAGGGGTACCAGCGCCCGTTCATCTCGTGCGCCCAGCGCAGGTCGACCTGGCCGGGGAAGGCCGCCAGGCTGGTCGCGAACCGCGTGATGTACGCGTCCTGGACGCCGGCGGCGATGTCGGAGTTGCGGTAGCCCGGCTGTGGCTGGAACTGCGCCAGCGCTCCGAGCGAGGTCGGCACCGGCCGCCATGGCTCCCACGACACCATGACGCGGCGAACCCCGCGCCGCTGGGCCTCGCCGAGGAAGCCGTCGATGGTGCGGTTCTGCGAGAAAGCCTCGAACTTCGCGAGCAGCTGCGGGGCGGCGCCGACGCTGCGCGTCCACTCGTCGAGGTGCCACGGATCGACATAGACGCCGAACGGGCGCACGCCCGTCGAAAGCGCGGCGGGCGCGACGGCCTGCTGCCGCGCCGGGCGCGACGCGGCGACGCCCTGCAGGCTGAATGCCGTGAGCGCGATGATCAGGAGGGCCGCCGCGCCGGCGCTGAACAGGTTGAGCAGGAGGCGCCGCATGCCCCGGCAGCCAAGCGGCTGGCCACCCGGCGCGCAACAACGACTGACGCTCAAGCGAGCGGCGCTCCGGATCAGTCCGGGCGACCGATCGCGGGGAGCGTTCGCGCGAACGGCGGCCGCTGTTGAGCGGCGCCATGGGCTGCGATGGAGTCGGATCGACCGATCGATCCAGGAGGCCCCCTTGTCACGTCAGTTCCCCTTCCAGAGACCGTTGCGCCTGGCGTCGCTCGCAGCCGTCGCGCTCCTCACCGTGTTCGCGATCCCGGCTGCCGCGGACGATGGCACAGCACCCACGGCTCCGAACCCCGCGCCCACGGCCACGCCCACGCCCACGCCGGTGCCCACGGCCACGCCGACGCCCACGGCCACGCCGGCTCCGGTCCAGGAGCCGGCGAGCACCGGTGACGATGCAGGGGGGGATGCGGAGGACGCAGCGTTCGACGCAGAGTTCGCAGCCGAGTTCGGCCCGGAGGCCGACAACCCGGACGACGCGGCGTGGTGCCACTTCGCGACGGAGGACTGCTGGGAGAACGGCGTGCGGCTCCGGGCTCCGGGCTCCGTTCCGAGCCGGGCCGCCTCCCGGCCGTCACACTCGAGGAAGCCGAGGCGGAGGAGGGCGGCAAGGCGATCCATCTCAGCCCCGGTCGCGCGCAGCCGAGCTCGCGTGGCGAGTCACCGTCGGGTGTCGCCCGCGACCGCTCGCGTCCACCTGAGGCCCACCGCGCTGACCGTCCCGCTGGGCGGTGTCGAAGCCGGTGCCGGCGGGCGTGGCGAGGTCGCGGCTGACGGCGGTCCGCCTTGGCTCCTGCTCGGCGCGGGCGCCCTGTCGTTCCTCACCGTCGGGCTCCTGGTACGTGATCGGGCCTGGGTGTCGCGTGAGCGCCGGTAGATGTTGAACGGGGGACCCCGTCCGGGTGAAGTCCCTGAGGACCCGTGCGATCCACACCGACCCCAAGGAGCCCCATGACGCACATCATTCGCTTCCGCCTCGCGCTCGTCGCAGTGGCTGCATTCGCCGCACTCGTGGTGATCGCCTCGCCGGCGAGTGCCACCGACGATCCCGCGCCGCTCGGTCCGACGGGCGCCCCGCCGTCCTCGACTCAGAAGCAGTCCAAGGCGGGCAAGGTCCGCGTCCGCGTGCGGTACCGCAAGCGCGCCGCGGGCGCCTGCGGCGGGTTCCGCATCTCGCTGTCCGGAGCCGGCACGGCCGGCGTGACGCGGGTCGATGTCCGCGCGGGCAAGCGCCGCATCGGTCGCGATCGCAGCCGCCCGTTCAAGCTGGCGATCGGTGGCCGCCGCCTGCGGGGCAGCCGGAAGGTCCAGATCAGTCTCGTCGGGCCGAACGGCACGCGGACGATCACGCGCCGTCTCCGCTCGTGCTCCGCCAAGCGCCGTCGCGTCTCGGCGCAGCGCAGCGCGTTCGAGCCGATCCCCGTCGCGATGGCACTCGACGCGCTGCTGGGCCGCGTCGCCACCAGCGCCGTCTGAGCGTGGATGCGGTCCACGTTTGATGCTCCCGGTCGCGGCGACTCCCGTCGCCGCGACCGCTCGAGCGGCGGCGGCGCCATCGCCGAGCTCGTCCATGCGGCGGAGGACGGCCGCGCTCGGGGCCCGGCGGGCGAGACCTACACGCGCGCGCAGCTGCGTGACCTGCGTTCCGCGCTCAGCCATCTCGACGCCGAGCTGGGGTCGCTGCCCCTCCAGTCGCTGCGGCATCGGCACGTCGACGCGCTGCTCCAGGATCTCCGCGAAGAGGGGCTGAGCGCACGTCGTGAGAACGCGCTGCTCGTCGCGCTCGACCTGCTGTACGCGCATCGGGCCGAGAGCCGGAAGGAGCGCCCGGCGGAGACGCGCACGCCGACCGACGCGATGCTTGCGCTCGGCGCGCGCGTGGCGTGGTGGGCGTCCGCGACCGTCTTCGTCCTCTTCGCCTGCGTTCTCGTCGTGCTCGCCGTCGCGCTGGCGTGATGCCCGACAGCGGCGAATCTCCGTGGCGGGAGAAGCTCGCCGTCGCGGCAGGCGCCACGGTGCCCGGGCTCCTGGTCCGGATGAGCGGCGGAGCCATCCCGTACCCGGTGCAGCTGCTCGCCTATGGAACCGCGGTCGTCGCTGCGGCGTTCCTGCTGGCCTGGGCGTGCGAGGCGGCGCAGGCCGACGTCGCGCACGGCGTGGTGGTGGCCGCGGTCGCGTTCGTCGCGATCCTGCCCGAGTACGTGGTCGAGGTCCACTTCGCGTTCGTCGGCCGGACCGAGTACGTGACGGCGAACCTGACCGGAGCGAGCCGGCTGCTGCTCGGCGTCTGCGTGGCGCTCCCGGCCGCCGTCGCGTTGCTGCCGCGGCGCTGGCGACCGGGGGACCGCGTGCAGCCCGTCGCGCTGGCGCAGGCGCAACGCGTCGAGCTGGCGATCCTGGCGACCGCGGCGCTGTGGGCGCTGCGCGGCTTCGTGCTGGGGCGGTTCACGCTGCTCGACTCCGGCGTGTTGATCGGGCTGTACGCGCTGTACCTCCGCCGCGTCTCGGCGGCGGGCGGGGAGTCGCCGCCGCCGATCGGCCTGGCGGAGCAGCTGGCGGCGCTGCCGAAGCGACAGCGGCAGCGGTGGGTCGGCGGGCTCATGGGCTACGCCGCCACCGTGATCCTCGTCACTGCCGTCCCCTTCGGCGACGCCGTGCTCGCCAGCGGGTCGCTCGTCGGCGTCAGCCCGTACCTGCTCGTGCAGTGGCTCGTGCCGGTGGCCACCGAGGTCCCCGAGCTCGTCGTGGCCTTCGTCCTGTTGACGCACGGCCGCGGCGGCCAGAGCATCGCGGTGCTGCTCGCCGGTGCCGTGAGCCAGTACACGCTCGCGCTCGGCACGCTGCCGATCGCCTATCTCGCCGGCGCCGGCGGCGGCCCGCTGCCGCTCGCGGGACGTGAGCGGATCGAGCTGTTGCTCTCGATCGGGGTGGCGCTCTACGCCGTGGCGTCGCTGATCACCCTTCGCCTCAGCCGCGGCGACGCGGCCATCATGCTGATGCTGTTCGCGCTCCAGTTGATGCTGCCGTTCGTCGTGACCCGGCTCGGGCTCGCGGTTGGCTTCGTGGTGCTCGCGCTGGACGTGCTGAGCGCCGAGCGGTCGCACGTGCGGCCGCTCGTGAGCGTGCTGCTCGGGCGCAGCTACCGGCGTCGCGACGAGCGCGGGAGCGTCCGTCGCAGCGCTGTCTCGACGTCGCCGCCGTAGCCGACGCGGCCGTTGGCCTGCACGGCCACCAACCGCAGCCGGGGCACCCCGCTGCCGGCTGCGACGAGGTAGACGGGCTGCACCTGCACCAGCGTGTCGCCGACGGGCACGAGCCTCGGTACGCCGACGATGGTGCGGTCGACCGAGGTCTTGCCCAGGTCGCGTGACTCCCGGTTGGCGAGCTCCAGCCGCCGGCTCACCTCGGGCGTGGCCAGGATCTGGCGGGTCACCTGCGACGGTCCGAGCGTCAGCTTGTTGCGGGGAAGGCTGAGTAGGGCGAGGTGCGGCCGGCCGTCGTCACCGACCGAGCCGGCGAGGTAGGCGACGAGGTTCTGGCGACCGCGAGGGGTGAACGGCATCGCGAGCATGGCGCGCGCCTGCCGCTCGCCCGGCAGCCGCGCGAAGACATAGCCCGGGCGCATCCTCGAGCCGCCGGTGCGCGCCGGGAAACGGATGTCGCCGGCCCGCTCGACGGGTCCCGCCAGCTGACGTGGACGCTCCCAGGCGTCCGAGCCGTTCCAGAACGCGGTCGCCTCCGCGTGGTACGTCGCGTACGCCTTGATCTGGGCGTCGAAGAGCGCGGTCGGATAGCGCAGATGGGCGCGCAACTCCGGCGGCATCTCCGACGCGGGACGCAGCAGATCCGGGTAGACGGTGCGCCAGGCCCGCAGGATCGGGTCGACGGAGTCGGCCGTGTAGATGCTCACCTCGCCGCTGAAGGCGTCGACCACGGCGTGCGCCGCGGCGCGAACGTAGTTGACCCGGGACTGGCCCATGCGCACCGGCATCGAGTACGGATAGTGGTCGCTGGTCGTGTAGCCGGTGAAGAGGAACGCGACCCGTCCGTTGACGATGACCGTCTGCGGGCGCTCCTCCCAGCGCAGGAACGGCGCCAGCGTGCGCAGCCGGTCCCCGACGTTGCGGTGCAGCAGGATCCGCGAACGCTCGGTGACGGTCTCCGACAGCAGCAGGTTGAGATCCCCGAAGCGCGCCGAGAACGCGGCCCGGCGCAGGAAGCCCGACAGCGCGATTCCCCCGGGCCCGTCGTAGTGATAGTCCGGCTGCTGGGACCCGGAGGCGGGCTCGTCGACCTCGCCGCGCCCGCTGTCGACGACCACGTATGGCGGGGTCGCGCCGGGTTGCTCCCCGAAGTACACGCGCGGCTCGCGCAGGCCGAGGGGGTTCGGGCCGGAGTCGAAGCCGCTCTGGGCGAGGTCCGGGAGCCCCGTCCTGTCGGTCTGCGTCGACCTGACGGCCACCGCGCCAAAGCCGTGGGTGTAGGCGAACCGCGGGTTCGTCCACCCTCGCCCATCGGCTCCCAGCGCCTGCAGATCGAGCTGCCGTGCCGCGACCGTGAGGGTCCGCGCGGCGCCGTCGACGGTGTACCGGTCGAGCGTCGTGCTGGGGAACCCGTAGTACTGGCCGAGCGACTGGAGGTCGTTCAGCGCCGGGCGCAGGACGTTCGAGTCCCAGAGCGGCACATTCGCCACCGTCTCGCGGTTCGCCGCGATGTCGGCGGCCGACAGGCCGGCGCTGCCCGTCGGGGATCGAGACGCGACGCGGTCGAGCGCGAACGCGCGGCGGGTCGCGGTTATCGCGGCGGTGAGGTAAGGCCGCTCTCGCGTGAGCTTCTGAGGCTCGACCACATAGCGCTCGAGCGGGCGCGACACGAGGGCCGGTGCCATCGTCGCGACCAGCGCGAGCCCGACCGCCAGTGCCATCGAGAGCGGCGGCACGCGTCCGACGGCGGCGCGGAGCAGCACGCCCGCGCCCCCGAGCGACACCCCGGTCAGGACCTTCAGCGCCGGCAGCCGCACGTGCGCCTCGGTGTATCCGGCGCCCGGCAGTGCCGCGCCCGCCCGCGGCAGCGCGAGTGCGAACTGGTCGAGCCGGTAACGCCAGCTCAGGACGACGAGCGCGAGCGCGCCCAGCACGAGCAGGTGGGTGCGTACCCCGCGTACCACGACGAATGAACGCTCCCTGCGGAGACCTCCGGCTGCTGCGTACGCGGCGACCGTCGCCGCTCCGGTGATCGCGAGAGTCGCGAGCAGCCAATCGGCCGCCTGCTGGTAGAGCGGCAGCGTGAAGACGAAGAATCCGACGTCGCGGTGGAACACCGGGTCGGTGACGCCGAAGTCATTGCGCCCTGTCCAGAGTGCGATCTGCAACGACGTCTCGCGACCGAGCCACGCCGCGGTGAGCGCCCCGGCGGCGACGGCGGCGATCGGATACGCGATGCGCCGGAGCGCCTTCGGCACCCTCGCACGCTCCTCGAAGCGCGACGCCATGACCTTCTCGACGAAGGTCAGGTGCACGAGCATGAACCCGGCGGTGCCGACTCCGACCATGCCGTACGCGAGGACCTTCCATTTCAGCGTCGTCCAGTAGACGTCCTGGTCGCCGATCTCGGCGTACCAGAGCAGGTCGGTGTAGACGCGGGCATACAGCCCAGCGGCGCCGACGACGGCTCCCAGGACCGCGAGCAGGATCAGGGAGCGCGCACGAGGCGTTCGCAGGAGTGAGATGCGCGGCGGCCTTCGCGACCGCCGCGGCCGCCGTGTCGCGAGCCGGGGTCCGTGCGGGGGCGCCCCGGTGCGAGGAGCGCACACAGCAGCCGTACGTCTCCGGCGGGTGGGAGGGGGCATCCGTGTCCTCTGGATTGGGGCCGCTGCCGGACGGTCCGAGGGACGCCCCCGCTAGGGCGCCCCTCGGGAGTGTCCGGCCGGGATGCGCTAGCGGTGGGAGCGCAAGCGTGTCAGCCGCGAGGCTCCGCCGAGAGCGAGGAGCGTCAGGACCAGCGCCGCCACGCCGAGCGGGAGGGACGAATGCGTCGCGCCCTGCGGAGCGGTGCCGCCGGCACCGGCCTGGATGCCGCCCTGGGGGGTGGCGGTGGCCTGCACGGCCTGCACGCGCCGCACGACGACGGGCGTCGGCTGGACCGGCGTGGAGGTGTTCGAGGTGTTCTGGACCTCCTTGCGCGTGTTGTGCACGACCTTGGGCTTGGACTTGGCCTTGGGCTTCGGCTTGGGCTTGGGCTGCACGGGCGGCGTGACCGGCGGAACAGGCGTCGGCGCGGGCGGGACGGGAGTCGCCGCCGGGGGGACCACGGGGATCGGCGCGGGCTGCGCCGGCGGGGGCGGCGGCGGGGTGTCGTCCTCGCCGGCGAAGGCGGGTCCTGCACTCGTCGCGAGCGCGAAGGCCGCTGCGAGAAGCAGGAGCGGCAGTCGCAGTCGAATCATCAGCTGATGTGGCATTGCAATCCATCCTCGGCTCGAGTCGGGCCGAATGCCCGACGTTCTGTTGCCACTGAACCGGGGACCGGGGCCCCGCTCAACAGGAGATCGCGCTCGGTCGAGCGGCCTGCCTGATCACCGCGGACGACGGTCGCGGCTGATCGCAAACCCGACTCAGCCGAGTGCGGGCAGTTGTTGAGGACCCTCGCGGGCGCGGGTTTCCTGGGTGCCGGGATGATCACCTTCGTTCGAGACCTCCGGGACACCTGGAGCGGCGTCTCGCCGGCCACGCCCTTCATGGCGCTCTTCGTCTACGTCTGGGTGCTGTGGGCCGCGAAGGCGCTCGCGGCGCGGCGCTACCGTCCGTGGTCGATCACCCCTTCGCGGGCGCTGTCGACCACCGTGCTCGTGCCGGTCTACAACGAGCCGGAGCCGCTCTTTCGCCGCGCGCTCCAGAGCGTGCTGGCCAACCGGCCATCAGAGATCATCGCGGTCGTCGACGGGGGTGACGCCGAGGTCGCCGCGGTCGCCGCCGACTACTGCGACCGCGTGCTGCGCATCCCCAAGTCCGGCAAGCGGGCGGCGATCGAGGCGGGTCTGCACGCCAGCGATCCCGAGACCGACGTCGTCGTGGTCCTCGACTCGGACACGGTGTGGGCGCCGGGCGCGCTGCAGGAGATGCTGCGCCCGTTCGCCGATCCGCGGGTCGGCGGCGTGACGCCCAAGCAGGCGATCTTCGACGTCGGCGAGAACCCGGTGCGGCGCCTGGCCGACTGGATCGAGGATGTTCGCTACCACCTGACGGTGCCCGCCCAATCGGTGTTCGGCCAGGTGGGATGCCTCGCCGGCCGCACGATCGCCTACCGGCGCTCGGCCTTCGAGCCGGCGGTCGCGCGGCTCGTCCGTCAGACGGTGCTCGGCGTGCCGCAGCACGTCGGTGACGACCGCGTGCTGACCAACGAGCTGCTGCGCAACGGCTGGCGGACGGTCTACCAGTCGACCGCCGAAGTGATGACCGACGCGCCGTCGGACTGGCGCACCTTCTGGCGCCAGCAGCTGCGCTGGGGCCGCTCGAGCCAGCGCGAGACGTTGCTGAGCCTCCGCTGGCTGTGGCGGAAGCCGGTCGCGCTCGTCTGCTTCGCCTCCGACATCATCACGCCGTTCGCGCTCTATGCCGTCGCGGTGTTCGGGGTCGCCCACGCCACGCGCGGTGGCGGCGATCCGACCGCCCTGCCGCTGGCGGTCGAGCTGCCGCTCGCCTACCTCGGGATGCTGGCCAGCATCGGGGTTCGCCAGATCGCGCACCTTCGCCGCGCGCCCTGGGATCTCAGGCGGCTGCCGCTGTTCGTGTTGCAGCTCACCTTTGTCATGGTGCCGATCCGGATCGGCGCGTTCGCGACGATGTTCCACCAGGCCTGGTCGAGCCGGGGGCCCGCCGTGGTGCCGGCGATCCTGTCGGCCGCCGAGGCGCCGCTGACGGAGACCGGCGGTGCCTGAGCGCCAGGCGGCGGTCGCGGCCCTGCTCGAGCGGCTGCTCGCCGATCCGGAGTTCCGGTCGGCCTACCGCCGCGATCCGGCTGCGGCCGCTCGCGCGGCCGGGTTCGGCGACCTCGCACCGGAGCTGGCGCTCCCGGCCCGCCGCGCGCTCGAGACGCTGGAGGTCCGCGAGTCGAGACAGGCCCTGGCCGGCGTCATGATGGCCGCCGCCGTCGAGGGCGCCGCGATCATGGCGTTCTCCGAGCACGTCGTCCCGGGTCTCGGCGCCCTGCTGCCACACGTCGAGGAGGCGCAGGCCGCGACGCCGCGGCAGGGCCACGCGATGGCCGATCAG
>JAXDGC010000355.1:0-3811 GCA_034665245.1 Solirubrobacteraceae bacterium | reverse complement strand
TTCGACGCGGCCTTCGGCGGCGCCCGGCGCGACGAGGAGAAGTCGCGCGCCAAGGAGCGCGTGTTCTCCTTCCGCTCGGCGCAGCACCGCTGGGATCCCAAGAACCAGCGGCCCGAGCTGTGGCACCTCTACAACGCGCGCAAGCGCCGCGGCGAGTCGATCCGCGTCTTCCCGCTCTCCAACTGGACCGAGCTCGACGTCTGGCAGTACATCGAGCGGGAGGAGATCCCGGTCGTGCCGCTCTACCTCGCGGCCGAGCGGCCGGTGGTCCGCCGCGACGGGACGCTGCTGCTCGTCGACGACGACCGCATGCCGCTCGAGGACGGCGAGCACCCGGAGATGGTGCGCGTGCGCTTCCGCACGCTCGGCGACTATCCGCTCACCGGCGCCGTCGAGAGCTCCGCCACGACCGTCGCCGAGATCGTCGAGGAGATGCGGGCGTCGCGGACCTCGGAGCGCGAGGGCCGCGTGATCGACCACGACGCCGCCGCCTCGATGGAGAAGAAGAAGCAGGAGGGGTACTTCTGAGCGCGGTGCGCGAGCAGAGCCTGCTGCGCTTCATCACCTGCGGCTCGGTCGACGACGGCAAGAGCACGCTGATCGGGCGCCTGCTGTTCGAGGCGGGGCTGATCCTCGACGACCAGCTCGCGGCACTCGAGGCCGACTCGCGCCGCGACGGCACCGTCGACGGCGAGCTCGACTTCGCGCTGCTGCTCGACGGCCTCTCCGCCGAGCGCGAGCAGGGCATCACGATCGACGTCTCGCACCGCTACTTCTCGACGCCGCGGCGCCACTTCATCGTCGCCGACACCCCGGGCCACGAGCAGTACACGCGCAACATGGTCACCGGCGCCTCGACCGCCGACTGCGCCGTGATCCTGCTCGACGCGCGCAAGGGCGTGCTGCGCCAGACACGCCGGCACTCGCACCTCGTGGCGCTCCTCGGCATCCGCCGCGTCGCGCTCGCCATCAACAAGATGGACCTCATAGAGCACTCGGAGGCGCGCTACCGCGAGATCGAGGCCGCCTATCGCGACTTCGCCGGCGAGATCGGCCTCCCCGACGTGACCTGCATCCCGGTCTCCGCGCTCGCGGGCGACAACGTGGTCGAGCCGAGCGCGCGGATGCCGTGGTACGACGGGCCGACGCTGCTGCGCTACCTCGAGGAGGTCGAGGTCGACCTCGACCGCATGGAGGCGGCGCCGTTCCGGATGCCGGTCCAGTGGGTGAGCCGCCCGAGCTCGGACTTCCGCGGCTTCGCGGGCACGATCGCGGGCGGCACGGTGCGCCCCGGCGACGAGATCCGCGTGCTGCCGCGCGACAGCCGCAGCCGCGTCGAGCGGATCGTCACCTACGACGGCGACCTCGACGCCGCCGTCGCCGGCCAGGCCGTGACGCTCACGCTCGCGGACGAGATCGACGCCAGCCGCGGCGACATGATCGCCGCCGCCGACGCCCCGCCCGGCGTCGCCGACCAGTTCGAGGCGACGGTCGTGTGGATGGCCGACGACCCCATGTACCGCGGGCGCAACTACCTGATGCGGATCGGCTCGCAGATCGCCACCGCCACGATCGCGCCGCTCAAGTACAAGCTCAATGTCGACTCGCGCGAGCACCTCGCGGCGACCAAGCTCGAGCTCAACGAGATCGGGGTCTGCGACCTCGAGCTCGACCGCCAGGTGGCGTTCGACCCCTACGACGAGAACCGCGAGACGGGCGCGTTCATCCTCATCGACCGCATCTCGAACGACACGGTCGGCGCGGGGATGCTGCGCTACGCGCTGCGCCGCTCGGCCAACCTGCGCTGGCAGGCGGTCGACGTCGACAAAACCGCGCGGGCGGCGGCGAAGGGCCAGACGCCGAGCGTCCTCTGGTTCACGGGCCTCTCGGGCGCGGGCAAGTCGACGATCGCCAACCTCGTCGAGCTCGAGCTGCACCGCCTCGGCTGCCACACCTACATGCTCGACGGCGACAACGTCCGCCACGGCCTCAACAAGGACCTCGGCTTCACGCAGGCCGACCGCGTCGAGAACATCCGCCGCATCGGCGAGGTCGCCCGGCTGATGACCGACGCGGGCCTGATCGTGATCGTGTCGTTCATCTCGCCGTTCCGCTCCGAGCGCCGGATGGCGCGCGCGCTGATGGAGGAGGGCGAGTTCCTCGAGGTGTTCGTCGACACCCCGCTCGAGATCGCCGAGGAGCGCGACCCGAAGGGGCTCTACGCCAAGGCGCGGCGCGGCGAGCTGGCGAACTTCACCGGCATCGACTCCCCCTACGAGCCCCCGGAGGACCCGGAGGTCCGGCTCGACACGACCGCGCTCAGCGCCGAGGACGGCGCTCGCGCGGTGGTCGAGGCGCTGCGCGCGCGCGGGATGCTGCCGGGGAGCTAGCGGGTCTTCTCCGCCGCCATGGGGGCGGAGATGGTGGCGGTCTCGTCGTCCTCGTCGGACGACCGGCCCGCGATCGACTCCTTGAACTCGCGCATGCCCTTGCCGACGGCCCTGCCGGCCTCGGGGAGGCGCTTCGGGCCCAGGATGACCAGGGCGATCACGAGCACGATCACAAGTTCCATCGGACCGACGCTGAACGGCATGGCGGTCTCCTTCTCGTTCGAAGTTTGCACCAGGGGATGCGTCGCTCCCGGGCGACCGGATCACTTCTCGACGACGACCTCGCCCTTCATGAAGGCGTGGAAGGCGCAGACGTAGGCGTAGCGGCCGGCGTCCGGGAAGGTGAGCGAGGCGCGGTCGCCGCGCTCGAGGCGGTCGGTGTCGAGCCTGGATGGGCCCGTGGTGAAGGTGGCGGTGTGGCCGGCGCTGTCGCGGTTGACCCACGCGACCTTCCCGCCGGCGCGGATGTGCACGGTGGCCGACTTGTACTTGAAGGAGGCGATCGCGACGGTCGCCGCGCGCGGCGCGGTGGCGGCCGGCGCGGCCTTGTCGGCGCCGCAACCGGCGACCAGCAGCGGCAGCGCGAGGGCGAGGGGGAGGCGTGGGCTCATGCCGGCGTGTGCGGCTCGGAGGGCTCGAGCGGATCACCGCGCTTTGCGCGCCAACTGTGCCCGCCGAGGCATCCGGCGGGGAGGCGAGCCCGCATGCAGGGTCATGCACAACCTCGGAAGGAGCAATCAAGATGCCTGAAGCACCCAACGCGGTGCGCGAGCTCGCGTCGGACCCGTCCTCGCGCAAGAAGTTCCTGCGCCAGGCCGGCGGCACGGGCGTCGCGGCCTCGCTCGCGGCCTTCATCGCCGCCTGCGGCGGCGACAGCAGGAGCGCGAGCAGCCAGGCCACCCCCGCGAGCACGCCGATGGCGAGCACGTCCGGCACCGATCAGTTCGGCAAGGGCGATCTCGGGATCGCCAACTACGCGCTCACCCTCGAGTACGTCGAGACCCAGTTCTACAACGACGCGGCGGCGAGCGGCATGCTCACGGGCAAGCTCCTCGACACCGCGAAGCGGTTCGGCTCCGAGGAGCAGGAGCACGTCGACGCGCTGATGGCGCTGATCAAGAAGGCGGGCGGCAAGCCGGCCTCCAAGCCGAAGGCGAAGTTCCCGCTCGACAGCGCGAAGTCCATCCTGGCCCTCGCCACGACCGTCGAGAACCTCGGCGCCAACGCCTACCTGGGCCAGGCGGGGAACATCCAGGACAAGGAGATCCTCGCCGCGGCGCTCTCCATCCACTCCGTGGAGGCCCGTCACGCCGCCGTCCTCAACCTCGCCACGAAGAAGGCCCCGGCCTCCGGCGCGTTCGCCAAGCCGGCGACCGCCGACGAGGTCCTCAAGGCCGTCAAGCCCTTCCTGGTCTCCTAGC
>JAXDGC010000354.1:0-8475 GCA_034665245.1 Solirubrobacteraceae bacterium | reverse complement strand
CGCGGCCCAGTGCGGGCCCATGATCTCGTAGCTGCGGCGGCCCATCGCGTGGACGCCGGCCTCCTCGAGCGCGCGGCGGTTCCACTCACCCGAGTCGTCGCCGAACCACTCGAACATCCATTCATGGCTCCCGTCGGGGCTGGTGGCAAAACCGTCGAGGGACATGACCATTTTGAGAACTACTTTTCTATCGTTCATGTCGGTATAGACCGAACCCCTCGCGTGAATTCATCGCTCGATCCAGCGCGAACAGACTGAAGCCGAGCGCGACGGCCGTAAATGCCACGAGAAGGTGGCGATATCCGGCGCACTTAGGTCGAGCGGGCTCCCTGGGCTGCGCGTGTGAGGGCGAGGGTGGCGGCGGCGAGGATGGTGAGGGGGAGCGCGATGAAGACGCCGACCAGGGCGGCCGCGCCGACCCAGTTTTCTTGGCAGGGGCCGTCGAGGAAGTCCTGGCAGGGCGGCGAGCGCCAGATGAGCATGGCGGAGAGGGCGGCGATTGCGAGCGGGGCGAGATAGAGCGCGCGCCGGCCCCGTTGTCCGAGTCGGCGGGCGGTGATGCCGAGCGCGATCCCGGTGGCGAGCAGACCGATGAGGGGCAGCCAGCCAAGGAGGTTGTCCATGGTTTTGTGGGTTACCCACTACGTGCGATACGTCCGCTCTGACTAAGACGATTCCGGCGTCGCGCAGGGCGCCTCATCCTCCGGCGGGCGGCAGGAAAGGGCGCTTCGGGCCGGCGAGCCGGCCGTTGCGCCCCCTCCTGAGGCTTGGGTGACGCGCTGGAGTCGCTAGCATTCAGCAAGTGACACTGCAGGACCCCGCTCAGCCCGCCGCTCCCGGCGCCCTGCCGAGCGAGTCCGAGGCGCTCGACGCGTACTCGCGCGTCGTCAGCCACGTCGCCGAGACGCTCGCGCCGTCCGTCGCCAACCTGCGCGTCGCCCGCCGCGGCGGCGGCTCGGGCGTCGTCATCACCCCCGACGGGTTCATGCTCACCTCCGCCCACGTCGTCGCGGGCCGCGGGCGACCGCGCATCCGCGCGGCGTTCACCGACGGCCGCGAGTTCGGCGCGCGCGTGATCGGCATGGACCCGCTCTCCGACCTGGCTCTGCTCCGCGCCGACGGCGAGGGGCTCTCGCCGGCCGAGCTCGGCGATGCCGCCGAGCTGCGCGTCGGCCAGCTCGTGGTCGCGATCGGCAACCCGCACGGCTTCTCCGGCTCGGTGACGGCCGGCGTCGTGTCCGCGCTCGGGCGCTCGCTCCCGACGCGCGCGGGCGCGACCATGCGGGTCGTCGACGACGTCATCCAGACCGACGCGGCGCTCAACCCCGGCAACTCCGGCGGCGCGCTCGTCGACGGCCACGGCCGCGTGGTCGGCATCAACACCGCGGTGGCCGGCGTCGGGCTCGGGCTCGCCGTGCCGATCAACGCGACGACCCGCGGGATCGTCGCCGCGCTGATGCGCGACGGTCGCGTGCGACGGGCCATGATCGGCATCGCGGGCGGCACCCGCCCGCTGCCGCCGCGCGTCGCCGCCGCGGTCGGCCGCGAGCGCGGCGTCGAGGTGGTCGAGGTCACCGAGGACTCCCCCGCGGCCGCCGCCGGGCTGCGGCCCGAGGATCTCGTCGTCGCGATCGACGGTCTGCCCGTCCGCGGCGTCGACGACATGCACCGGCTGCTGACCGGCGAGCGGATCGGCCGCGACTGCGAGCTGACCGTCATGCGCAACGGTGGCGAGCTCGCCGTCGCGGTGACTCCGCGCGAGCTGTGATCAGGGCGCCGCGGGCGGGGCCTGGGCCTGGGGCGGGGGCGTGAAGGTGACGCGCTCCTTCACCCGCATCCGGCGCTCGCGCTTGTTCCAGGCGAGCGTGGACTGCGTGATCCGCGCCGGGCAGCAGAGCTCGTCGCCGGGCTCGTAGCGCGACGTGCGGTAGGAGAGCACGCCCTTGAGCACGCGGGTCGAGGCCCGCATCAGGTTCTCGGAGCGGAACACCGCCTTGAGCTTGCCGCCCTTGCGGTTGGCCGTAGAGAACACGTAGACCGCCACGACTCCCGCCGCGCCGCCGCTGTGGACGCGCACGACCGCGTCGTCGCGCTTGTCGCCCGTGAGGTCGCGGAACACGACGCCGCGGTCGACGAAGCCGCCGCCCGACTGCAGCAGCGTCTGGATCGCGTCGCTCGTGAGCCGGTCGGCGAGCAGCCGCTGCTCGAAGAAGCGCTGCGACGCCGTCTTCTCCGCCGCGGCCGGAGCGGCGCCCAGCAGCGCGGCGAGCACTGCCGCGAGCCCGGCGGCCAGAAGGGCGCGCCGCGCGCTCATGGCAGCAGCAGGTCGCCTTGGGAGGACTTGCGCTTGCGGCCGACCGACAACGCGGCGGCGCGGATGCCGCCGTCGGCCGTGCTCAGCTTCCAGTTGCCCTCACGCACGTCCACCTTCAGCGTCGCGGTGGCGCGCGGGTTGATCGGCGTGGTGTTGAACTTGCGACCCGGCTGCGACCCGCCGAGCTCGTCGGTCTGGAACGTCACCTTCTGGGCGGAGGAGGACTGGTTGGAGATGATCAGGACGATCGGCCCGGCGCCGAAGGTGCGCGGCGACACGCTCACACGCGAGTCGGTGATCGCCGCGGTGACGTTGATCGGGGCCGGCGGGCGCGGCTTGTTCGCGTAGTCGCCGCCGCCGCCGCAGCCCGCGAGAGCGAGGAGTGCGAGCGCGATCCATCCGTAGACCCTTCCCCCGGACACGGAGGCAAAGATACCCTTTACTGAACGCGAACGTGCACGGCGTCCGGAGCAGGGCGTAGGAAGGACCGTTCGTGCACGACCTCGCCGCACAACCCCTGCTCACCGCGGAGTTCCTCGCCGTCGACACGGAGACCAACGGGCTCGGCAAGGAGGAGTGCGAGCTGACCGAGGTCGGGTCGGTGCTCGTCGGCGGCGGCGAGCTGCACGAGCGCTGGAGCTCGCTGGTCGGCGTGTCGCAGCCGCTCTCGCGCGGCATCCAGCGCTTCACCGGGATCTCACAGGCGATGGTCGAGGCCGCGCCGCCGCCCGAGCGCGTGCTGCCCGAGCTGGCGGCGCGGATGCGCGGGCGCGTGCTGGTCGCGCACTCGGCGCGCTTCGACGCGCGCGTGCTCCACCAGGCGTTCGGCCGCGCGGCACTCACCTGGCCCGATCCGCCCGTCCTCTGCACGGTCGCGCTCGCGCGGCGGCTCGCGCCGCTGCAGCGCCGGCGCGGGCTCGCCGCGCTCGCCGACGCGCTCGGCATCGAGGTCGAGGGCGTGCATCGCGCGCTGCCCGACGCGGAGACGTGCGCGCGCGTCTTCTGCGCGCTGTTCTCGAAGCTGTGCGCGCACGCGACCACGGTGGGGGAGGCGGTCGCGCTGCTCGGCGCCCGGCGGCCGGCGACGACGCGCAGCCGCACGCCCCCGGCGAAGCGCCCGCGCCACACGCGGCCCGACATCTCCGGCCTGCCCAAGGACCCGGGCGTCTACGTGTTCCGCGACGCCGACGGCCGCCCGCTTTACGTCGGCAAGTCCGTCTGCCTGCGGACACGGGCGCGCGCCCACTTCACGACGCCGGGCGACTGGACCGGCGAGGCCGAGCACGTCGACTACCAGTCCACCCACTCCGAGCTCGGCGCGCTCGTGCTCGAGAACCGCCTGATCAAGGCGCTGCGCCCGCCGGGCAACAAGCGCCTCAAGCGCACGCCCGACGGCTACGTCTACCTGCGCTGCCGCTTCGACATCCCGTTCCCGATCCTCGAGGTCGCCCCCGAGCCCGCCGCGGGGCACAGCGTCACCGTCGGGCCCGTCCGCGGCCGCGCCGCCGCCGCGGAGCTCGTCGAGCAGCTCAACTCGCTGTTCGGCCTGCGCCACTGCGGGCGCACCCTGCCGCGCCGCGACCACCCCTCCGCCTACGGCCAGATGGGCCGCTGCCTGTCGCCGTGCCTGCGCGACCTCGACCCCAACCTCTACCGCGAGCGCCTCGACGCCGCGCTCGGCCTGTTCGCCGGCGAGCACGACGGCGGCGCGGCGCTGCTCGACCACATCGAGCGCCAGATGCGCGCGGCGTCCGCCGATCGCCGGTACGAGCGCGCCGCCTGGCTGCGCCGCCGCCACGCGCGCATGCGCACCCTGCTGGCGCGGCTGGGCGGGATGATGCGCGCGGTCCACGCGGGCTCGCGGCTCGTGCTCGCGGCGCATCCGAGCGACCCGGCGCGCCGCGACGCGTTCTGGGTCGTCGGCGGTCGCGTCGTGGACTGGGGCGCGCTGCCGGAGGACCCGGCGGAGCTTGCCTCGCGCACCGCCGACGCGCTGCGCGCCGCACCGCGGCCCGAGCTCGGCGGCTGGCTGCACCCCGACGAGATCGACGAGGCGCGGATCGTCGGCCTGTGGCTCGCCGCGCACGAGGCGCGCGTGTGCGAGCTGCGCCCGGGCGCCGACCCGGCCGCGCTGGCCGAATGGGTCAGCGGGAGTGCGGCGCGCGCAGCGTGAGCGGGCCGAGCGCGGGCTTCTTGCGCTCCGGCGGCGGGCCGGTGCGCGGCTCCGGGCGCTTGCGCGACGGCACGTGCGTCACGTGCAGGCCGGTGATCTGAGCGACGCGGTGGGGCAGGTCGGACTGCAGCCAGCGCGAGCTCTGGCCCGGGAGCGTCGAGACGATCACCTCGTCGTACGCGCGCGGATCCCACGCCTCGTGCACCGCGACGGCCGGGTCGGGATCGCCCACGATGCCCTTGGCCTCGAAGCCCGCCTCGCGCCAGCGGGCGAGCGCCTCGTCGAGTCGCTCCTGCGCCTCCTCGCGGCCGGCGAAGCCGTTGCGGGCGGCGGGCATCAGCAGCGTCGGATCGATCGGCCCGCGATCGGCGCGCTCCTTGAGCGCGGCGAGCAGGTCCGGCGAGTTCGCCGTCACGTTGGCGATGACGAGCACACGCACGTGCCAGGTCATGCGCAGGATCTTACGCCTGGAAGGGAAGCTCCACCAGGGTGGCCGTCACGCCGTCGTCGCCGACCGCGACCGTGTCGCCCGGCGCCGCCTCGCGGCGCACGATCGCGAGCCCGATCGGGCCGCGCGCGGGGGAGAGCACGGAGGAGCCGAGGCGGCCGACCTCGCGCTCGCCGAGCCGCAGCAGATCGCCCGTCGCCGCGGGCTCCGAGAGCACCAGCCCGCGCAGGTGGCGGTTCGGCTTGCCGCGGTAGTACAGGCGCGCGACGGTCTCCTGGCCGACGTAGCAGCCCTTGGTGAAGGAGACGGCGCGCTCGTTGAGGCCCGCCTCCTGCGGGATCACGGACTCGTCGAGGTCGAGCCCGTAGCGCGGGCGGCCGCTCTCCACGCGGACCACCTCCGCCGTCGCCTCCGAGATCTCGGGCAGGTCGAGCGCGGCCTTGAGGTCGGCGGTGCGCTCCGCGTCGCAGATCAGATCGACCCCGCCGGCGGTCGCGACGAGCCTCACCAGCACCCCGCCGATCTCGGACGCGGCGTTGGCGTGCTCGTCGGCGCCGAGCGCCTCGGCGCCCGCCGCCGCGCGCGCATCCGGGCCGACGAGCGAGAGCAGCCCGCGCTCGACGGTGCGCTTGTGCAGCTCGACCGCGCGGCCGAGCTTGTAGCGCCGGATCATGTTGAAGAGCGCCTGCAGCGACATCCGCTCGGTGTCGAGGAACAGCTCGTCGCCGAAGTTCAGGACGCGCAGGTCGCCGAGCATCTTGCCCTTGGGGGTGAGGAAGGCCGCGTAGCAGCCCTGCCCGGGCTCGAGCGCCTCGATGTCGTTGCTCACCTGGCCGTGCAGGAACTCCCTCGCCTCACCGCCCGTGAGCGCGAGCTTGCCGCGCTCGGAGCGATCGACGAGCCCGCAGCGCTCCGTCAGCGCGCCGTACTCGCCGGCGAGGGTGTCGGTGACCGTGCTCACGTCCACCCATCGTAGAACTGGCGGGTGCGCATCAATCGGCGCTCGACCTCGCGCTGGAGCTCCTCGAGCACCATCGCCGGCGGCACCCCGCCGGCGAGCGCCCCGCGCACCACCTCGGCCTCCTCCTCGCCCTCCAGCTGCTCGAGCAGCGCGAGCAGGCCGTCGAGGCTCTGGCCGCGGGCGGGTGCGAGGGGATCCTCGGGTTTGCCAGACTCCACGGCTCCATCATGGCCCTCGCCGACACCTTCCAGGAGATCGTCGACTCGCTGCCGTCGGACTGGACCGACCTCGAGTTCGACCTGCGCGTCCAGGAGGACCGCTACATCGACGCCGCGACGCTGCTCGTGCAGGTCAACGCGCAGCCCTACTCCCACCACGACTGGCACTGGCGGATCATGGTCGCCCACCAGTTCGGCCACGCGGCCGCCGCGCCCCCGACGCACGGCACGCTGAAGCTGCTCGACGACCAGGGCATCGCGGGCGAGCTCGTGCTGCGCGAGCTGCGCACGGGCCGCGTCGAGACGACGCAGATGTGGGGGCGCCCGGAGTCCGTGCGGCGGGAGTTCAGCCGCCGCCGAGCCCAATAGTGGCCTCCGTCGTCGCGCTCTTCGACGACCTCCTGCTGGGGTCCAACGTGCTCGGCATGCTGCGGGCGGCCGGTCACGAGGCCCAGCTCGCCGGGACCGCCGAGCAGGCGCGCCCCGACGGGGCCGCGGTCCTGATCGTCGACCTCGGCAGCGCGGGCTTCGACGGAGTGGCGGTCGTCGAAGGCCTGCGGGCCGCGGGCGAGCTCGGGGAGACGCGCACGCTCGGCGTCTACTCGCACGTCGACGTCGACACCAAGCGCCGGGCCGACGCGGCCGGCTTCGACCTCGTCGTCCCGCGCTCGCGGATGGCGCGCGAGGGCCCGGGCCTGGTGGAGCGGCTCGCCGGAGAACCCGGCCCCGGATAGGGGATTCCCCCGACGAACGACCGCCCCCGAGCGGGCGATGCTCGTCCTCCCGACCGACCGAGGAGACGAGATGAAGGTCCAGACGCTTTCGGCAGACCTGCGGCGCGGGCTGCGGCCGCGAGGCTTCACCGGCGAGATCGTCGAGCCCGGCCACGCCGGCTACGAGGCGGCGCGGCGCGTGTGGAACGGCTCGATCGACCGGCGTCCCGCGGCGGTCCTGCGCTGCCACGACGCCGACGACGTCGCTGCCGCGGTCGTCGCGGCCGTGGACCTCGGCCTCCCGCTCGCGGTCCGCGGCGGCGGGCACAGCGTCGGCGGCCTGTCGACCGTCGACGACGGGATCGTCGTCGACCTCTCGGCCATGCGCCGGGTGACCGTCGACGCCGCCGCCCGGCGCGCGCTCGTGGCGGGCGGGGCGCTGCTCGGCGACCTCGACCGGGCGACCCAGGAGCACGGCCTCGCCGTGCCGGCGGGACAGGTCTCGCACACCGGCGTCGCCGGGCTCACGCTCGGCGGGGGCGTCGGCTACCTGATGCGGGCCCACGGGCTGACGATCGACAGCCTCGTCGCCGCGGAGGTCGTGACCGCGGGCGGCGAGACGGTGACGGCGAGCGCGGACGAGCACCCGGACCTGTTCTGGGCGCTGCGCGGCGGAGGGGGCAACTTCGGCGTCGTCACGCGCTTCGAGTTCGCGCTCCACGGGGTCGGGCCGCTCGTCTACGCCGGGCCGCTGGTGTACCCGATCGAGCGCGCCGCGGAGGTGATGCGGGCGAGCCGCGCGGTGATGGCCGGCGCGCCCGACGAGCTGAGCATCCACGAGATCCTGCTCACGGTGCCCGAGCACCCGCCGTTCCCCGAGCACCTGCAGGGCAAGCCGGCGCTCCTGCTGGCGCCCGTCCACGTCGGCAGCGAGGAGCAGGCGCGCGCCGACCTCGAGCCGCTGCGCGAGCTCGGCCCCGCGTTCGACCTCGTGGGCCCGATGCCGTACGTCGTGCTGCAGTCGATGATCGACGACGACACCCGCCACGGGCTCGGGCACTACTCGAAGTCGCACTGGCTGCGCGGCTTCGACGACGGCCTCATCGACACCCTGGTGGAGCGCTTCGCGCAGGTGTCCTCGCCCATGAGCCACGTCATCACGGCACGCATGGGCGGCGCGATCGAGCGGGTCCCGGCCGGCGCCACGGCGTTCGCCCACCGGTCGGCCGCGAACCTGCTGTGGATCATCGGCCTCTGGGACGACCCGGCGGCCGACCCCGAGCCGCACCGCGCCTGGGTCGGCGACGTGTTCGAGTCGGCGCGTCCGTACAGCACCGGCGGCGTGTACGTGAACGCGCTCGAGGAGGAGGGCCCGGAGCGCGTGCGGGCCGCCTACGGAGCCGAGACGTTCGAGCGGCTGCGGCGCGTCAAGCGCGACTGGGACCCCGACAACGTGTTCAGCCTGAACCAGAACATCCCGCCTGCCTAGGAGCCGCCGGCGAACGTCAACTGCGGCTGGGTGGGAGGTGGGTCCGAACCGCCCCGCTTGCACGAGTGTCGCCTCGATGGGCCAGGAGCCGGTCGAGACGACACTCGTCGCGGCTCGGCGGCTAATGCCGCCCGCGGCCGCCGCCCGCGAGCGCGCCTA
>JAXDGC010000353.1:0-3857 GCA_034665245.1 Solirubrobacteraceae bacterium | reverse complement strand
CTTCGCGCTCTCCCGGGCTAAGCGACGCCGCGTACGCGCGAAGGATGGCCATCCGCTCGAGCAGATGCAATTGCCCGCGCGCCGTCGCGAGCTGCTAGAGGAACACGATGTTGCCACGACCGTTGACGACACCCTGAACTACCGCTCAGCGCGCCTTGCGGCTAGAGCCGAAACAGCGCGCTGAGCAGGTGTTTCCTATGCGCCGAAGAGGACTCGAACCTCCACCCACTAAGTGTGGACCAGGCCCTCAACCTGGCGCGTCTACCAATTCCGCCATCGGCGCGAGGGGGAGGCGAGTATAGACCGGCCCCGGTCGCTCAGCCGGTGTTCCGCATCCCCGCCGCGATGCCGTTGATGGCGAGGAAGCTGGCTCGCGCGAGTTCCTCGTCTTCGCCGTTGCCGGCCGCGCGGGACCGCCGCAGGAGCTCGATCTGGAGTAGCGACATCGGGTCGACGTACGGGTTGCGGCGGTCGATCGACGCGCGCAGCAGTGGCTCGCGGGCGAGCAGCCGCTCCTGGTCCGTGACCGCGAGGAGGGCATGGCAGGTGCGACCGAACTCGGCTTCGATGCGGATCCAGATCCGCTCGCGCACCTCACGGTCCTCGACCAGCGCGGCGTAGCGGCGGCCGACGGCGAGGTCGGCCTTGGCGCATGCCATCTCCGCGTTGGAGAGGAGGGCGGAGAAGAACGGCCACTCGCGCTCCATCTCGCGCAGCAGGTCGAGCCCGTGCTCGTCGGCGGCCGCGTCGAGGGCGCTGCCGAGCCCGAACCAGGCCGGCAGGACGATCCGCGCCTGCGTCCACGAGAAGACCCACGGGATTGCGCGGAAGTCGGCGATGTTGCGCGACGGCTTCCGCTTCGCCGGCCGCGAGCCGAGCTGGAGCCGCGAGATCTCGTCGACCGGCGTCGCCGCATGGAAGAAGGCCTCGAGGCCAGGGTCGCCGTAGACGAGATCGCGGTACTCCTCCGCCGAGCGCCGTGCCATCTCGGTCATCACCGCGCCGTAGCGCCCCAGCCGCTCCGGATCCGGGCCGGCCGCGGGCTCCAGGGTGCTGACGAGCACCGCGCTGCCGGTGAGCTCGAGCTCGCGGTGCGCGATCTCGGGGAGCGAGAACTTGGCAGAGAGGACCTCGCCCTGCTCGGTCATCTTCATGCGGCCCGCGACCGTGCCCGGCGGTTGCGCGTGGATCGCGCGGTTGGCGGGCCCGCCGCCGCGACCCAGCGCGCCGCCGCGGCCGTGGAAGAAGACCCACGCGACGCCGTGGCGCTCGAGCTCCTCGGCCAGTGCGACCTGCGCGCGGTACGTGGCCCAGCCCGACGCGACGTAGCCCGCGTCCTTGTTCGAGTCCGAGTAGCCGATCATCACCTCCTGCTCGTCGCCGACGGCCCGCAGCGCGGTGCGATAGACGGGCAGCTCGAGCAGCGCGCGCAGCGTCTCGGCCGACCGCTCGAGCGAGTCCTCGGACTCGAACAGCGGCACGATCCGCAGACGCGCGCGCTCGCCTCCCGCCTCGGCCAGCCCGCACTCCTTCATCAGCAGCAGCACCTCGAGCAGGTGCGCGGGCTCCTCGGTGCCGGAGATGACGTAGGACTGCACGGCACCGTCGTGGCGCCCGCGCAGCAGCTCGCCGAGCGTGCGGAACGTGCCCACGACCTCCTGCGTCTCGGCCGACAGCCCGCTCACGTCCGACGGGATCAGCGGCCGCCGCTGCGCGATCTCGCGCGCCAGCACTGCGCTGCGCTCCGCGGGCGCGAGCGACTCGTAGGCCTCATGGACGCCGAGGGCGGCGAGGACCTCCGCGATCGCCGCGCCGTGGCGGCCGGCGTGCTCGCGGATGTCGAGCCGGGCGAAGTGGAAACCGAACACCTCGACCAGCCGGATCGCGTCGTGCAGCTGCGTGCCGGCGACGAACTGGCCCTGGCCTGCCTGCAGAGAGCGCTGTGCCGCGCGCAGGTCGGCGAGCAGCTCCGCGGGAGATGCGTAGCCGGCGGCGAGGCCCTCGCGCGTCGCGCGCACGCGCGCGGCCGTGAGCGAGAAGAAACGGCGGTAGGGCTCCTCCGGGTTGCGCCGCTCGAGTCGCGCGGCCTCCTCGGGGAAGTGCGCGGCGAGCTGCTCCAGCGCGGCGTCGAGCTCCGGCGCGCGCGCCACGAGCCGGTCGGAGAGCGAGACGCGCTGGGCCAGCACGTCGATCCGGCCCTCGAGCAGGTGCAGGCACGCCGTGCGCATCATGTCGAGCGCCTTTGCGGTCACGGCGGCCGTGACGTTCGGGTTGCCGTCCCGGTCGCCGCCCATCCAGGAGCCGAACGTGAGCAGCGGCGGGACGGCGATCTCCTCGCCGGGGTAGGCCTCCTCGACCGCCGCCTCGAGCTCGCGGTAGAGCTCCGGCACGACGCGGTGCAGCGTCGAGGCGAAGTAGACGAGGCCCGCGTGGACCTCGTCGAGCGGCGTGGGCGAGGCGGCGCGCACCTCGTCGGAGCCCCACAGCTCCTGGATCGTCCCCGCGAGCGCGCGCTCGGCGGCTGCCTCGTCGCCTGGCACGGGCGGGCGCTCGTCGAGGTCGCGCAGGCGGGCGAAGATGCGCGCGAGCTTCTCGACCGTCGTCCGCCGCCGCGCCTCCGTCGGGTGCGCCGTCATGACGAGCCGGAGCTCGGCGCCGGCGAGCATCTCGCGCAGCTCGGCCGCCGTCGTACCGCGTTCCGCCAGGTGCGTGATCGCGGCGCGCAGCGATCCGGCGCGCGGCGCGCCGGCGCCCGTCCGCTCGCGGCGGCGGAGGCGGCGGATGCGCTCGTTGTCCTCGGCCAGGTTCAGGAGCTGGAACCAGCGCGAGAGCGAGCGCATGAGCACCTGGGCGTCGTCGAGCGGCAGCGCGGCGACGAGCTCCTCGAGCGTGCGCGTCGCGGCGTGGTCGCCCGCGCGCGAGCGCTTCCCGAGCGCGGCGGCGTGCTCGTGGAGCGCGACCGCCTCCTCTCCCTCGCTCGCGGCCAGCACCGCGGTGAAGCGCTCGAGCAGCAGCGCCCGGTCGTCGACGAACGACCGCCCGCCGAGATAGCTGAGCGGCGCGGCGGGGCGTGCGGCTTCGGTGGCCATGCGCCCCTACGGTAGGCGCCCGCCGCGGGAGGCGGGTTGGCCGCGTGGCGAACATCTGGCGGCGTGGGTTGGACCGGCGGCTTGAGTCCGTCCTCGGGGAGCGCTACTGTCTCGAACACATGTTCGTATCACCACTCAGCGACTGACCGAGGAGGCCGATCGGATGGACATCGGCAAGGACCTGACGAAGCGCCAGCAAGAGATCTTCGACTTCATCAAGAAGTACTCGGCCAAGTACGGATATCCGCCGACGGTGCGTGACATCGGCAAGGCCGTCGGGCTGGCGTCGTCGTCGACGGTGCACGCCCACCTCGCCAACCTCGAGAAGGCCGGGCTGCTGCGGCGCGACCCGACCAAGCCGCGCGCGATCGAGATGCTCGACCGCGCGACCAGCGGGGTGGTGGACGCGGTGAAGTCCGTCGTCGGCCAGAGCGGCCTGCCGCTGATCGGCCAGGTCGCCGCGGGCCAGCCGATCCTGGCTGAGGAGAACATCGAGGAGTACGTCTCCGTGCCCGAGCTCGCGGGCGGGGAGGAGGGCGAGTACGTCCTGCGGATCCGCGGCGAGTCGATGAAGGGCGCCGGGATCCTCGAGGGCGACTACGTCGTCGTGCGCCGGCAGGACACGGCGACCGACGGCGAGATCGTCGTCGCGCTCGTGGGGGAGGACGCGACCGTCAAGCGCTTCTTCCGCGAGGACGACCACGTGCGCCTGCAGCCCGAGAACGACAACTTCGAGCCGATCCGCTCGCGCGAGGTGCGCGTGCTCGG
>JAXDGC010000352.1:0-6232 GCA_034665245.1 Solirubrobacteraceae bacterium | reverse complement strand
GCCCGCGCTGCGCACGAAGGAGGAGCTCGCCTACTACCGCGTCTGGCGCGAGCACCTCCAGGGCATCAGCGCCGAGCGCACGCTCTCGCGCTTCGCGCGGGCCTAGACGATTGACTCCACGGCTCGCACGGCGGCGCGAACGTGGATCGTGGAAGCCCAGCGAACGCCAACGGCGGCTGGTTAGGAGTGGGTGCGGAGCGGCCCGGCGGCCACGAGTGTCGTCTCTGCCCCCTCCTGGGTGGTCGAGGCGACACTCGTCGCCTCGCGGCGGCTCGCTCCCGCCTCCTACCCAGCGCGCCGTTGACGTTCGACAGCTCCGCGGGGTCGTGGAATCAGTCGTCTAGGGCTTGACGACCATGAAGAAGATCGCGATCACGATCAGCGCGATCGTCACGTAGGTCCAGGTCCGCAGGGTGGCGAGGGCGGCCGCGTAGCCCGCCTCGTCACCCGCCTCGGACGTCACGACGAGGCGCTCCTCGCCCCGGCGCAGCAGCGTGGCGCCGAGCCCGGCGATCACGAACAGCAGCACGAACGGGACGGTGACCCAGATCTCCGACCACAGGTCGGCGTCGGTCGCGAGGTAGATCCCGGCGAGCAGGATCACGCCGATCGTCGGGCCCGTCACGCGCTTGCTGAACGCGATCTGCGCCTGGTGGAACGTCGCGCGCCGGTCGATCGGCGCCTTCGCGACGACCGCCAGGAAGACCGGATAGGCGAAGAGCGCGCCGAACGCGATCACCACCGCCATGACGTGCAGCCACAGCACGAAGTCGTAGAAGCTGGCTCCGAACCCCCGCACGCCCGGAACGCTACCGGCCGCGCCGCACCAGCACCGTGAAGTGGGGCAGCGGTGGGCCGTAGCGGAGCGCGACCAGCGCGCCCGGCAGCGCGCTCGAGCACCAGCGCGCCCACATCTCCGGGTCGCCGGCGTAGATGGCCGGCTCGACGACCGAAGTGCCGCGGATCACGAGGTTGAATCCGAGCCCGCGGCGCGAGCGCTCCCAGAGCCCGCGGAGCACGCCCTGGACGTGTGCCTCCCAGTCCTCGTCGGTGATCTCCGCGCGCAGGGCGAACGCGCCTGACGCGAGCACGTAATCGACCTCCTCGCGCACCTCGGTGCCGACCTCGAAGCGCGCCCGCGGATCCGTATGGAGCTCGCGCGCGGCGTCGATCATCGCCGGGACGAGGTCGTAGCCCACGTAGGCGCCGAGCGGCGGTGGCGTCGCGCGTGTCGCGAGGTGGGCGAACAGCGCGCCGGTGCCGCAGCCGAAGTCGGCGACCGCCACCGGCTCGTCGCCCTCCATCACCTGGGCGAGCAGGTCGAAGTGCAGCGACTGCGAGACCGGGTCGTTCCAGCCCACCCCCTCCGACGACGCCGCGCCGTGCTCGGCGAGCCAGTCCGCGTAACGCTGTTGCACCGCCGCCATCGCGGCCTCGATGTCCATCGCCCCATTCTGCCCATGTCCGCTGCAGCGGCTGATGGCCGGCGCTCGCCGGCAGCGCTCAGGGAACTCTCAGGATCCTCACACGGGGGCTTTACGGCGCGACCCTAGCTTCGTCGCATGTCCACTCCACCTCCCCCCGATCGCGTGGCTGCCGGTCGTGCGCGCCTGGCCGCGCGGGCGCGCCGCGTCTCCAACCTCCGCCGGCGGGTCGTGGCCGGGGCGCTCGCGTCGTTCGTCCTCGCGTGGGGTGTGATCGCCTTCGAGGGCCCGATGGGCGTGCCCGCGCAGACCACGACGACGGCCTCGGCGCAGAGCTCGTCCTCCGCCGGCACCACCAAGGCCACCCCGACCGCGACGCCGGACAACTCCGCGAGCGCCCCCGTGACGACCTCGCAGTCATGATCCCGCTCGCCGCCGCCCTGGGCCAGCACTTCTTCTGGATCACGAGCCGTGCCGCGGGCGTCGCGGCGCTGCTCGCGTCCTCCGCGGCGGTGTCACTCGGCCTCCTGATGGGCGGGCGGCTGCTCAAGGGCCGCGGCCCCGATCTCCGCGTGACGCACGAGGCGCTGTCCCTCGCCACCATCGTGGCCCTGCTGATCCACGCGCTCGCGCTGCTCGGCGACAGCTATATGAGCCCCAGCCTGGCCGACATCTCGCTGCCGCTGGTCTCCTCCTACGCCCGCGTCTGGACGACGATGGGCATCGTCGCCGGCTGGGGCCTGATCATCCTCGGCCTGTCGTACTACGCCCGCGGGCGCATCGGGCCGGCGCGCTGGCGGCGGCTGCACCGCTTCACGGCGCTGGCCTGGCTCCTCGGGGTCGCCCACGGCATCGGCGAGGGCACCGACGCGGGCGCCGCCTGGTTCCTGCTCGCCACGGCCGCCGTCGTGCTCCCCGCTCTGGCGCTGCTCGTCGCGCGGATGGCGCCGCGAGCGCCCAGCGTCACTCGGACGCCGGCCGAGCCTCGCGGGGCGTGAGCCGCGCCGCGTGCAGGTCGATGCCCGTGAGCGCGCGAGCGGCGGCGAGGGCGCCGACCGCGATGACGAGCCCGCCGAGGTCGTCGAGCACGTAGTGCCAGCCGAGGTAGACGGTCGCGAGCGTGGTGAGCGCGAGCCAGCTCCACAGCGCGATCTTCACCCGCCGCCCGAGCCCCAGCAGATGCGCCGCCAGCGCGGCGGTCAGGCTCATCGAGATGTGCAGGGAAGCGAACGCCGCGATGCTCTGCGGGGTGGCGGTCGTGGGATGGAGGAGGAACTCGACGCGCTGGTCGAGCAGGACGTCCTGGAGGCGGGTGACCTCGGAGTGGGGGAGGTGCGCGAAGGCCTCCGGCTCGGCGTAGATCGGCCCCAGCGACGGCAGCAGGAAGTAGCTCGCCGCGCCGAGCACCCAGTTGACCGAGAGCGCGGTCGCATAGAAGAGGCCGGCCCGGATGTCGCGGGAGAAGACGAGCGCGACGGCGAGCGAGAGCGGGAGGAAGACGATGAACGCGGCGTACGCGGTCGACAGGATCTGCGTCGAGATCCCGACGCCGAGGAGGCTGTGCAGCAGCGCCGCCGGGTCGTGGCCGGCGAAGAGGGCGCGATCGAGATCGTCCAGGCGGCGGTCGAAGCTGTCTCCCGGCCGCAGCAGCGGGACGATCGCCTTCAGGTTGCGGTACGCCATGTAGGTGACGTAGAAGCTGGCCAGGGCCGTGCCCGCCGCGACCGCCCGCCCCGCGGTCCAGCGCTCGCGCCGGACGCTGCGCAGCGCGGCGCGCGACGGGCGGCGCGTGCCCTCGTTCCTGGCCGCGCGCACGGCGATGTCGAGCCCGACGAGCACCGCCACGCCGAAGCCGACGAGCACGAAGTAGAGCGCGGCGACGTGGTCCGGGTCGCGCAGCGGCACCCCCGCCGCGTCGGTCGCGACCAGCCCGACGATCACCAGGAAGCCGGCGACGATCGGGCCGGCCAGCACGCTGCGCCGGCGCGGCTGCGCCACGGCCGCGACGGGGTGGGCCGGCTCGCGGCGGGGTCGGGTCTGGCGGCCGGGCTCGAGGAGCGTCCGAGATGCCATCGTCAGGCCGCGGAGGGGCTCGGCGCGGGCAGCCGCCGCCGCGAGGTTCGGAGGTCGATCCCGATGATCGCCCGGGCCAGGGCGAGCGCCATCACGCCGATGGCCAGGCCCGCGAGGTCATCCATGGCGTAATGCCAGCCGAAGTAGAGGGTGGCGGCGACGGTGAGGGCGAACAGGAGCCACATACCCATTTTCACGTAGCGACCGAGCCCGAGCAGGTGGGTCGCCAGCGCCGCGGTGAAGAAGATCGAGACGTGCAGCGAGGCGAAGGCGCCGATGCTCTGCGCGCCGCCCGCCGCCGACGGGTCTCGGAGGAACTCGATCCGCGCGTCGAGCAGGGCGCTCTGCAGCCCGCTCACGCCGGTGTGGGGAAGATGGGCGAAGTCGGCCGGCTCGGCGTAGATCGGCCCCAGCGACGGCAGCAGGAAGTAGCTGGCGGCCGCCAGCGCCCAGTTGAACGCGAGCGCGGTCGTGAGGAAGAGGCCCGCCCGCAGGTCGGGCAGGACGACGAGCGCGAAGGCGAGGGCGACCGGGACGAACACGAAGAACAGCTCGTAGACGAACGACAGCACGTGCGCGGAGATCCCGCTGCCGAGCACGCTGTGGAGAAGCGAGGCGGGGTCGCTGCCGGCGAACAGGATGCGGTCGAGGTCGGCGAGCCGGCGGTCGAACAGCTCGTCGGGGCGGAGCAGCGGCACGACGCTCTTGAGGTTGCGGTAGGCCAGGTAGGTGACGTAGAAGCTGACCAGGGCGGCGACGACCGCGCCGAGCCGCGCCGCGGTCCAGCGCGCGCGGCCGGCGCGGAAGGCGATGTCGAGCCCCACCAGCACCGCGACCAGCGCCGCCGCGATCGTGAAGCGCCGGAGGCTGACGCCGGCGGGGTCGCGCAGCGGCACTCCGGCCGCGCTCGTGGTGATGAGCGCCGCAACGAGCGTGACGGCGGCCACGGCCGGTCCGGCCGCGACGGCGCGCCACGGTGGCGCGTCGCCGTGGGCCTGCGGTGCAGCGGCCATGCCGCGTTCGTACGGTGCGATCGCCAAAGGGAGCCTTGCTCGGGTTCTGGGGTCGGCGCGATGCGCGGGCACAGCACGGTAGCCGCCTCGACCCCTCGTTGCTTCATCTTCCCTTCACCGGGACCCGGGTACCGTGGCGATTTCTCATGAGAGTGATGACCCGCAATCTCTTCCTCGGCGCCGACCTGACGCCTGCCTACAAGGCGCTGGCCGCACCCGACGGGCCGGCGGCGCTCCCGGCCGCCGTGGCGGCGATCTTCAATCCGGGCGCGCCGCCGGGGGTCGTCCAGCGCACGGACTTCGCGACGCGTGCCGTCGCCCTCGCGGACGAGGTCGAAGCGACCCTGCCGGACCTCATCGGCCTGCAGGAGGCGGCGGTGTGGCGGGCGGACGACGCGGTCGCCTCCGACCATCTCGAGCTGCTCGAGGCCGAGCTCGCGCGCCGCGGCCTGCGCTACCGCCGCGTCGGCGCCAAGGCCAACGGCGACGTCGCGCTGCCGAGCGCGGCCGGCTTCGACGTCGGGCTGACCGACCGCGAGGCGATTCTCGCGCGCGAGGACCCGGAGGGCGGCGAGCTGACGCTGTCGAACCTGCAGACGGGTGATTTCGCCACCACGCTGCCGCTGCACACCGCGCACGGGACCTTCGCGCTCGCCCGCGGGTGGATGTCGGTCGACGTGCGACTGCGCGGCGCCAGCGTCCGCTTCATCAACACGCACCTCGAGGTCGCCGGCCCGCCGGCCGCGGCCGCCGTGCAGCTGGCGCAGGCCCGCGAGCTGGTCGACGGGCCGGCCCGGACCGCGCTGCCGGTCGTCATGGTCGGCGACTTCAACTCGCGCCCGGGCCGCCCGACGTACGACGCGCTGCTCGCGGCAGGCTTCGACGACGCCTGGACGCGCGCCAACCCGGACGGCCCTGCCGGGCTCACCTGCTGCCACGCGCACCCGCTCGACGATCCGGGGGACGCGCTCCGCGGCCGGATCGACCTCGTGCTCACGCGCGGCGGCATCGCCGCGACGGAGGCGTTCGTGGTCGGCGATCAGCCCGGCGACTTCCGCGCAGGCCTCTGGCCCTCCGACCACGCGGGCGTTGTGGCAACGCTCGAGCCGGTCTGATCTCTACCCTCGTGGATGATGCGGATCGCGCTCGTCTCCCCTTACTCGTGGAGCCACCCCGGTGGGGTGACGCGCCACATCGAGGCGCTGGCGGCCGAGTTGCGCGCCGCAGGCCACGAGCCGAGCGTGATCGCGCCCTTCGACGGTGAGCCCGGGAGCGCCCCGGACTGGCTGGTCTCGCTCGGCCCGACGCTCGCGTGGCCGTTCAACGGCGCGCGCTCCAACATCGCCAACACCCCGCTCGCGGCGCTGACGCTCCGGCGCGAGCTGCAGGCGGGTCGCTACGACGTCGTCCACCTGCACGAGCCGGTCGCGCCCCTGACCGGCTGGATGACGCCCGCGCTCGCCGATGCGCCGGTCGTCGCCACCTACCACACCTACTCGCACCATGTCCTTCCGCACGCCGTCGCGTGGCTGTGGGGATCGAGCCGCAACATGAACCGCGTGCGCGTGCGGATCGCCGTGTCCGAGGCCGCGGAATGGACGGGGCGGCGCTTCTTCGGCGGCGAGTACCGGATCGTGCCCAACGGCGTGACGCTGCCCGCCGGCGGGGCCCCGCCGCCACGGCGGCGCGCGGCCGGCGAGCCGCTCGAGATCGCGTTCGTCG